>CALURL010000001.1 GCA_944323155.1 Candidatus Gastranaerophilales bacterium
TGTAACCACGTTTATTATGGAATAATTCAGCCTTTCTTGACTGCTTTGCCTTTGGGAAAAACAGAAGCTGAAATTATAGAAATCTTTGAAACCTATACTCCTGCAGTTTAATAAGTTTGGTTGGGTTGGTTGGGTAATTGGGCTGCGGATATTTTATTTAAAAAGGATATGATATGGCTAGAATTGTACATTTTAAAAGTAAAAAACAAAAAGCCGGAGAATGGCTGCAAGATTTATTTTCTCAAAAAATCGAGAAGGCAAAATCAATAGCGGTAATTATGGATATGGAAGATGAAGTTGTAACCGCATATTTGAATGCTGATTTAATGCAGAAATTAAACTTAAAGCAGCATTTTGAGTTTGATATTTTAGATCAGTTCATGACTAAAAATATGGATAGATATTTGGAATACGTTGAATAAAGCAAAGGAGATATATTATGAAGAAATTAGTAATTTTATTGGCATTCTTATTTTTTTGCACTGAAAGTGTTTTTGCTGCTGATGCTGATAAGGCTATACCTAAACAGGACGTGGAAAACAATCAGTCATATTTTACGGCAAATATTCAAAAGCAGCCACAAGAAAAAGGAAGCAAACAAGGCATAAAAAACCATTTCACCTTTTTTACAATCAATATCAATGTCAACGGTAAAGTTCTTAATTATGCCGTACCAGATGAACAGCAGTAGGGGAATAGCATTTTACATAAATATTAAATTGTAGAGGAGATTTATAATGTGCATTGAGTGTTTTGATGCTCTGCCACGCTTTCATTACAAAGGTAAAGAATACATAGCTTGGCAGGATGATAGTATTTGTCGTGTTGGTTTTTCATCAGTTCCTGATATTGGTAACAAAGAAATCAACAACAAAGTTATGTCTAAAGCAGAAATTAAAGCTGCAAAGAAAAAACCGCTATTTTTAAAGAATACTGTTGATGTCTGCTTAATAGATAAGATAAAAAATAAAACGTACACTTTTACTATCAATGCCGGATATGACTATGACGGAGCAAGTATTGCAAGAATTTTCTGGCGGCTTATTGGCTCTAAAGAGAATATTGAATTTAAAGTTGCTGCTTTAGTTCATGATGTTCTATGCGAAAACCATCATTATGTTGATAATGATAGATATTTTGCAGATAAAGTTTTTGAACGTTTGCTTGAGGTTGGTGATGTTGGAGCATTCCGCAGATGGGTTATGTTTCATTCTGTCGATAATTTTCAGAAGTTTTGTGGTTGGGGGAAAGAGGAGTGTTAGCAACTTTAGTAGCAGTTATTTCTATTGTAGTGGCTGTTGTTGGATTTGTAATCAATCTTATTGCAATAGGTATTTACATTGGAAAGTTAGAGGGATTTAAGGATTTAGTAAATTATAAGTTTGACGAACAGGATAAAAAGCTCGAAAAACATAACAATTTTATAACTAGAGTTTATAAATTAGAAAAAAGTGAAGCTGTTCTTGAGGAACAAATGAATGTTGCTAATCATAGGATAAAAGATTTAGAAAGGGAAGAACATGAAAAAGGTTGTAATTCATTGGACTGCCGGCACAAATCAGCCCAATAATACAGATTATGAACATTATCATTATTTAGTCAATAAAGATGGCATTGTAATTGCAGGAAAATATACTCCTGAAGATAACGAAAATTGCAATGATGGAAAATATGCTCAACATTGTGGGGGCGGTAATACTGGTACAATTGGTGTATCAATGTGCGGCATGTATGGGTTCAAAGATAAAAACAATGTTGGCGAATATCCTTTAACAAAAAAACAGTGTGAAGCCACTTTCAAGTTAGTTGCAGAACTTTGTAAAAAATATAATATTGCAATTACAAACAAAACAGTATTAACCCATTATGAATTTGGACAATCGCATCGGAATACATCAAGTTATGGGAAAATTGATATTGTTTACATGCCGCCATATCCGGAAATTGAAAAAAATAAGGTCGGTAATTTTATCAGAAATAAGGTAAGATGGTATTTTGAAAGATTATAAATAAGTTCTTCTTTTACTCCTTTTTGTTGTCAGGTTTAAGCTCTCGTGTTTACGAGGGCTTTTTTATTGTTTCAAATTATGTGGCAATTAATCTTTGTATCTTTTGTATCAAAACTTGACTTATTTCCTTGTCTATGCTAATAATTATATTTGTAAAGTGGGGTTCGGAAATCAACCCATTTACCGCCCCATTTTTGAGAATAGACCCAGATGGGTCTTTTTTGTTGCAAATATTGAATTTCAGAGTTCGAGCATTTTTGAAAAAATGTAGTAACCTCTAATGGGATTCGAACTCTTTAAAGTTGTTGTTTATATCCCAGATAATTATTGATTAGTTCTAATAATTCTTTATAACTTTTTATATCTTCATTTGGAGCATTATTTTTCACTAAATTATCAATGTGACCTTCAACTAAAAATTTCAATAAATTCATTAAAGCTAAACTTTGTTCTTCCTTAGTTGATTCACTGTCCTCTATTTCTATATCAACAGTAATTCCATCGATTTCACATCTTTTTATTAACATATTTATTGTATAATGATTTTTAGAAATAAATCAATTTGAACATTGAATAATTCAACACAGGGTAAAAGATGCCTTTTCTATGGAAACTGACTGACATTTTTAATTAGACTTTCGGGTTAGTTCCCGACTAGAAAGGTGGTCAATATGGATAATTTCAATTTAGCATTATTTTTAATCTTTTTGATTTTATGCGTATTAAAAAGCGGCTCTCATCTTAATAGATAAGAACCGTTAGACTTTCTACAAGGCATCTGGTAGCTTGAGAAACTACCACCCTGTGTTTCTATTATAAATTATCTATTTTTATTTTTCAACCCCGTTAATATAATTTTCTATTTCCGAATAAAGGATAATTATTTGTGGAGATGATAAAACGGGTTGTAAAGTTTTGTTAAAGAGTTCGAACAAAGTCCTATCATCCGCCCCATTTTTAACATTTTTTCAGTATTTCATCTTATAGGATACTGGAAATAATTTAGAGGTTCGTTATTTTAGATTAAGGGGGGGGGTATCTCTCTTTTTAACTTTGGGAATCAAGTCTGATGGCAAAACGATTATATCCACAGTATTAAGTATTTTTTTATTCTTTATTTCTATTTATGAAATGTCGTAAAGCACTAGTTCCACAGAAACAACTAAAATATATATACCATATATATCAAGGCAGTTAAATCATAATGGTTAGTATTTACTAACTTGAGCCTGTAATAATTTTGGTATAAACATGTTTATGATAATATGTCTATAAAAGGAGTGGATATGAAGAAGTTTATTATCTTATTATTGATTATATTAAATATTACAGTTGCATCTTGTTTTGGTGCTTCATGGGTACAAGTAGATGATAATAATTTTATAGACAAAGATAGTATAAAAATATATGTTGATAATCAGGGATATATGAATTACAACAAACGTGTTTTCTGGACTAAATATGAGGGTAATGGCATATATAAAGACTTGGAAAAAGCGACTAATAGTAAGATTGAATACGGTTTATCTCAATATATTGTAGATTATTCAAATAATACAATAGCAACTAAAGCTGGAATGACTTACGATAAAGAGGGTAAACCTGTTTCAAGTTACTCATATCAAGATTATGAAATAGAATATCAGGCAATAGCTCCAAATAGTAATGCCGAGTTATGGGTTGAACTGGTAAAGAAACCAAGATTATTAAAGAAATTGTACAAATTGCAACAAACTTCTCCTCAACAGAATACAGATACAAATGAGTAAAATTCATGTACATATTATATCCATTTGATGTACTAATTATAATATCAGTATTTAATCCAACAAGGCTTAAAGTATTAATTTTTCATCCCGCAGAATCCTTTTAACATAGCTTTTTTAGTATTATTCTGATGCTGTCTTGGCGTATTTTAATATTCTTATTCATATGCCTCTAATTCAAACTTTTGAGGTTTGCTTAGAGTTGGTGCGGAAAGCACTTTTTTAGATTGCTGCAGAACTTGATGAATTGCCAACACCATATAAATTCGACGTTGTTGACTATAAAATTCTTGCTAATGATAGTTTAAAATCTAGTATTGATAAAGATGGAATACTATTTTATAAAAAAAGTGAATTATGACTCTTTTAAGTGCTTTATGTGTTTGTAGATATATATTATTCCAAGAATTCCAAATACTAAAACGATAGCAATATCAAATTTATGCCAAATATGTTTGAATGCTTCTAGGTTTTGTCCCATTTTTAATCCTACATATACAAGAGCATAACTCCATACTAAGGAGCCGAGGAATGTCAATGTGAAAAATACTCTTTTTCTTGCTTTTAAAATTCCTGCAGGAAGTGAGATAAAAGTTCTTACAACAGGAAGCATTCTGCATAAGAAAAATGCCCAGTCGCCATACTTTTCTACCCATTTGTCGGCCTCTTCTAGATCTTTATGTGAGATGAGAAAATATTTCCCATATTTTTCAACAAACTTTCTGCCGCCGAAGTAACCAAGATAATAAGAAGGTATTGAGCCTAGTACACAACCAAATGCTCCTGCAAGTGCTGCTATATGAAAATTCATTTCGCCCTTGCTTACAATATAGCCTGCAAAAGGCAATACCGCTTCGCTTGGTAATGGAATATTGCAGGATTCTATTGCCATTAATAGGCTTATTCCCCACGGACCCATTGTTGTAATCACATGTTCTATAAATTTGATTAGTAATCCTAGTATTGAATTGATTAATTCCATGCTCTCCTCCTCATTAACCAATTTATTATATCAAAAGCATATTAATTATTTGGAGTTTGTAAAGATTTATTTGAGTATTCTAAGTCTAAAAGTTGTTTTTTTATCCCTAAACCTCCAGCATAGCCGGTTAAATCTCCGTTTTTACCTATTACTCTATGGCAGGGAACTATTATTGCAATTGGATTTTTGTTATTTGCCATTCCAACAGCTCTGCAGGCTTGTTCATTACCGATTGATTTTGCAATATCTTTGTATGTCACTGTGTTTCCATATGGGATTTTGATTAATTCCTTCCATACTTTTTTTTGAAAAGCTGTTCCTGATGGGTTTATATTTATTGTAAATGTTTTTCTTCTGGCATTTAAATATTCATGAATTTCGTTATAACATTTTTTGATGTTTTGTGTTTCCAGCTCTTTATATTCTTTTGGAATTTTAGTTTTATCGAATGTTACAAAATTTATTTCGTTTCCGTTTTCTGCTATATATATTTTACCTATTTCTGTTTGATAGTGATATTTATAATTCATATTTTGACCTTTACAATTTTGAAATAAAAATGTATTATTAATATACACGAAATAAGAAGGAGATGCATATGAATAATTTTGAATTTTATTGTCCCACACGTGTGATTTTTGGGAAAGGAACTATAGCTGAGCTTTCTAAACATATTGATAAATCAAAAAAGATTTTAATGACTTATGGAGGCGGCTCAATAAAGAAAAATGGAGTATATGAGCAGGTTAAAAAAGCTCTTGAAGGTTATGATGTTTTAGAATTTGGCGGAATTGAACCTAATCCAAAGTATGAAACTTTGATGAAAGCTGTAGAAATAGTAAAAAAAGAAAATGTAGATTTTCTCTTGGCCGTTGGCGGCGGCTCAACTCTTGACGGTACTAAATTTATTGCCGCTGCTTCAAAGTATTTTGGCGAAAAAGATGCATATGAATATTTTATGGTAGAAGGCAATGTTGCAGTCGATGCTGTTCCTCTTGCTGATGTAATAACACTTCCTGCAACCGGTTCTGAAATGAATAATGGCGGTGTTATATCAAGATTATCCACAAATGAAAAGCTTCCATTTCACGCTGATTGTGTTTATCCGCAGTTTTCAATTATTGATCCGCAGGTAACATTTTCACTTCCTACAAAGCAAACTATAAATGGTATTGTAGATACTTTTGTTCATGTAATGGAGCAGTACTGTACTTATGAAGTTAATTCTCCATTGCAAGATTACTGGGCTTTAGGAATTTTGAAAACTTTGGTTGAAGAGGCGCCAAAAGTTATTGCCAATCCTCAGGATTATGAAGCCAGGGCAAATATTTTCTGGTGTGCAACCTGCGGATTGAACTACTGGATATCGCTTGGTGTTCCGCAGGATTGGGCGACACATATGATAGGTCATGAATTAACTGCATTTTATGGTGTAGACCATGGTCAAAGCTTAGCTATTATTCATCCGAGACTTTTGAAAAATCAAAAGATTTCTAAATCTAAAAAGCTTGCTAAACTTGCAAGAGAGGTGTTTGGAATAAATGAGCCGGTTGATTTGAAAGCTGCTGATATTGCAATATCAGAAATAGAAAAATTCTTTAATTCTATAGGTATGAGAACAAAGCTTTCTGATTATGATATAAATGCGCAAGAGGCTGCTGAAAAAATTCGTGATAGATTTAAGACACGCAATGTTGCGTTTGGCGAAAAAGGCAATATTACAGCAGATGTTGCATATGACATTGTAAGAGAGTCATAGGCCTTTAATGCAAAGAGGCGGTGTTAAATCGCCTCTTTGAGTTAAATTTTACAAAATTATAAAATGTAGATAAATAAAGGAGAGAGCATGAAAGAATTAATTAGAGTATTTTACGGGGGGGGGGGCACAGGCGTAAAGTCTATCGTTGCCTATTGTCAAAATAAAAACATCTGCTATAATAGTGATGTAGTACATCTCTATTATGGGAGGCAAAATTTGATTAAATCAAAAGCTTTTACTCTAGCAGAAGTTTTAATAACTTTGGGTATTATTGGTGTCGTTGCAGCTGTAACTCTTCCGACATTAATTGCAAAATATCAAGAAATAGTCTGGTTAAATCAGTTTAAACAAACTTATTCTATATTGTCGCAAGCTTATGTTCGCGCTTCTGATGATATGGGTGGATATAGCAAAGATTGGGGACTTCCAACAACATCAAGCAAGGAGGCTTCAAAACAAATATATAATATATTTTCAAAATATTTAAAGTTTACAGGAGTAGTTAACCAGTACAAAACAATTAAAAATCTTAATGGCGAGGATAATCATAGTGCTATATTACATCCTAGTAAAGGAGATGTCTACTCATTGAGTAACGGCACATTAATTCAGTTTGGTATTGTTGAACCAGACGCTACAGACTCATTTAATATTGGTATAAATGTTGATATTAATGGACAAAAAGGACCAAATATGCTTGGAAAAGATGTATTTATGTTATTTCCGCGTGCAGATAGGCCTATGATAACAGGCTATGATTTGTGGTGGGTTAGTGAAGGTAATTGTTCTATTCAAAATCCCGCTTCTAACTGGACTTCTGGTGGTGCTTGCGCTATTTGGGTAATTAAACATGGCAATATGGATTATCTGCATAGAGAAATATCTCATGAAGAATGGATTAAATAAATAAAAAAAAGAGGTTGAATTTTTCAACCTCTACACACACATTTGTCACACACTATTTATAATTTAATGAGTTTTAGAGTCTTTGTTTGTATTGTTGCTGGTGAATGCCATTATACTTGCTGCTATACCGCCTATTGCTGCTAATACCGGTACTCTGAAAATCGCTTTTGCGATTGGTCCTTTGTTTTTCCAGATGCAGTTTGCTGTAATTGCGCTACCTACACCTATTAATGCACCACCTGTTGCATTACCTGCAATTTTCTTTGCTTGTTCCCATCTGCTAACTGGTTCGCCGGTTAATTCTGAAATGTTTTCTTCTGCTGTTTTATTATCTGCCAAACCAAATGTTAATGTTTGGAACAAACCTTGTGTGTACGAATCTTTGCCGTGTTTTCTGATATCATCTGTCACTGACGTGTGATATAAATCGTGATATGTTTTCATCGCACGGTTTTTTATTTCTTCATAAGTTGCACCTTCGCCGTATAACTCTTTTACACTTTTTAAGTATGATTTGAACGCCGGTAATATTTGCTGCTGTTCATCCTGAGCAATTTTTTCTCTGAGAACTGTTGCATGTTTTTCAAGACCTTCCTGTGGAGAATTTAATCTCAAATCAGCATCACGCATTCTCTGTCGTTGACGAACCTGACTGTCTATCATGAATTGGTTATACTGATCGTAATTTTTGTAATAGTTTTGATAATTTCCACCAAAAGGCATCATATAACCCATTCCAGGGAAAATACTTCCGTTCATACCCATCATCATATTGCCAATTGGTGAATAGAAGTCTAAGCCGCTTAAATCATTTAATGCGACCTGGTTATTATATATGTTTGGAAACATTCCGTACATACCTGCTGCCATATTGTAGCCTGACATAACCTAACCTCCAATTTAATTTATCTAACCTTACCTTATTTATATAAACAATTTCAGTTTTTATTAATTGCTTGTTTTATAATATAATGTTAAGAGTTTGTAACATTTATCATCTAAAAAATGGTTGCATTACTTTGAAAATCAGTATATTATAAGGCTATGAGGTAAGCAATTGAAAAAGTTTTTTTCAGGTTTATTTACACTTTTAATACTTGCTGCAATCGGCGGAAGCGTATATTTGTTTCCGGAATTTTATCATACTCAGTTTGATAAAATTCGTGGAATGTATTATGTGCACAAAGGCGATAAAGCATATAAAAAATGGAAATTGCAGAAAGCTATTGATTATTACCTTCGCGCTGTAAAATTATATCCTGGCCACTATACTGCATGGTATAATCTTGGAAATATTTACGTTGCTTATGAAGATTATTACTCTGCTGTTGATGCTTATGAACAGGCAATCAGGTTTAATCCTAAATTTATGGTTGCAAGAATGAATTACGGTATAATTTCAACAGAAAAACTCGGTGATTTTGACGGGGCTATTGATCAATATAATGCAATTATTAATGTGAAAAGAAGATTGCTATCCATTCCTTTTATATTTAATAATAGAAGGAGTACAAAAACTAATCGAGGCCTTGCGTATTATAATATGGGAGTTGCTTATAAGCAAAAATCAGTTTATAGCGGTGATGAGTGGGACATCAAAAGAATTTATCTTTTAAAAGCCCTTGATGCGTATGAAAATGCTGTTAAAATTCTCAAAAAAGATTATGATGCGAGATATAATCTTGCGCTGACTTATCATTTGCTAGGGAATTATCATGAAGCAGGGATGAATTACTGTAAGGCAATTGAACTTTCTCCTATGCAATATGAAGCACACTATAATTTAGCAATTCTTTTAAGACATTTGAAATACTATAAAGAATCTCTTGATGAACTTGAAAAAGCAACCAGTTTAATTACTAACAGCGACGGTGCTACTAATCGTCAAATGTATGTTTTTGATGTTATGAATGATGTCACAAGAACAATTCTTGCCGGTACTGATTCCAAAACGCTCGTTGAGGAGTTGAATGAAATTACTCCTAAAGATGAATCAGGCAGTGTAACATATGTCCATGGCAAACTCGTTGCAACTGAAGAATTAGACAATGCAATTATAAAAAATTTCAGTACATGCGCTTCTGCAAAAATATTTGAAGAAGATATTGAAGAAGGAATTACAGATGTCAGTGATTTTGAACGTGACACCGTACGTATTCCGCCTGTTGATGAGTTTAGTGAAGTTACCCCTTAACAGCTCCTTCGTTTTCTCCCGATATAAAGTACCTTTGCATTGCAAGGAAAAATATTAAGATTGGAATTGTTGAAAGAATTGAACCTGCAGCAATAAATCTCCAGTTAGAACTGAACATTCCCTGTAAGTTATTAACACCTACAGGAAGCGTGTACATTGTTTCTTTGGTAAGTACAATGCTCGGCCATAAGAATTCTCCCCATGAACCAATGAAAGTAAAAATCGCAAGTACTGCTAAAGACGGTTTTACCATAGGGATTAAGACTTTTGTAAATACCTGAAAAACATTGCACCCGTCAACAATTGCAGCCTCTTCCATTTCTTTAGGAATTCCCAAAAACGCCTGACGCATAAGAAATATTCCAAAAGCGCTTACTGCAAATGGCATTATAAGCCCGATAAAGCCAGCAATATCATTTACGCTGTCAACAAGGTGTAATTTTAAAGTTATAAGATACACAGGTAACATAATTGCCTGAAACGGAATCATTATTGTTGCAAGTATTGCAAAAAATGTGATTTTTTTACCCTTAAACTCCATTCTCGCAAGCGGATATCCAGCCATTGCAGATAGAACAAGGTTTAATAAAACAGTTCCACCCGCAACAACCATGCTGTTTACAAAATATCTGATAAAGTCAACTTTATCCCAAACTCCTGAATAATTTGCCCAGGTAAAATCTGCGGGTATAATTTGCGGCGGATAGGCAAAAATATTTTCACTATTTCCCTTGAGTGATGTAGAAATTAGCCAGATAAAAGGAAATATTGACAGCAGTGAAACAAATATCAATATTGCATGTGTTGTAAATTTTTCTATAAATTTCCTTATCATATCTGGTACTTGTTCCTTTCAAATCCAAAAATGTTAACAAGTGAAAATAACATTACTATTATCAAAAGCACAACCGCCATTGCTGATGCAAATCCTAAATCAAGATTCTCAAATGCTCTTTCATAAATGTAATAAACTATGGTTTTGCTGGAATTCAGTGGCCCGCCTTTTGTCATAACATAAATTTCTGCAAAAACTTTCATTGCAGATATTGCGCTAATTGTGGTAACAAGTGCAATAGTAGGCATTATATGCGGTACGGTTACTGTTAGGTGTTTTGTTAGAAAATTTGCACCGTCAATATCGCAGGCTTCGTATAGTTCTTTTGGAACACTCATTAACGCCGCAAGATAGATTATCATGTAATAACCAATCCCTTTCCAGATTGTTACAATAATTACCGAATACAAAGCGTATTTAGGATCTGTAAGCCAGCCTATGGGCTTAAAACCTAAACTTGTTACTATGTAATTTAAGATTCCCTGATCAGCATAAAGCCATTTGAACGCTATAGCAGCAACTACTATCGAAACAATTACAGGTAAATAAATTAGAATTTTGTATAAAGTAACGCCTCTGATTTTCTGATTAATAAGTATTGCAAGAAACAGTGGAAATATCGCAAGTATAGGAACTGCAACAAAAAGATATATGAATGTATTCCATAGAACTTTATAAAAAATTGCACTATGGAAGAGTTTTGTATAATTTTGCCACCCTATAAATTGCGGGTTGTAAATGCTTGATGAGTAGTCAAAAAAGCTTAGGCCGAATGTTTGAAAAAATGGGATAAAAAAGAATATCAGCAGAACAACTCCCGCCGGAAGTAAAAATAAGTATGGTGCATATTTGCCATAATACTTAAACATATAGTGATTATTACATTTAATTCTTACGCAGTCAATTTTTTAACTTTCCTTGATAATTAAAACATCACTTTTCGCGTTTTCAAGAATTCGTCGGCTGATTGAACCGCTTAGGAATTTATCCATTTTACTCTTTTTTCGTTCTCCTATAACAACCAAATCTATTTCTCTTGCTTTTATAAAATCGAGAATTTTTTGAGTAGGATTTCCTGAGAGTATTGCATTTTCCAAACTTTTTAAACCGTTTTCTTCAAGAATTGATTCTATTGTTTTTAAGGCTTTTGCCGCAAATATATTTTGCTGTTTTTCTATCTCAAGAAGCCAGTTAGTATCAAGTGTTCCTTCTAAAAATAACAAATCAGGATCTTCATTTACGGTGCAGGTATATATTTCCTTGTCTTCTATGCATAGATGATTTATTGCTTGTCTAATCACCTCATAAGAATACGCTGAACCATCTGTTGTTAATAAAATTTTTCTTTTAGCATTTTCTTCTTTGGTGACATAAGCATTATTTTTGCTGCTGTTTACAACTTCCTGTGATACTGAACCGAGCCATTTTTGTATTCCTTTTTTCCCGTGTGAACCCATAAGTACAACGTCATAATATTCGGATTTTAGCTGCTCTATGATACTATCCATTGCAGAACCGCAGTGTTTTATTTTTCTTCCTAAATTCATATTTAATGATTTAATTTCTTTTTCTGCATAATCGAGAATGCTGTCAGCAACATTTGCGCAGGAATTTGCAAATCCATCCTCTTCAATGCTCACTTCATCAGGTAAAAATGTCCAGTCGATTATACAAATTACATCAATTATTGCTTCTTTCTGCCACCCTGAAAAATTTTTTAGTGCTTTAAAACTTATTTTAGAACCATCCGTACAAAATAACGCTTTCATATTCTCTCCTTTTCTTGTTTTTACAAAGAATAAAATATGTTAAGGAAAATTACATTAGCTGGTATTCTATATTTTTTTTTGTTATTATGTTGATGTGGGAAATGTTTTTATATTGAATAGGATAAAAGTGTTATAGTTATGCCGGCAAAAGATAATGTTCAACAAAAAGTTAATTTAAGGGATTACAAAGAATTAATTGAAACTATTGCAAAAGTAGAGTATCAAAAATTTTCCACTTCTCACCTGATAGAATTACCTGAATTGGTTAATATCGGGAATCACACACTTTATATTCTGTTTAAAAATAATTCTCCGGAAAATTTTAATAACACATATCTTTCGACTGCAATCAAATGGGCTATAAGAAATGAAGTTAGACGCCGTTATAAGTGGTATACTTTGAAAAACAGACGTCAGCAGACTTCTGATGAAGAGAACAATGACTTGAGGGTAGAAGTTTACAAAACAATTCTTTCAATAGATGAAATGCAAGAGGCTGAAGTTCCTACTCAGATTAAGGCAGAAGATAGAACTCCGGAAGAATGCATTGAACTGTCTGAACTCAAGGCAGAAATTCTTGAATCTATGAAAAAGCTTCCGCCACGTGAAAGAGAACTTATTGAATATAAGTTTTTTAAGGAGAAAAAGCTGCGTGAAATTTCAGAAGAATTCAATATTTCACAATCAAGAATTTCGCGCATAATTCAATCAGGTTTGGACAAAATTAAAAGAGACTTAAAAAAGCAGGGGATAATTTAGATAAATATGAAAACTATTTTTGAAAAAAGCAACGGCGTTTCAGGGATAAATTTGTCTGATGAGACTGAAAATTTGTCTTTTTTTGACGAAAAATTTTTGAGAAAATCTCCTGTTAATCTTCCTCAGTTAAGTGAGTTAGAAGTTTTGAGACATTATAAAGAACTTTCAGATAAAAATTTCTGCATTGAAAAAGGTTTTTATCCTTTAGGTTCCTGCACTATGAAATATAACCCAAAAGTTAATGAACTTCTGGGCAATCTGGAAGGTTTTACGTGCCTTCATCCTCTGGCTGACGATGAAGATTGTCAGGGCGCACTGGAGTTAATGTATAAATTGCAGGAAGCATTAAAAGAAGTTACCGGCATGGATGCTGTAACTTTACAGCCTGCTGCAGGTGCTCATGGCGAACTTACCGGCATGATGATTATCAAAAAGTATTTTGAGGTTAAAGGTGAAAAACGAACTAAGGTTATAATTCCAGATTCTGCGCATGGTACAAATCCAGCAAGTGCTCATGCGTGCGGCTTTGATATAGTTCATGTTGCTTCCAATGAAAAAGGGCAGGTTGATGTTGAGGCTTTAAAATCTTTATTGAATGACGATGTTGCTGCAATTATGATGACTAACCCGAATACACTTGGTATTTTTGAGGAAAATGTTCTTGAAATTTCTGATTTAATGCATAAAAACGGCTCATTACTTTATTATGATGGTGCGAATTTCAATGCTGTTATGGGATATACTAATCCAAAATTAATGGGATTTGATGTTGTTCATTTAAACCTGCACAAAACATTTGCAACTCCTCATGGAGGCGGCGGCCCGGGAGCTGGTCCTGTTGCGGTTGTTGAAGCCTTAAAAGAGTTTTTACCTGTGCCTGTAGTAGATTTTAACGGTAAAAAATATTTCAGAAAATATAATCTTTCTCATTCTATCGGTAATGTCAAAGGTTTTTATGGAAATTTTTCCGTACTTGTGAAGGCTTATGCGTATATTCTTATGATGGGTAAAAATCTTAAGCGTGCAAGCGAAGATGCTGTGCTTAATGCTAATTATCTCAAGGAAAAATTAAAAGAGGCATATTTATTGCCATATGATGAACCTTGTATGCATGAATTTGTGCTTTCAGGCGACAAGCAAAAAGAAAACGGGGTTTCAACATTAAATATTGCTAAAAGTCTTATGGATGAAAATACTCATCCTCCAACAGTTTATTTCCCATTAATCGTGCATGAAGCAATCATGATTGAACCTACCGAGTCTGAAAATAAAGAAAGATTAGACGATTTTGTAAACGTGATGTTAAAAATTGCGCAGGATGCAAAAACAAACCCTGAAAAATTGATTTCAGCTCCTCATACTACACCGGTTAAACGTGTTGATGAGACTAATGCTGCGCGTCATCCGGATTTAAAATTTATTCAACAGTAAAAGTAAAAAGTACAATCAAGTAAAAAAAAAGAGAAACTGACATGTCAAAAGAAAAGAAAAAAATAAAAGTAGCTTTCCCGCATATGGGAACAATATATGTAGCCTGGTCTGCAGCTTTGAAAAAAGTTGGTGTAGAACCTTTTATTCCCCCTTATACCAGCAAAAAAACATTATCCTTGGGCACAAAACATTCCCCTGAGGCAATTTGTCTTCCGTATAAGCTTATTCTTGGAAACTTTATTGAAGCAATTGAAGGCGGAACCGATTATGTTGCAATGATTTCGTCTCCTGGGTGCTGTCGTTTGGGTGAATACGGAAATTGTATTCATAACGCGCTGATTGATTTAGGTTACGATACTAAATATATTGAACTTACCCTGTATGATGGTATTAAAGGTATGTATGACTTTTTAAAACGTATTAGCGGCAAAAATGATCCGATTCTGTTTCTTCGCTGCATTATTTTTGCAATTAAAAAGGTTTTTGTTCTGGATGATTTGGTTAATAAATTGTCATATTATAGAGCAAGAGAAATTCACCATGGCGAGGCTGAAAAACATTATATGAAAGCACTTGAAATGATTAAAGATGCGGATAATTCAAGGCAGCTTAAAAAAGCTAAAAAAGAAGCGTTTGCAGAAATAGAAAAAACTGAAATTGATCCTAAAAGAGAGGTGCTGCATGTTGATTTAACAGGAGAAATTTACCTTGTATGTGATACTTTTTCAAATCAGGATATAGAAAAAGAATTAGGCAGAATGGGTGTTCAGACAAGAAGAAGCCTGACAATCAGCAGCTTTTTAAAAGATGCAATAATTCCAAAAATTTTCAGAAAGGGTGAGACTCATCTTCAAAGAGCTTTTAGAATGGCAAAACCTTATTTAATGCGTGATATCGGCGGCGATTCTCTTGAATGTGTTTCTGACGTTGCTTATGCTGATGAACGCGGTATAGATGGAATTATTCATATTAGCCCATTTACATGTATGCCTGAGATTATGTCACAAAATATTTTTCCTGCGATGCGAGAAAATTGTGATATTCCTATTCTTCCTCTGATTATGGATGAGCAGACCGGTAAGGCTGGTTATATTACCCGTCTTGAGGCTTTTGTTGATTTGATGAGAAGACGTAAAAGAAAAATTGCTCTTGATGCAAATAAAAAATTAGATGAACCGGTTAGTGTTAAATAGTATTTACTCTATTTAATATTTTAATTATTGAGGTAATGTACATATATGTTTAGTTTGATTAAAAAAGCAATAAAAATAACTAATGATAATATAATTCTTGCGATTCCTCTTATATTATTTATGTGGATAATTAATTTTTATTCATTGTTTTCTAAATATACAGTTGATACGCTTCCGGAGTTCATACTGGCGTCGGTGACGGTTTTGTGTATGGTAGGTGCTTTTTGTGCCGGCTGGTTTTATATGATTAAAGAAGCTGTTAATCTTTCAAAAAAAGTTTTTGTTCTTGATGAAGACAGAGCAAAGGCTACATTAAATTTAATAAAACTTGTTCCTGCCGGTATTGGAAAATATTTTCTATCTTTTGTCGGGATGTATATTATTTTATTTTTTATTCAAATAGCTGTTGCAATTATTGTGTATCTGGTTGGCGTTAATACAATTGGAGTTCTGGATGCTGCTTCTGTTCAAAGCTTACAGTCTATTGCTGCAGATCAAACTACAGATCAGGCTATGATGGCTTTTGTTGATTCACTGACTCCTGAACAAATTATGTTTTTCGGAAAATGGAGCATGTTATTTATGTTAATTTCGTCTGCTGCATTTTTCCTGATTATGTTGTGGTTTCCTGAAATTGTTTATAATACCCCAAATTCTATTGTTGCGCTGTGGCGGGCTGTTAAAAAATTATTTAAAACATTTTTTAAATCACTATCGCTTTTTGTTACTATGTGGATGTTGGGTTTTGTGCTATTGTTTATTAATACTTTTGCACTCATTAACCCGTTCACATATCTTGTTATGAGTATAATTCTTTTTTATTATTCAGTATTTTTAATGGTTTTGTTATTTCTTTACTATGATGAAAATTTTAACAAGCCAGTTGAAAATATTGAGGGAATAAAAGAAGCGCGGGATGAAACAGTATTCGCGGATGAAGGCGATGGCAGTGACGAGCAGTAATAAAAAAATTATAGCTGTTGTCGGCCCTACTGCAAGCGGAAAAACAGCTTATGCAGTTGAGCTTGCGCATAAAATTAACGGTGAAATAATTTCTGCAGATTCAAGACTTGTGTATAAAGGATTTGATATAGGGACAGCAAAGCCTACTGTTGAAGAAATGCATGGAATTCCGCATTATATGATTGATATAGTTGAACCTGAGTTTGATTATACGGCAGGACTTTATGTCACAGAAGCCCGCAGAATTATTGAAGATATAATTAAACGTGGGAAAACTCCAATTATTGCAGGCGGTACAGGTTTATATTTCAGGCTTTTGCTAGAAAATTATGTTATGCCTGAAGTTGAACCGAATTACGATTTGCGAAAAGAGCTTCAAGAGTATTCATCAGAAGATTTGCATAATATATTAAAAAAATTGGATCGTGATGCTGCTGATAAAATTTATGCAAATGATAAGAAAAAGCTTATCAGAACGATTGAAATTATAAAAATTTCAGGTAAGCCGATTTCTGAGTCAAGAAGTATTGCAGAAGGTTCACAATACGATGTTGACTGGCTTGGATTAAATTTCCCGAGAGAAATTCTTTATGACAGGATAAACAAGCGTGTTGATATAATGATAGAAAATGGATTAGTTGAAGAAACAAAAAATCTGCTGGCAAAGCACGGACACATTTATAATATTGTGAATACAATCGGTTATCAGGAAATTACAAAGTTTCTTGACGGCGAATTTTCTTTTGAAGAGGCGGTTGACAAGCTCAAACAAAATTCAAGAAATTATGCAAAACGCCAGCTTACATGGTTTAGAAAAAACACAAAGATAAAATGGAACGTTTATCCTGAAAAACTTAAAAAATAAGGTTTTATAAAATGCAGGCAAGCACCATAAGTATTAATGTCCCTATTTGAACTGCGGTCATCGCGTTTTGTGAAAACTTGTTTGAATCGTATTTGCTTGCTGATTTTGCAGCTCTGTATGCGCTTGAAATTCTATTCATTCTAGTTTCTGGTGAATCTTTTGTGAAGGTTGTTCCAAACATGGTTGATTCGAGTCTTGTAAGTCTGTTGTTAATATCATCATGAGGGTATGCCTGATTAAATATTGATTTTTCTACAGACGCAATATTAACCTTTTTGGCTGGTTTTTCTGGCTTGTAATATTGTGGAGAATGTTGTGCGTTATATTCATCGTAATCGAATTTATTTGGTGATTCATATTGCGCTAAATCATAGTTTCTTTCAAGCTCAATCGGTTCGTCATCGTAAAAATCATTTGAGCTTTGTGCAATAGCATTATCTATTAAGCTTTTAGGCTTTAATTCTGCGCGGAGTCTGTCTACACGTGTACTAAAATCTTCATTTGAGAAAGTTTTTCCAAAGGCTTTTTTTTCAAGGTTAGCAAGACGTGTATTCAAGTCTTGTTTTTTGAATTCTTTTTTGAAAACCTGCATTTCAAGTTCATTTATTGCAGGATAATCAACTCCAGGGCCAGTTGATGGTGCCTGAACAATTGTATCTTCTTTTATGCTGTCAGATTCCTCTGCGAATGTATCTTCTTTGGGTTCGATTTCCTGCCCAAAAAGATCTGCTGACAAATCCTGCTTTAAGTTTGCCATTTTTTGAGCATTTGTTTTGCTGGTGTTCTGACCGTAAACTGTTTTTTCTATACGGTTGACTCTTGTTGTGTCATCGTCATTTGTATACTGAAATCCGTATAGAGCATTTTCAATTTTTCCGAGTACAGCAGAATAATTGCTTTGCGCTCCTGCTGTTGATACACAAAAATTTAGCGATATTATTATTCCTGATATTATAACAAGTTTTTTCATAACAACTCCTTAGACACAGGATAAAGTTGAACATAATGAAAAACTATTCTACGGAATTGTTATTTAAAAAAGACCTAAAATTCTTAAAAAATCTTAGGTCTTTAGTGTATAGTCTAAATTTTTATTGCCTGAAAGTCTTAATTAAGATTTTAATTTTTTCAGTGCAGTAAGTTCATCCTGATAAGGTGAAATATTCGTGAGTTTTTCTATAATACCGGGGAATACTGATGAGACGTAATCAATTTCATCTTCTGTCGTATATTTGCTAAGTGATAGTCTTATGCTTCCGTGAATTGCAGTGAATGGAACATTCATAGCACGCAGAACATGGCTTGGTTCTAATGAGCCTGATGTGCAGGCACTGCCAGAGCTTGCGCATATTCCTAAATCACTTAAGTGAAGTAGAATTAACTCGCCTTCAATATATTCAAAACCTATATTGGTTGTGTTTGGAACACGGTTTGCAATACCTGTATTTAATCTTGCATTAAAGACGTTTTTCAATATATTTGCTTCGAGTTTGTCTCTCAAACGTTTAACTTCAGTTGCTTCATATTTCAAATGATCTGCTGCTATTTCAGCGGCTTTTCCAAGACCGACTATATAAGGAACATTTTCTGTTCCTGCACGTTTTCCTCGTTCTTGATGGCCGCCGATAATAAGCGGAGTTATTACAGTTTTTGAATTAACATAAAGTGCTCCAACACCCTTTGGTGCATGAAATTTATGGCCTGAAATTCCAAGCAAATCAATATTTGCAGCCTGAACATCTATTGGAATTTTGCCTGCAACTTGAACTGCATCTACAAATAATTTTGTTTCTTTATTCTTGGATTTAACTATTTCAGAAATTTTTTCTATCGGGAAGATAACACCGGTTTCGTTATTTGCATACATAATAGAAACAAGTGCAGTGTCGTAGTTAACAGCTTCCTCAAGTTGTGCCAGATCAAGTTCTCCATTTGCGTTAACGCCGATATAATCAACGGAATACCCTTCTTTTTCTAATGTTTGGTATAGATTTAATACGCATGGGTGCTCAACTTTTGTTGTAATAATATGGCGTTTGTTTTTATTCATATTCAAAACGCCTCTTATTGCAGTATTAGCGCTTTCTGAACCGCAGGAGGTAAAAATAATTTCTTTCTCATTTGCCGCATTTAGAAAATCTTTAAGTTTTCCACGCGCTTCTTTTACTGCATGGTTTGCATTCTTTGCGAATGAATAAATGCTTGAAGGGTTTGCATATTCTGTAGTTAGATAAGGCAGCATTGCTTCAAGTACTTTATCATCAACGCGTGTTGTTGCATTGTTATCAAGATATATTAATTTTTTATCCATTATTCTACCTCTATTACTTCAATGTGCGGGTCTACAGCATCTTTTAGTGTTGTTTCAACAAATGCTTTAAGAGTTAGGTGTGAATTTTTACATCCTGAACATTTACCGCGAAGTTTTACTATAACTCGGTTTCCATCAATATCAATTAGAGTAATATCTCCACCATCTTTTCTAAGTTCAGGAGAAATCTGATTTTCTATGATACTATTAATTTTCAGGATTTTTTGAGCCGGGCTTAGAGTTGAAGATTTTTCTTCCTCTTTTTTCTCTTTGTGATAATAAGTATCAATTATATCCTGAATTATTCCTTTGCATTTTCCGCAGGCGCCGCCGGCTTTTGTGTAATTAGTAATATCTTCTACTGTTTTTAAGCCGTTTTGTTTGATAGCATCCCAAATCATGTTTTCTGTTACATTGAAGCAGGTGCAAACCAATTTTTCTGCTTTTTCAGGTTCTCGCAAATCATCCAGATCCTGATAATCCTGCATATCTCCGTAATTTCTTAAAGCATCTTCGAGAGCCTCATAGCCCATAACCGAACAGTGCATTTTTTCAGGAGGCAGCCCGCCAAGCTGATCTGCTATATCTTTATTTGTTATTTTTCTTACTTTATCAATGGATTTGCCGATAATCATTTCAGTTAGAATGCTGGAACTTGCAACAGCAGAGCCGCATCCGAAAGTTTGAAATTTTGCATCAGTAACAATTCCATCTTTAATTTTTAAGTATATTTTCAAAGAATCACCGCAGGCAAGCGAACCGGCTTGGCCTATTGCGTCTGCATTATCAATTTTGCCGACATTTCTTGGATTTCTGTAGTGATCTATAACCTTTTCTGAATAATCCCACATAGTCTTTTCCTTTTCTATCTACTACCTTTTTTATATTTTAACCCAAAAATATGTGCGGGAATATTTTATTAATTTTAATTTAATATTTATAGAAAAGTTAATTTTTCATTTTCTAAAATAGTTTCTGCGCCATAAGGTATTGTAATTTTTCGGCTTAAATGGGTTATTCCGTTTTTCTTTACAACAGGGATTTTTAATTTGTCACCTATTTCATCAATTAAATCTTCAAACCAGTTATCATTATCTAATCCAATAAAATCACCAAGTACAAGGGCTTGAATATTTTTTGAAAATTTTTCAATGTTAATGAGTTGTTGAAACATTTTGTCAATTTTGTAAACAGGTTCATTGAGATCCTCTGTAAAAAATATAAATTTTTCATCCGGAATAAAGTCTTGACCGCATAAGGAAACCAATGTTGATAGATTGCCACCCCAAAATATCCCTTTTGCATCACCTTTTCTATAGATTTTGTCAATTCTATAGCTTAAGCTATCACTGGTTAAAGCACTGAAGAATTCTTGTGATGTATAAACATTACATGTTTCTTTTGCAAAATCACTAAGTATCATAGGACCTGAAAAAGTTATTAAACCTGCTCTTTTTAAAAACATTGCGTTCAACGCTGTAACATCAGAGTAGCCGCAAAAGATTTTGGGATTATTACGTATTATTGTATAGTCAATTTTATTTATAAGACGTATTGCACCATAACCTCCCCTGAGACAAATTATTGCTTTTATATGGTCATTGGTAAAGAATTTATGCAATTCTTCAACTCTTTTTTCATCATTTCCGGCAAGATATCTGTCTTTGCAAAATATATTTTCACTTAGAACTATATTGTATCCGCGTTTTTCAAAATAGTTTACTGCCTGTAAAATGCTGTCTTTGTTTCCCGTATATGCTCCGGATGTAGCTAAAACCCCTATTGTATCTCCAACCTTTAATCTTTCGGGTTTAATTAAATTCATGAATTGTCCTTTTTTTTTAATTTTGTTATAATAATTTTATCATGAATGAAAAATATGTACCATTATATAGAAAATACAGACCTCAAAGGCTTGAAGAAATTGTCGGTCAAGAGCATATTAAAAAGGCTTTGACCAATGCAATAGAACTTAACAAAATTTCTCATGCATATTTATTTACCGGCCCGAGAGGAACAGGTAAAACTTCTACTGCGCGTATTTTTGCAAAATCTTTAAACTGTAAAGAAGGCCCTACGATTTCACCATGCGGAGTTTGCGAAAACTGTATTGATATTACAAATTCTACTCCTATGGATGTTATTGAAATTGATGCCGCAAGTAACAGAAAAGTAGAGGATGCTCAAAATATTCTTGAAAAAGTTATGTATGCACCTGTCAACAGCAGGTATAAAATCTATATAATTGATGAAGTCCATATGCTTTCTTCTACGGCCTTTAATGCATTGTTAAAAACTCTTGAAGAACCGCCGAAAAATGTTATATTTATTCTTGCAACAACTGAAGTTCATAAGGTTTTAGATACAATAAAAAGCCGCTGCCAGCGCTTTGATTTTAAACGTATTACAACGGAAGATATTGTAAAACACTTAAGATATATCGCTGATAACGAAAAGATTAATATAACTGATGACGCTTTATTTACAATTGCTAAAAATTCTGCAGGCGGTATGCGTGACAGTATTGCATTATTGGATCAGCTAAGCGTTCTTGACGGTGCAGACGCGATTACAACAGATGACATCAACAATCTTTTAGGACGTTTGTCTTTTGATGTTTTAGCAGCACTTACTGATAAGATTATTAGTTCTCAGCCTCAAAATGCTATCGAAGATTTAGAAAATATTTATAACTCAGGGAATGAACCTGTTCAGATTTTGACAAATCTTATGGATTACCTGAAAAATGTTCTTGTTGTGAAAAATTGCCGTCCGGAAATCGCTTTTGAACTTACTCAGGCTAATGATGTTCAACTAAAGACTTTGAACGAACAAGCCGCGAAACTTGAAACTCATCAGATTGTTTTTTTGATAGAAAAGTGTGCTGATTATATTAAAGAACTAAAACTTACAAATAATCCTCGTCTGTGGCTTGAGGTTTCAATAATTGACCTTGCAAATTTAGCTGAAAATACAAAGCTTATTGAACTTCAAGACAGGCTTACACGTCTTGAAGGCGGGAATATTCAAACGGCACAAATTCAGTATAATGCACCGCAGATTTCTAAGCCTGAACATAGTGAACTTTCAAAGCAGGCGCCTGTTGAACATGCAAAACCTGATATTGTAAAAGAAGCTTATTCTAATCCTCAGCCGCAAACTATCAAAAGTATGCCTGAGGTTAAAGATGCTGTGCCAGAAAAAACAGAAAAGGTCGTTGAAGAGTTTTCTCCAATGCCTAAATCAAAGCATTCTGCTACATCGGATTTGGCATCTTTATGGGGACAGTTATTAGAAAATGTTCACAGCGTTCCTGCAAGAACTCTTCTTAAGCAGTGGGCTACTCCGCTTGTTATTTCGCCTGAAAGTGTTATTCTCACTATGAAAAATGAAGTTCTTTTGAAGCAATTTGTTGAAGGGAACAAAAGACAAATGCTTCAAAGTGCTGTCGATAATATGTTTTCTCAAAAGGATTCAAAAATTGTTGTGAGACTTCCTATGGCAGGAGATGAGAAAATTGTTCAGGAAAATGTTTATGTTTCTGAAACTCCTGTAAAAGATAATGTTTCTGAAAAAAAAACAGTGAAAACTCCTGAAAAATCTGATTTTTCTTTGGAACCGGAAACTGCACCAGAACCTGAACCTGATGATGATGAGGTTGCTGAATTAAAACAAGAGGCTGAAAAGGACGAAGATGTTGTTAAAAATTCCTCACTTAATAGAGCTTTATCTAATATGCACAGTGATAATGTTAATATGGTGCTTGATATTTTTGAAGGCAAAGTTATTGAGTAATTTTTACCGCTTTGAATTTAAATACTTCAATAGTATTTGAAAAATAGTTTCTATCTAAACCGGCTTTGAGTTTCAGGTGATTCAAAAATTCTTGTTTGTCAGGAAGTTCTTCCCAGACAACAGGTAAAAATACTCCCTGTTTGGCTCCTTCGCGTATTATTAATCCGTCTTCATAAGGTTTGATTTGCCAAAGCAGGTCTGCTTCATTTTCAAAACTCATCTTTTGAGGTTTTGTGAGGAGAGAAACACTTATTTTTATATTTTGGAATTCATCTTGTGTCAGCGGGAAAAATCTTGGATCTGCGAATGCTGCAGAATGTGCATTTTTTATTAAATCCTGAATCAAGGGACGATGGGCTATTATTGAGCCTATGCAGCCGCGTAAATCTCCGTTAAGTTCAATAGTTATAAATGAGGCTCCGTATTCTTCAAGCACACATGGGTAATTCTCAGGTGAATATTTTTTATTCTCTAATCCTGCATTTATACTTTCTTTACAGATGTTTATAACTAAATCTGTATAGAACTGTTTAATATATTCGTTTTTCTCACCTTCAAATAGAAACCAGCTTCCGTATCCGACAACTCTTGAGGTATCCCCTGTAGATTTTGAGGAGTCTGTTAAGCCAACTCTTATTAAAGAATAATTTTTCGATTTCGCAAAGTCTAAAAGAGCACAAATACCGACTGCTCCACAGGCTTGTTCCATATCAAAGTCCCGCGTTATAAGCTCTTCAATCATTTTTGCGGTGTACAGGTCAATTTTGGAACTTTCTCTTTGTGGGAAAAAATGACTTAAATCGCTGGAAATTACAAAAGCATTTTCTTTGTTATCATAAAATTTTGATATTGTTTCAGCAAGGTTCGTAAAATTTTCGCATCCGTATAGAACAGGAATTATCTGCGCATCAGGAAACAGGTATTTTATTATTGGCAATTGAACTTCAATACTGTGTTCGCGTTCATACGCATGATTATTTATCTGGCATTCGCAATGAACTGTTATTTCTTTTGAAAGTTCTTTGTTAACTTTTATATTTCCAAATGGAGTTTCAAATTCGTCAAAATCACAGGTGACACAGCCGTAAATTCTTTCGTAGTGTGCAGGAGCAAAGATAAATATATTTTTTGTATTTCTGTCTAAAAATTTGTACCCTTTAAATGCGAGTTCTCCTGAATATATATAACCTGCATGCGGCACAATAACTGCTTTTGATGAATAATTTGCCTCACATTCTTCAAAGCTTTCAAACATCGTTGAAAGTTCATCTTTAGTTTTCGGATAAAATGTTCCTGCTGCGCATGCTTTTTTTACGTTTACCATAAAATTATTATATATTATTTTTAATTATTTGCCATAGGATAATAAGTTAATAGAATATCAGGCGGGTAGCTGTCTATACGGTCAATTTTAAAATCATATGAGCTGTTAATATCATTTATTTGACGGGAATTAAAACATGACAGGCAGCTATTGTCAGCAGTGATTTTGGGCGCTATAAAGTGATAAATTTTATCAACATATTTTAATGCATTTCCATTTAAAACTCCGCCGCTTTCGATTAAAACACTCATAATATTTAGTTCATATAGTTTTGAAAATATAAATTCTAAATTAAGTTTATTATCCTCTACCGGTGCCGGTATGAATTTTATATTTTTTGCTGTTTGAGATGGCACTTTGTCTTGAGAATGAAAGACTATTATTTCTCCGGATTGGTAGATTTTTGACTTTAAATCAGTTTTTAGTTCTCTGTCAAGAATAATTTTTGTTCTGTGCAGCATTACAGGGTTATCGGCAATTACTGTTGATGATGAAGTCATTATGGCGTCATACCTCTTTCTGATAACTTTCACTTCTTCACGTGCTTCTTCTGATGTAATCCATTTTGATGAACCGTTTGAGGTAGCGATTTTACCATCAAGTGTGGCTGCTGTTTTTAATGCTATGAAGGTTTTGTGCTTTGTCATATTTTTTATGAAAACTTCATTTAATTTTAAGCATTCGTTGTTTAATACGTTTTCAACAACCTCTATTCCGGCATCTTTCAGTTTTTTAATCCCGTTTCCGGCAACAATTGGATTGACATCGCGCATTCCAATTACAACTTTTTTTATTCCCCTTTCTATAATTAAATCAGCACAAGGCGGAGTTTTTCCATAATGAGAACACGGTTCAAGGTTTACTATTAAAGTTCCTCCGTGCTCTTCGCCGTTTTTTAATTTTAGTAATGCGTCTCTTTCTGCATGGTTTTGTCCGTATTTTGCATGAAAACCGGTTGAGATGAGATTTTCGTTTTTATCCAGAACAACGCATCCTACAAGCGGGTTTGGTGATGTATTGCCTTCGCCCTGTTTTGCAAGTTCAATGCATTTTTTCATTAATTCTTCATACTGCATAGTTGTATTTTACATAAAAATTTGATATATTAAAAGTCGTAGTAAAGTATTTTTAGGAGAGTTATTATGGATTTAAAATATATCGGTCACAGTGCATTTGAAATTAAGACAAAAGACAAATCAATTTTAGTTGATCCTTACGTTTCGATTAACCCGAAATATGATTGGCATAAATCTAATATTACCGATATATTTGTAACCCATGCTCACGGTGATCATCTTGGTGATGCAATTGAAATTTCGAAAGAAAAACAGGCTGAAATTACTGCGGTTGTTGAACTTGCTTCATACTGCGAAAAGCAGGGATGCAAGACTAAAGGGATAAATTTTGGCGGCTGGATTAATTATGATTGGGGAAGAGTTGTATTTTTGCCGGCTTTTCATACTAGTTCACTTCCTGATGGAAGCTATGGCGGTGAGCCTGCAAGTATTCTTTTTGATATTGAAGGTGTTAGAATTTTCCATGCCGGTGACACTTGTTTGACTTCAGAGATGAAGACTATTAAAGAATTGTATAACCCGAATATCGCTTTGCTTCCTATTGGCGGTTATTATACAATGGATGTTGAACATGCTGCTGTTGCTGCAAAATGGCTTGGTGCACAAACTGTTATTCCTATGCATTATAACACATTCCCTAATATTAAGGCTGATATTGAAAAATTTACAAGGCTTGTGCAGTCAGGTAATGCTAATGTCGCAATTCTTAATCCTGAACAAATTTAGCAGAATTAGCCAAAATTTCTATTGCCCTTAACTTTCTATGATGATATAATTAGTACGATAGAAATGAGGCATTATGGATATTTTATTTGTTATTGACAGAATTGAACTTAAGTATTTTGAATTTAATAATCTTGTCACAAACTTCTGGATGATAAGAGAGTTTTTGTATGAGAATGAAAATGTTTTTATAACTACAATAGACAAACTCAATTTGAATTCTGGAGTTGCTTTTGCTTATTGTTATGAAGCATATGAAAAAAACGGGAATATTTTTTATGACAAAAACGATATTTTGAAAAAAATAGAAGATTTTCAACTCGTTATGTTTAGGCCTGATCCGCCTGTGGATTTGGATTATATTAATGCTACTTACATATTCGATTTTGTTGACAGAAATAAGACTTTAATTCTTAATGACCCTGCGGCTATAAGAAATTTCAATGAAAAAATGCATACTGTGAAATTTTTAGACTTAATGCCTGAAAATATTGTTACCTGTTCAAAATCTGATATTATGTCTTTTTTGAACGAGAACGAAGAAATTGTATTAAAACCTTTAAACGGCTGTTTTGGTTCTGGTGTTATGACTTTGAAAAAAGGCGATAAAAATACAGCAGTTATTATCAACTCAATGACTAATAATCAGACTAAAATGGTTATGGTTCAAAAATACATTCCAAAAGCAAGATTTGGTGATAAGAGAGTCCTTTTCTTAGGGGATGAAGTTCTTGATGTTTGTGTTCAAAAACTCCCGTCAAATGATGATTTTAAATTTAATGAACACTGTGACAGCAATATTGTTAAAGCTGAATTGACTGAATCTGAGAAAGAAAAATTCCTGCCTGTCGCAAAAGAATTAAACTCAATGGGGCTGCCTCTTGTAGGTTTAGACGTTATTGATGAAAAAGTTATTGAGATAAATGTGACAAGTCCGTGTTATTTTATAAAAGAAATTAACAAACACCATAACGTTGAACTTGAAAAGAAGATTACAAAATTCATTCTTTCAAGAGTTTATTCAAAACTTTTAGTTGCGTGATTGTAGGTAATAAATTTTTCTTGATCTAATAAATTTTGCGGAGCCTTGTCAATTCTGCCAATATCAATTAATTTTGTTATGAGATTCCCTTTTTTGTCTCTTGTAATTAAAATATTTTCATCGTGAAAATCATAGTGTTTGAAGCCATACTTTGCAAGGATTTTTCTTATATCTGTGAAATCATTTGTTAATTTCATTAGTTTTTTGAAAAATTTTTCTTTACCATCAAAAGATTCTGCCAGTGAAAGCGCTCCGGGAATTTTAACTCTTTTCGGCTGTGATTCATAGATACTTGCAGTGTAACCTGCATTAATATCGCCCCATAGAAATTTTAAAATATGTCTGTCACAAATTCGTTTGTTTAAATGAAGGCCTAATGCTGTTTCTGCGGCTGCGCCTTCTGTGTTTAGCCGGCGTTTTGAAATCCCTTCACGATACTTTTTTATCAAAACTTTTTCTAAAGTTGGATTTTTTCCTTTTTCATGAATCGTGTATATCCCGCTTACTGTACTTCCTGAAACCTTTCTTTTATTTATAATGACAATATTCCCGTCAGGAATTATTCCGGCCTTTCTTAGTGTTTGTGTAAGCATTATTGAATAATTCTTTAATTCAGTTTTACTTGGTTTTTCAGTTATACAAGTTCCAAATATTTTGCGCATTGTAGAATAAACACTCTTTATTGCTTTATCACGCTCAGGTTTAGGATTATGCTGAATTGATTTTATCCAGCTATAAGGCAGGCTGCCGGCTATGTTATCGGCTTTCTGATGTTTTGTGAATACATCTTGAATTTCAGGAAGTGTTGCAAAGTAATTTCTCGAAAGCGTTCTTGTTAATCCGGCAAAATGTATATTTTGATTTTTTATGTCATTGTTTATCTGCATAATGTCATAAAACATGTGAATATAAAAAATTGCCTATTTTACTCTGGAGAAAACTTCAACATTCACATCATCAAAAGTGTTAGTGTTGAAATACGCACATGACGCGACCATTGCAGCGTTATCCGTACAGTACTTCATTGGAGGTGCAAAAACTTCATAGCCTTCATCTTTGAGGGCAAATATTTTCTTTCTAATTTCAGAATTAGCGGCAACTCCGCCTGCTATTACAACCTGTTTGTAGCCGCTTTCAGCAAGTGCATTTTTTAGTTTGTGCAAAAGGGTTGAAGAAACAGTTTCCTGAAAACTTGCACAAATGTCATTTACAGGTAATTCTTTCCCATCAAAAGATTTTACTAGTCTAAGCACTGCTGTCTTAAGCCCGCTAAAGCTGAAATTATATCCATCAACTTTTGCTTCCGGAAGTTTAAATGCAAAAGGATTTCCTTCCTGCGCAAGTTTGTCAAGTCTTGGCCCTCCAGGGTATGGCAAGCCTATTAGTCTTGCAACTTTATCATAAGCTTCTCCGACAGCATCGTCTATTGTTTCACCTATAATTTCCTGTTCAGAATAGGATTTTACATCAATTATCTGTGTGTGACCGCCGCTTACAAGTAAAGCCATAAATGGCGGTTTTAATTCTGTATCTATGTAGTTTCCGCAAAGATGTGCATTAAGATGGTTTACTCCTATAAAAGGCTTGTCATAAGTTAATGCGAGAGTTTTAGCTGCATTTAACCCTACAAGCAGGCATCCGACAAGTCCGGGGCCTACTGTTCCTGCAAAGGCTGTTATGTCTTGAGGAGTAAGATTTGCGTTTTCTTTGGCCTGTTTAAAAGCTTCTTCTATAACTATATTTATGGAATCTAAGTGTTCTCTAGCAGCAATTTCAGGGATTACTCCGCCAAATTGTGCGTGAGTTTTAATTTGAGATGCTACAACATTTGCAATAACTTCACGTCCGTTTTTAACGATTGCACAGGCTGTCTCATCGCAGCTTGATTCTATTGCCATTATATAATTGTCATATCCGCTTTCAACGCCTATTTCAACAGGCTCTTTTGAGAACAATTTATTTTTTATATTTTTCATAGTATTATTATAATACAAATAGAAAATTAGGGATTATAAAAATGAAGTTTATAGATAAATCAAAAATAAGAGTAGTATCAGGCCGTGGCGGCAATGGTATGGTTGCCTGGCGCCGAGAAAAATATGTTGATAAAGGCGGCCCTGCAGGGGGTGACGGCGGCCGAGGCGGTGATATTTATCTTATTGCTGATGAAAATATGTCAACTTTGATGGATTTTAAGCATAAATCTGTTTTCAAGGCTGAAAGCGGCGAAAATGGCGGTATTAAAAATATGCACGGTGCCTGCGCAAAAGATTTATACATAAAAGTTCCGCTCGGAACCGTTGTAAGGGATGTAAAATCAGGAAATATTATTGCAGATTTAACAAGCCACGAGCAGAAAGCTCTTGTCGCCAAAGGCGGCCGTGGAGGCAGAGGTAATGCAAGATTTGCAACTGCGCAAAAACGTGCGCCTCAATTTTGCGAGCCGGGAGAGCCTGGAATTGAAAGAGAATTGTTTTTAGAATTGAAACTTATAGCTGATGTGGGTTTGCTCGGGATGCCGAATGCTGGAAAATCAACCTTGATAAGCCGCATAAGTTCTGCAAAGCCTAAAATTGCAGACTATCCATTTACTACAATTATTCCTAATTTAGGTGTTGTTAAAAAACGTTCAGGTGATGGTTATGTTGTAGCAGATATTCCTGGGTTGATTGAAGGCGCTTCAGAAGGTGTCGGTTTAGGGCATGATTTTCTTCGTCATGTCGAACGCTGCCGCTTTCTTGTTCATCTGGTTGATTCTACTGAAAAAAATCCTTTTGAAAACTACAAGATTATTAATAAAGAACTTGAAAAGCATTCCGAGCATCTGGCTAATCTTTATCAAATTGTTGTTTTGAATAAAATTGATTCAGTCGATGAAAAAAGGCGTCAGGAGCTCTATGAACTCTTTAAAAAGGAAACATCGGATGTGTTTCTAATTTCTGCTGTCACAGGTGAAAATCTTGATAAACTTTTAGATTTCATGGGACAAAAAGTTGATGAAATTCCAAAGGTTGAATCTCAAATTGTTGTTGAAGAGGACTTGGATGCTTATAATAATGATGACAGCAGTTTCGAAGTTTATAAGGTTGCAAAAGACACCTTCATTGTTCAAGGCGGCAAAATTGGCAGACTTGCAAGTGTTACTGATGAAAGAAATTCTGAGCAGGTTATAAGGCTTCAAAACATTCTAAAAAGCATGGGTGTTTTTGATGTCTTGACTAAGAAAGGAATTAAAGACGGTGATACGATTATTATCGGGCAACTAGAATTCGTATTTTATTCAGATGAAATATATGGATAAAGTTGCAAATTCATAAAAAATTTTATATAATTAGAAATGTAATATTTATTGAAGGAGATTTATGTTATGAAAAAAGCATTTAGAGTAGCTCACGGGGGGGGGGCAAGCGCGTAGAGCGCGTTTTTGCCCTTTATAATAAATTTGCCTTTACCCTTGCGGAAGTTTTGGTTACTTTAGGAATTATTGGTGTAGTTTCGGCCATGACTATTCCAACTCTGATGAATCAGACAAATGGTAAAGAATTGCAAGCCGGATTTAAAGAAGCTTATTCAATTTTGAGTCAGGCAGTAGTTTCTGTCCAAAATGAATCTATGCCTGGTATGAGAAAGTTCTATGCTACTCAAACTAGTTCTGGTGATTATCCTAATGCAAATGAGATATTACAAAAAATTTATTCAAAATTAAAAATTGTAGGTAAGTGCGAATATAAATCACCTGTTAGAACCTACAATAAAAAAATTGAAAATCCAATGATAGATCGTGGTAAAGCTGAACCAGATAAAGCTCTAGCAAATGGTATGTGTTTTAATGCATACGTTAATGCCTTACAGATTAATTTGTCCATAGATGTAAACGGGACAAAGGGCCCGAATGTTTTAGGCCATGATATTTTCTTTTTTGAGATTGATGACAATGATACCCTCCAACCTAAGCACTCTGAAGATGTCTGGACTGATGAAGAAATAGAAGATATGTACGGTGATGATCCTGATAATGCTTACGGTGCTCAAGCAGGTGACCCATGCAGCGTAAAATCTAATCAAAAAGGAAACGGTTTAGGCTGCGCTTACTGGGCAATGATTGATAAAAATCCTGATGATAATTCTAAAGGATATTGGGAATCTTTGCCATAGTTGCTTGATTTTAAGTTTATTAAGCGTGAAGTCTGATTTAGATTTCACGCTTGTTATTTGCATTTTTATGCTGTTATAAAGCCCTCTTGTATTTGATTTATGTTCTTGATAAAATTTAGCCATTGTAATAACACTATAGAGGGGATATAAATATGACAAAAAGAGTACTTTTATGTATTATGGACGGCTGGGGCATTAGTAAAGCTCATCCGGAATATGATGCGACAAAATTAGCAAATCCTGTTCATGTAAATAAGTTAGAGCAGGAAGAAAAATTTATAAAAATTCACGCTGATGGTGAATATGTTGGACTTCCTGCAGGCCAAATGGGGAACAGTGAAGTCGGCCATTTAAACCTTGGAGCTGGAAGAGTTGTTTATCAAGAACTTTCTAAGATAAATAATTCTATTAAAACAGGTGATTTCTTTAAAAGAAAAGCTTTTTTAGATGCAATTGAACATGTAAAAAAATGCGATAGCGCGCTTCATATTTATGGTTTGGCTTCAGACGGCGGTGTTCACTCTGCTTTAGGGCATATTCTTGCTTTAATTAAGCTTGCCGCAGATAATGGTTTGAAAAAAGTTTATGTACATGCTTTTCTTGATGGACGCGACACTCCGCCGCAAAGCGCTATGACTTTTTTACAGCCAATTGAAGATGAATTAAAAAAATACGGGCTTCCTCCGATTGCAACTATTTCTGGAAGATATTATGCAATGGATAGAGACAATCGCTGGGATAGAATTGAAAAAGCTTATGATGCATTACTGCTAGGTGAAGGAGAACATGCTTCTTCTGCTAAGGAAGGCGTTGAAAAGTCATATGCAAAAGGCGACAACGATGAATTTGTTCTCCCAACTGTTATTGGCGGTGAAGAATCAAGAATTCATGACAATGATGCGATTATTTTCTGGAACTTCCGTCCGGATAGAGCTCGTGAGTTAACTAAGGCTATTAATTTTGAAAAATTTGACGGTTTTGAAAGAAAAGTAATAAGAAAAAATATTTTTTACGTTTGCATGACTGAATATGATGAAACTTTCACTTTTCCTGTAGCATTCGGAAAAGAAAGAATGGTTAATATTCTAGGTGATGTTCTGGAAGCTAACGGTATTAAACAATTCCGTACTGCAGAAACTGAAAAATATGCCCATGTAACCTTCTTCTTTAACGGAGGAGTTGAAGAACCGCAGCCTCATGAAACACGTGTTCTTGTTCCTTCTCCAAAAGTCGCAACCTATGATTTGCAGCCTGAAATGAGTGCTAAAGAAGTTTGTGAAAAAGTTCTTGGTGCAATTGAAAATCCTGAATACGGATTTATTCTTGTTAACTTTGCGAACCCTGATATGGTTGGACATACTGGTGTTCTTGAAGCAGCAGTTAAGGCTGACAAAGTCGTTGATGAGTGTGTTGGTAAAATTGCCGATGCCTGCAAGGAGCATGGTATTGTTATGTTGTTGACCGCTGACCATGGTAATTCTGAAGTTATGGTTAATTACGAAACAGGCAAGCCAATGACTGCTCACACAACAAATGAAGTTCCATTTGTACTTATCAATGCTCCAAAAGGTGTTGAACTAAAAGAGACTGGTGCTTTATGTAATATTGCACCGACAATTCTTCAACTGCTCGGTATTCCAAAACCGGCTGAGATGGATTGCGATTCTTTGATTAAATAAGGTTTGGTCATTCCAGGGGACGGAGCAATCCTAATCCTTGGAATGACTTCTTTTAAAAACTTATAGTTGTTTTTAGATTAAGTAGGATAATTATTATGGTTGATAATAAACTTTTTGATATAGATTTTTCTTTCAAAAAAAATAATGTAGATGAATTATTTTTTAACCTTTCTGAAAATCCAGAAGGATTTAAAAATAAAGATTTTCGCTATACATTGAGTTTAATATATCAGACTGTTGAGGATGAGTTTGCTGGTGTTTTCTTAAGCCCGCATACTCCTGCAAGAAATACAAACTTTTTTCTTGTTAATAATAATGACAAATTATCTTTTTTTGTTACTCCTACTAATAATTTTGAGTATTACTTAAAGTCAAAAGGTTCGCTTTTTAGATTTAAATCTCAAGTTCTCGGCAATGAAGTCGGTTATGCTATGAGTCTTGACCTTGTTATGGATTATTTTGGCGGGTTTGGAAACATTATTGATATAGAGGCTCTGACCCCGACTTTTATATATATGAACAAGCTTACATATTTTGTTATGAAGCTTATTGAAAAACTTTATTTTATTCCTACTGTTAAGAAAAAAAATCAGATGTTCAAAATTGTTTATGAACCGATTATTAATTCACAACAGTTGGCTCGAATTATCAATCAGTTTGAAGAAAATATGCCAGAAAATCTTTTTATACAAGGCGATATACCTAAAAATTTTGTCACGGATTTTATTTACAACTATTTGAACTATGTTATATATAAATTTTTAGGAATTAAGGCTTATAAGTTCAAGGATGTGAAATCTGGCACTTATATGATAAAAGATTTGGAACAGCGTTCTGTAATGCGCGGAGTAGATATTGCAGAGAACTTTTCACAGTGGTTTGACGAACTGTATCTTGGTAAATACGATGTTATTCCGTTCTTTAAAATTGACAGAATTGAGGATGAATTATTTAGACTTAAGGTTCATATCAAAAATAGAAAAACCGGTGAAGATGTTCTAATTGATAAGCTTTATACCGATGAAGAAGTTTTTGGCGCAAGTTCTTCTGATATTGCGCGAATTGTTGAAAAACAATTGAATTATGCAACGCGTTATATGCCGGAACTTGAGGAACTTTTTGAAGATGAAGATAAGCTTGCTCTTGATTTGAACTTGAATGAAATTTATAAGATAATTACTCAAACTGCCTATTATCTTCAAAAAGCACAGATTGATGTTGTTCTGCCGCCTGAACTTGTTAATATTGTTGTTCCCCGTGCTTCAATTAATGCAAAAGTCAAAGCGTCCAGATCTAAAGAATTAACTGATATTTTCAATAATACATCAGCTTCTAAAATTTCACTTGATGATATTATGGATTTCTCTTATGAAATTGCTATTGGAAATGATAAATTATCAATTGAAGAATTCAATAAACTTGTTGAAGGGCATAACGGGCTTATCAAGTATAAAAATAAATATGTTCTTATTGATCAGGACGACACTAAAAAATTGTTCGAACAAATTGCTAAAGCAAACTTTAAATCTATGTCACGTATGGAATTAATTCATGCAGCGATGTCAGGTCAAATTGACCAGTATGATTTTGACTATGATGATGCTTTTGCAAAAATTATTCAGGATTTCAATAAGCCTGTGGAAGTTACTCCGCCTGCCCAATTAAAAGGAGAGTTAAGACCATATCAAATGACTGGTCTCAAATGGCTTTGGACGAATATTTCAAAAGGTTTTGGCGCTTGTATGGCTGATGATATGGGATTAGGTAAAACAATTCAGGTTATTAGTCTTATCTTAAAAATGAAAGAGGAAGGAAAACTTGATAAACCTGTTCTTGTAATTTGCCCGACAACGCTTATGGGGAACTGGATGAAGGAATTACAAATGTTTGCGCCTTCTTTAGATGCTGTTATCTACCATGGCGCAGAAAGAAAGCTTGATATTAAACATGATGTAATCCTTACTACTTATGCAATTATGAGGATTGATGTTGAAGAGTTGAAAAAGCACGTATGGGGAATGATTATTGTTGATGAAGCTCAGAATATAAAAAATCCTGATACAGCCCAGACTCTTGCAATTAAAATGTTAAAATCTGATACAAAAATTGCAATGACAGGTACGCCTGTGGAAAATAGATTAACTGAATTGTGGAGTATATTTGATTTTATTAACCACGGTTACCTTGGAACCCTTAAAGAATTTCAAAAAAGCTATGCAATTCCAATAGAAAGATTTAAAGAAAACTCTCGAGCAGCAAAATTGAAAATGTCTGTTTCTCCATTTGTTTTAAGACGTTTGAAAACAGATAAGCATGTAATTTCAGATCTTCCTGAAAAAATGGTAATTAATGATTACTGTTATCTATCTAAACCTCAAGCTGTTCTATATGAAAAAACATTAAATGAAATGATGGATAAAATTTCGGGATTCACTGGTATAAATAGACGCGGTAATATTTTCAAACTTATTACAGCGCTTAAGCAGATTTGTAACCATCCTTATCAGTTCTTAAAGGGCGGTGAGATGAGTAAAGAGCTTTCCGGCAAAATGGACAAATGTATTTCTACTGTGCAAAGTATTCTTGACAATGGTGAAAAAACGCTTATATTTACCCAGTATAAAGAAATGGGTGATATATTATGCAAAGTTCTTGCAGATGAGTGTAATACGGAACCTTTGTTCTTCCATGGCTCATTAACTGTTCCGCAGCGTGAAGATTTGATTAATAAATTCCAGAACGAAGATGATTATAAAGTTATGATACTTTCACTGAAAGCAGGCGGTACAGGTTTGAACTTAACGAGTGCAACAAACGTAATTCATTATGATTTGTGGTGGAACCCTGCTGTTGAGGATCAAGCAACTGATAGAACTTACCGTATAGGACAGGATAAGAATGTAATGGTTCATAGAATGATTACGCTTGGTACATTTGAAGAAAAAATTGACGAAATGTTAAAAGCCAAAAAAGAACTTGCTGACTTGGCTGTTTACGAAGGTGAAAAGATTATTACAGAGCTTTCTGACGAAGAAATTTATCAAATCTTTACTCTGTCAGCCTAAATCTGAATTATTCAAATTTCCCTATTGTGTAATTTTCTGTTTCTATAAGTTTGTCATGTGATAATACATATTCTAAATTTCCTGTCTCATCAGAATTTGACCAGGGCTTTTGGGCTGTGTATCCTATCGTAAAATAATCATGTCCTATCTGATTTGGGCCTTTTTTTCCATTTGTATCTATACCTATATAGCCGCATGTTATTCCTGTCTCGTATTTACCTTTGTAACCTGTTGGGCTGGAGTCATCTTTAATATAATTTCCATTTGAATCTACTTCAGGTTGAAAAAATGTGTATGTGCAGCTTCCGTTTTGTACTTGAGAAACTATTGATATAAAACTTCCATCTGCAAGGACTGCTCTATTCCAATTTTGCATTTCAACTATATCGGTATTGCCATGTCCGTCATTTTTTTTCTTAGCCTTTTTGACCTGGTATGTTCCACCGCAATTATTGAAATTTTTATATGTACAAACATCTGTTGCATTTAAAACAGTTGCTAATTCTTTTAGTAGGTCATCAGCATTGTCATGATATGTCCAAAAATATTCATAATTACCTACTATTCCATTTTGGGAATTCCACATATAGACTGCATTTGTAACTGTACTATAACTTTTTTTAGCCGCAGTAATCAGAACTTTTTCTCTATAATTTGCAATAAGCGTTGGCAATGTTAACGCCGCAACAACTCCTATAATCCCTAGTGTAATTAAAACTTCAGCAAGTGTAAAAGCCCTTAACCCCCTGTAATTTAAGCAACTTGCGGGGGGGGGGGCAAGCCGCGCATTTTTATTTTTAAGCATTTTTGCCTCCTTTTCTATTATTATTTAGTATTTTTGCTTATTTGTCAAGACTTAGGCAGGGCTTGAAATTTTTTTTATTTAGGTTATAATAACTTATATAATGTACACAATTGCTAATAAAGGTGGTGAAAATATAAATGGCAGAAGTTAAAGTTGGCGAAAACGAATCAATTGAAAGCGCTTTGCGTCGTTTCAAGAAAAAAATTCAAAAAGCCGGTATTCTTTCTGAAGTTAAAAAACGTGAAAGATACGAAAAACCAAGTGTTAAAAGAAAACGTAAATCTGAAGCTGCTCGTAAAAGAAAAGTCTAAGATTTAAAATATATTAAAAAATCCGTTAATAGCGGATTTTTTGTTATGTATACTTATTAAGTAAAAAGGCTCTTTATTAGAGCCTTTTTATTATTGTTTAGTTTCAATATAATTTGTATTTGGTATATATGAGCTTTCACTATTTATTTCGATTTTATTAATAATTTTTGCGCGTTTTTTGCGGAACAACATATCAACAAATGCTTCCAAACGTGTTATAAATCCAGCTTCGCCTGTTTGTTCGTCAATTGTAAGATTAAGAAGCGGTTTGTTAAAACGTTTAGCCCTTCTTGTAATTCTTTCTATCATAAGTGAATCAGGACCGCAGCCAAAGGCAGTAACAGTAATTAAACCGTCGATTTTATTGTCTTTTAGATAATGCCCTGCAGCACCAGTCATTTCATGTTCATTTGCCCAGTATTTGTCCTGACCTAGAGCTTTTATACCATCATCCATCTGCTCATCTGATAGTTGAAGTGCTGAATAGACCTTTACATCCATTGCTTCAAGCTTATCAAATATTTTCATAGAAGTTCTTTCATCAAAAATGTTATAACCATGAGAGATTAAAGCTATAGATATTGGATATTCTTTAGTTTGGCTTTCAATGAATACCTTTCCCTGAAGAGCGTAATTCATAGCTTTTTTATAGTTCATTCCGGATTTTGACATTATATGAAAGTTGTTATAAGTTCTCCAGCCGGCTTTAGAAGCTTTTTTTATTTTTTCCATATCAGTAATTCCAAACGGAGCGACTGCTTCTGCTAAAAATTCATACAAACCTTGATTTTTTTCTGATTTATCCAGAGTTGCCTCGATGATTGTAAAATCTTTTTTTACAACATTTCTAACTAAATCCGGAAGTCCTCTTATTTTTGAGCAGTTATAAATTTTAGGAGCAATAGATTGTATTGATGGAACGAAAATTTTATCAATACCTTTATCAATAAGATTAAGAACATGGCCTATAAAAACTTTTATGGGCAGACAAGTCTCAGTAACTACTAAAGAGGCACCTTTTGACATTGTTTGTTTTGTTGTAATGTCTGATAAAACAATCTTAATTCCTAAATCAGTAAAAAATCCGTAATAAAACGGATAGTTATGATAAAACGACATTGCGCGTGGAATGCCGATTACCATATCATTATTTTTTGTATTTGTATTTTCCACTTTATCCCCTTTGTTCCGTTATGGGTAACTGTTTTTATTACTACCGTTATAATAATTCAAAATTAAAATTTTTTCTACTTTTTAATATAAATTTTAATAAATATTTATGATTTTGTTGTAAAATATTTCTAAAAGAGGGTTAGAAATTGCCGCATTTTTTTATAAGTTCAAAAGATATAAATAATGACAAAATTGTGATATCTGACAAAGATAATTATCAGCATATTGCAAAATCTTTGCGTATAAAAAAAGGTGAAAATCTTTTATTAATTGACGAAAATCAAATTCAATATGAAACTGTTGTTATAGAAGTTACAAGTAAAGAGGTGACAGTTAATATTGAAAATTCTTATAAATCTAATAGAAATCTTGATTTTGGATTATATCTTGCGCAAAGCCCGCTCAGGAGTGACGCTCAGTCAATTGTCATTGAAAAAGCTACTGAACTCGGTGCCAAAGGCGTATATCCCGTTATTACTGATAATTGTGCTCTTAATAAAAGTGTTGTTGAAAAGAAAATCCCTAAATGGCAGAGAATTATGTATGAAGCATCTAAACAGTGTGAAAGAGCGATTGTTCCTACCTGTTTTGAAATCTCTTCATTAAAGGATTTATGCCGCACAAATAAGTTTGATAAAATAATTGCATTTTGTGAACGTAAGACGGACTTGACATTAAAGCAGTTTGTGGCTTATAATCCTATATTACCGGGTGAAAATGTTTTAGTAATTATTGGTCCGGAGGGCGGATTTTCTGACGAAGAATTTAAATTTTTTGAAAATAATAAAATTCCTATGTTAACTTTAGGAAATTTAATATTGAAGGCTGAAACTGCTGTTATTGTCGCTTTAGGAAATATTATTTATGAGTTCAACAATTATAGAAAAAATTAAAAACGATACAATATTAAAGAAAATTACCAAAAATTTTGATAATGATATTTATCTTGTTGGCGGAACTGTTCGCGATTTCTTTATGGATAATGAAAGTACAGATCGTGATATAATTGTTATGGATGAAGACGCACGTCAGTTTGCCTTGAAACTTTCAGATTTTTTTGATGCGGCTTTTGTTCCGCTTGATGAAGAAAACAAAATTTATCGACTTGTTCTTCCTGATAAAATCAATTATATCGACATTACTAATCCTATTGAGAACTCTCTTGAAAAAGACCTTATGCGAAGGGATTTAACTATAAATGCAATTGCAGTGAATATTAGAACAGGCGACATTGTTGATATTTCCGGCGGAATTACTGATATTAAAAATAAACTTATTAATTATGTCAGCGAGTTGAATTTTGTTGATGATCCCTTAAGATTGTTGAGAGTTTATCGCTTTCAGGCATTGCTTGGATTTGAACTAGCTCCTGAAACTATTAATGCAGTTTGTAAATATGCTGATTTAATCAAGAAACCTGCTGTTGAAAGGATTAACTATGAATTGATTAGACTCTTTAATGGTGAATATGCAGATAAAGCTCTTGAAAATATGAATAAAACCTGGATTTTAGAGGAAATTTTTCCGTTTGTTAACGAGTTGAAGCAAGTTCCTGCTAATTCTCATCATCATTTAGATTTGTTCCATCATTCTATTGAAACCGTAAGGCAAATTACTAATTTGTACGATTGTGCGGATGATGCTGTTAAAGAACACCTTGACAGAGTTGATTTTGGCGGTCTGCCAAGAATTGCACATTTGAAACTTGCAGGCTTTATGCATGATATAGGTAAATTCTCAACCTGGACTATTGAGGAAGCTACAGGCAGACACAGGTTTATAAAACATGATGATGTTGGCGCAAAGCTGGCTGTAAAATTTTTAAAGAAATTAGCTTTTTCGAATAAACAAATTGATTATATTTCTTCGATGATAAAAAATCATATCTATCCCTCTAGTGTAATGCAATCTCCTCAAATTACAGAAAAAGTTATGATGCGATATGTAAGAAAAATGGATGATAATTCTATTGATGCAATAATTTTGGCCAAAGCTGACAGGCTTTCTGCAAGAGGCCCTGAAATTACTGAAGCCATTGTTGAAAAGAATTTGAGTGCACTTGATATGCTCTTAAAATTTTATCTTGAGGTGCGTGATACTCTTGAACCTTTGCCAAAGCTTCTTGATGGAAATGAAGTTATGAAACTATTAAATATAAAACCTTCAAAAAAACTTGGTTGTATCATGAATTTGTTGCATGAGGCTCAAATTTCTGGTGACGTAAACACAAAAGAACAAGCTGTTGAATTTGTCAAAGAGCATGCTGATGATATAAAAAATTAGATTTAGTTTATATATTATTTAAGTTTTGCTACATTATTAAGCGTATTTGTTACAATTATTTACAAAAATTTTAAGTTGCTTTTTGTATTTTTAAGTGATTTTCTGCCTAAATAGCGTTGTTTTTTTGTATATAAACTAAAAATTTCTTTAATATTTTTCTATTTTTAAAAAATAATTCAAAATTTATCCTTAATATATCCTTAACATTTGCATATTTAATGGCAATTTTTTTTATTCACGACTTTTAAAACAATTGTGTGATTGATATAATAGTTCGTGTAGTTTAAAAACCAGACTTTGTAAAAGAAAATCTTATTTTATGATAGATAAAATTAAATTAAGTAGTGTAAAAAATTCATATACCCCTGAAGAACAAAAAGGATCTCAGAGATTAAAACAACAACCGTCATTTGGTGCGGGAATTGTTGACGGTCTAATTGCCGGTGTTCAAATGTGTGAAAAACACCCGATGGTAAATGTTTCTGTTTTAGATTTGTCTACTGCAATTGTACCGCGTACTATTATCGAAACCTGTGCCGGCTCAGAAAAAAAAGATGAAAACGGTAATAAAAAACGTCAATTTAATTTTTATGCAGGTTTTGAAGCTTTCAGAAGAGAAGGTTCTGGCTTAATTATCAATTGTTTAATTCCGAGCTTTATTGTAATGGGTGCGGCTAAATTACTTCAAAGACCTATTATGGGAAGCTTTAAAAACTCAAAACTCACGAACGTTTGGGCAAATAATGACACTATAGATAAAATCAAAGAGTTTTATGGCAAGGCCGAAGGTTCGAATAAAGAACAAAAAGTATATGATACATTAAAACGTATGATTTCTTCTATTGAAGGCGTTGATGGCAATGCTGAAAAAGACGGAATGAAAAAGTTTAATGATATTTATTCTACTCTTGATCCGTCTATCCGTAAGTTAGCAAAAATAATTTGCGCCGATAAGTTTGATGCTAAAGCTGCTAATCAGGCTTATCAGGAAATTGTAAGCAAAACTCATATATCTGAAAATATAAGATTTGTTGGTGAAGAGAAATATTTTGCTAATTCACTGGAATCATTAACAGTTGACGGAAGTAAACTTTTGCATAACCTGGTAAAAGAAAATATTACTGATACCGTAAAGCTTGATAAATATTTTGCAAAAGCCAAAAAACTAGTTACTGCAAAGAGTTTAGCAGGGCTTGGAATTATTATTCCATTAGCGATATCCGCCCAACCTATTAATCGTTGGATTACAAGAAAAATGTCAGGTAGAAAAGGTGCGCCTATCTATTCTGATTTTCAGGACAGAAAAGAAGATCAAGAATTAACCCCAAAACAAAAGGCACAGTTATTGAGTCAAAAATTTATTTCAGTCGGTTCAATGATTGGTGTTGCAGCATTGTCTATGATTATGGATAGACCTAGCAAAAATCTTTTGCAGTTTAAAGGTTTATTCCCAAGTATGGATCAGGCACGTATTATTTCTACTGCAACCTTTGCAAGCCGTATGGCTGCTGCTGAAGACAGAAATGAGCTTAGGGAGGCTACTATTCGTGATATAGCAACTTTCTCTAGTTTCTACTTCTTGGGTGATTATGCAGCCAAAGGAATTGCAACATTTATTGAAAAACGTGATCCTAGTGCCCGTCTGTTAAACAGAATGAAAGAAATGCCAAAAGAGGCAAATCTTATTCAAAAATTCTGGAATTGGGCTAAGCATACTTCAATTAAGTCTACTGATGAACTTGCAACAATTAAAGATAAAAAATTAAGAACAATTTGTCAGTTGGGCAACCTTGCATTCTCACTGCTTGCTTTAGGTGTATTTATTCCATTGTATACAAGAACTCAAACTAATAAAAAGCGTCAGCAGGAACTTGCGATGATAAAAGAAAATAAATCCTCACAACAAAATTTATCTGTGTTAACACAAGCAAAACCTGTTTTCACAAATTTTATAAGCTCTAAGGAGAAATAAGATATGAAAATTCAGCCGAACATATTACCTCAAAAACAGTTTAATCAAGAACAAAACAATTCATCTCCTCAATTCACAGGTGCATTTGAGGCATTTAGTTCTGGTTTAAGATTTTTGGATACAAATCAGGCCTGGGGTGCAAATGCGGTTGATGTTTGTTCAATGGTTTTGCCTAGAACTTATACTGACTTTAAAGACAGAGGCCCACAGGCTGGTGCTGAAACTGCTTTTAGAGAATCTTGCGGTACTATGAACCATGCTTTGGTGGGTGTTTACGGTACTGCTGCTGGATTGGCTCTTGCTGCCATGTTTAATCATAAATATGGACTAAAGGCTGATAAATTATTTGCTGACAACAATACTATTGATATTCTTGCTAAATATTGGCATGAAGCACGCCAAGCAAGCGATGATAAAGCAACTTATGTTAGAAAATTTACAGACAAAATTGCAGGAAATATAAAATTCTTCAATACTGATTTAAATAAGGAATCAGGAATGGTTACGATGTCAGAAGATGCTCAGAAGAAGTTTTCTCAAGCTCTTGCTGACAAATTATTGAATAGTGATAAGAAAACTATTGAAAAAGATTTCCAAAAATATTTGCAGTTCTTGATTACATCTGATACAGGTGCTGAATCAAAAGTTGTTCTTGAAGGATTTAATAGAACTGCTGATAACACTTCAAAAACCTTGATTTCAAATATTTATAATGTTTCAAAAACATTTATGGAAGAAAAAGTTGATAAAATCTTCAAAGCTTCTAAAATGGTTGATTCAAATGATTTTGTTAATGGTTTGAAAAAACTAAACTTAAAGCGTTCTGCATTAGGTTTAGGAATTGCTGCTGCTGTAGGTATGTCTATTCAGCCATTGAATATGTATATGACTAAGAAACGTACAGGAAGCGACGGTTTTGTTGGTGTTGCAGGCAGGGAAAAAGATAATTCTAAAGAATTTAAGATAATGAAAACTATTACTGCTCTCGTGTTTGCAACAGGTTGTCTTTCTATGATTACAACTAACCCTAAAAAATTCTTGAGCAAAATTCAGTTCCAAGGTATGTCTCCAACTATAAATCAATTGAAATTCGTTTATGGTATGACAATTGCCTCTCGTTTGATGGCGGCTCGTGATAAGGATGAATTACGCGAATCTGCAGTAAAAGATTCTTTGGGATTTTTAAATCTTTTGATACTTGGTGCTCTTGTTACCAAGGGTACTGCAAGAATGCTTGATAAATCATTGATTAATGTAACTAAAGATAAGTCTAAAAACTTCTTCTCATGGTTAACAGGCTCAAGTTTGAAAACACGCGATGAAGTTTTATTCAAGGCTTTAAAAGACAAAGGTGTTGATACGGTAAAAGATGGAAAAGCTATTCCATTTAAAGATTTAGTAAAACTTGCAGATGCTGATACTAAAAAGAAATTAAGAACATTAAATATCGCTCAAATTGTTGGATATCTGTATTCAGCAATCGTTCTAGGACGTGGTATTCCTCTTCTTAATATTTATATGACAAACAAGTCAGAAGCTAAAAGACAGGCAAAGCTTGCTGAACAAAAAGCTAATAGTATTGAAAATAAATATTATTCAAATTCTTCTAATATTGCAAAGATGAACGATATGTATAAGCCTGAAAATTTAGAATTTTTAAGCAAACATATGTAGATAAATAAAAAGCACTTATTTAAATTGATAAGTGCTTTCTATTATATATTTATGAAGAAGTTTAATTAACCTAGTTGAGCATTAGCGCCTGATGCAACTTCAATGATTTCCTGAGTAATTGCTGCCTGGCGGGATTTGTTGTAATCAATTGTTAATGTTTTAATCATTTTTTCAGCGTTTGTTGTTGCTGCAGACATTGCTGTCATACGAGAGGCAAGTTCACTTGCTTGAGCTTCAAGCAATGCTTGATAAACTATATTTGTTATATACATTGGAACAACTTTTTGTAAAATGTTATGCATATCAGGTTCAAATTCCATTAGCGGTTCCAAAATATTATCATGTCTGCGTTCATAATCATCATTAATATCTTTTAAAGGTAAAACGTCCCAACTTTCAGTAAAATAGCTCATCATGTTTTTAAAACGAGTTGTAATGATTTCAATTTTATCAATTTTGTGTGAAACAAAATATTCTGCGATATCATCGATAATCATTTTTGCACCTTCTCCAGAAGGATTGTTTGCAACACCAACATATGTTTTTTCTATATCACAGCCATATTCTTTACATCTGCGTTTCAAGGCTGTAATACCCTTTTGACCGACCACAAACAAAATAGTTTTTATTCCCTGAGCATTATAATCTGCCATAGTCTTAATTGTTTTTCTTACAATATTTGCATTGTAAGCGCCTGCAAGTCCCTTATTTGAAGTTATTACAAGCAGACCAACTGTCTTAATTTTCCTTACCTGTAAAAGTTCAGGATAATTATCAACTGCTGATTTTATTTTCAGAGTTGTTGAACTATAAGTGCCAACACTTGCTAAAAGCTTTTTAAACATAGAAGTTAATTCATATGTAAAAGGACGTGAAGCTTTTACAGTATTTTCAGCCCTTTTAACCTTTGCAGCGGCAACCATTTTCATTGCTCTGGTAATTTTTTGTGTGCTTTTTACACTTTGTATTCGGTTTTTTATATCTTTTAAGTTTGTCATAATTATTCCGTAAAATTAGTCTATTATTAGCATAATTACACCGGCAAGCAAAATTAACAGCAAAACAATCTGCCATATTTTTACCTGCTGAACTTTACTTCTGCAAGCATTGCTTTTACATGTAATAATGCCTTTTTCATTGTTCATGCATTCAAGGCATAAGCCTTTGCCACATACTTTACAAATTCCAAATGCATCACGTTCGTGGTGGTTAAAACATTTCATAAAAATTTCTCCTTTAATTAAAATGTTTTCTTAAATGATTCAATTGCTTTTTTTAGATTATCCTTGTCTTCATCAGATAAAGCGCTTCCGGCATTTAATTTTTCAGCAAGCTCTGCCATGTTTGAATTAAAGTAAACAAACCATTCTTTTTTGAATTTAGCCATATCAGAGTTTGCGATGTCATCAAGTAATCCTTCGTTTGCAGCGAATAGTATGCTTACTTGTTCTGCAACGCTTAAAGGGTTATATTGAGGCTGTTTAAGAACTTCTGTTAATTTTTCACCTCTGAGTAACTGATTTTTAGTCGCCTGATCAAGGTCAGATGCGAACTGTGCAAACGCTGCAAGTTCGTTATATTGCGCTAAATCAAGTCTTAATTTCCCTGCAACCTGTTTAATACCTTTAGTTTGAGCAGCACCGCCAACACGGGAAACTGAAATACCTGCATTAATAGCCGGTCTTACACCTGAGTTAAACAAGTTAGATTCAAGGAAGATTTGTCCGTCAGTAATAGAGATTACGTTTGTCGGAATATATGCAGAAACATCACCTGCTTGCGTTTCAATAATCGGTAATGCTGTGATACTTCCACCGCCAAGTTCATCGTTTAATTTTACTGCACGTTCAAGAAGTCTTGAATGAAGATAGAATACATCTCCCGGATATGCTTCACGTCCTGGTGGTCTTTTAAGAAGCAAGCTCATTGCACGATAAGCTTGAGCGTGTTTGCTCAAATCATCATATACAATAAGAACATCTTTGCCTTGTTCCATAAATTCTTCACCAATCGCAACTCCTGCAAACGGTGCGATATACTGTAACGGAGCAGATTCATTTGCAGTCGCTGATACAATGATTGAATATTCCATTGCTCCGTGTTCTTCTAAAGTTTTTGCAAGCTGTGCGACTGTTGAAGCTTTTTGACCGATTGCAACATAGATACAAATGACATTTTGCCCTTTCTGGTTAATAATTGTATCTATTGCAATAGCAGTTTTACCGGTTTGTCTGTCGCCGATAATTAATTCACGCTGACCGCGGCCGATAGGTGTAAGTGCATCAATTGATGTTAAACCTGTTTGAAGCGGCTGGTGAACTGATCTTCTTGCTACAATACCTGGAGCAACTCTTTCTATTGGACGTGTTTTTGTTGTTTCAATTTCGCCTTTTCCATCAATTGGTTTACCTGTTGGGTCGACAATTCTTCCGATAAGGTTATCTCCTACAGGAACTGAGGCAATTCGACCGGTTGTTTTAACAGTCATACCTTCTTTTATCTGAGTGTATTCTCCAAGAATTACAACACCTACGTTGTCTTCATCAAGGTTTAGCGTAATTCCTAAAGTACCTCTGCCGTCTTCAAATGTTACAAGCTCGTTTGACATTACATTGCGTAAGCCGTAAATTCTTGCAATACCGTCGCCAACTTCTATTACAGTACCGGTATTGGCTACTTCTGTTTGAAGATCATAATTTTCTATTTTACTTTTGATTATAGAACTAATCTCATCAGGTTTAATAAGTGCCATATTAGTTTCCTTACCTTTCCACCTTATAGTGATAGATTTTTACTTAAACTTTCTAATTTATTTTTCAGACTTGAATCGATTACATCATCGTCAATTTTTATAACAAGTCCTCCAATAATATTTTCATTTGTCTGCCAGGAAGCAATTATATTTTTGTTCAATTTATTTTGAAGTTTATTGATAATACGCTGCTTGGTGTCTTCATTTAATATAATAGCTGATGTAACTTCTACGCGTTTGATATTGTTTATTTTATCAAGTTCAATTCTGTATGCCTCAACAATTCCATCAAACTCATTGAAACGCTTCTTTTCAATCAGAATTTTAATAAAATCAATTATTTTTACATCAATTTGATTATTAAAAACTTCATCAATAATTGCGTATTTTGTATTGTCGTCAATAGTTGGATTTAAAAGAACGCTGACTAGATCAGGCGAGCTTGTAACAATCTCTTTTGCAATTTCTAGATTTTTATAAATATCATCATAAGAAATCTGAGCGTCTTGAGCTAATTTTACAAGCGCATCTGCATAATTTTTAGCTGATAATGATATTTGAATTGTATTCATTTTATATTTTTATCCTGTCTATTTCTTCAATACTTTCGTTAATGAATTTTTCGTGAAGCTTAGGATTCGTTTTCAAAAGATTGATAATGTGGTTTTTAGAAAGTTCAACAGATGCTTTGACAGTTTTGGATGTCAATTTTGAAGAAATTGTTTTTTCTTCTGCTTCAACAACTCGTTCAATATTATTTTCTATCTGTTTAACTTTTTTATCTGTTTCTGTAAGAATTTGTTTTGCGAGATTTTTACCCTGTTCTTCTGCTTGTGTAATTCTTGCATTTATCTCACTATCAAGATTTTTTACAGCATCCTTTGCTTCATTCAAAGTTTTTGAAGCTGATTCTTTCTCCTGCTTGGATTTTTCAATACTGTCAATAATGTTATTTTTCATAACTTCTAAAGCATTTTTGATATTAAATTTTTTAACAATCCAGACAAGAAGCAAAACCATAACTATAAAGTTAAAAGTGTTGCTGTGTACTATAAAATTCCAAATGTCTAAAAGTTCTTTCATTTTATTTTAATACCTTATTAACAATATCATAATCCACGTTGGCTATGTGAAAATTTTCTCCTAATATTTTAGATGAAATATTTTCTGCAATATCTTTTACATTAGACTTAAGTGCTTCAGTAGTTTGATTTTCTTCTTCAGAAAGATGTTTTTTAGCCTCATCAATTTTATTTTTAGATGTCTGCTTAGCCTGATTTGTTAGAGATTGAGACTTCTCGTTAGCTTCATTAATTTTGTCAGAGACAATTTTTCTTGATTCAATTAATGTTTTATTTAAACGTTCATCTTTCTCTTGAAGTAAAGAATCAGCTTTATTTTTAGAATTTTGCGCATCATTATAATTGTCATCAATGAATTTTTGTCTTTCTTCAATGATGCCGAGTATAGGTTTGTAGAATATCCAGTTCATAATGAAAATGAATATTACAAAACTAATCATTGCTATTATAAATGTTGCGTTAAATTCTAACATAATTTCCTCTACTGTTTCCTTATGCAAAGATTAATAACATAGCTACAAGCAATGCATAAATAGCTGTTGCTTCTGCAAGACCTGCACCGATGATAAAGTTTTTAAAAGCTTCGTCTTTAATTTCAGGTTGTCTTGCAATAGCTTCTAAAACACCTTTTGTTGCAATACCCAAGCCTAAACCTCCGCCGATTGCACCGAAACCGATTGCAATACCTGCGCCTAATTTAGCTAAATCCAATCCTGCTAATTGTTCAATTGCCATAATTTTTCTCCTTTAATTATACTGATTTATTCTTCTTTAATTGCCATTGAAATGTATGTTGTTGAAAGTAATGTAAACACTAAAGCTTGAATTAGTGCTACAAACAATTCAAACAACATAAACGGTAATGGTGCAAAATATGCAAACATTCCAACTATTGTGAATACTAAAACTTCACCTGCAAAGATATTTGCAAAAAGTCGAAGTGCCAGTGAAAAAGGTCTTACAAATAATTCCAGTGTATCAACAAGAGTAATGATTATTCCATCTATACTGAAACCGTGTACAAAGAAATGAAATCCCTTTTTCTTCACACCATAATAAATATAATAAATTGACACAACAATTGCCATTGCTGCTGTCAGGTTAATATCGTTTGTCGGAGCAGCTAACTCTCCTGTTTTAAGATGAATTAAATGCCATGGAAGTTGTCCTGCAAGATTTGCTGTCAAAATAAACATAAACAAAGTTAATACAAGTGGCAAATGTTTTCTTGATTCATCTTCACCCATGCTTGCTTTTGTAATTCCTGCAAAGTAATTAATTATTCCCTCTGCAGCAGCTTGCATTTTAGAGGGAACAATAGATGTCTTTCTTGTTGTTATAAATGCAACAATTATAAGCAGTGCCATTGTAAACCACATTGTAATAAGTGTATCCATGTTTACCTTTATAGCATGCCCTGCTAAATTTAATGTATAAACCCAATGTTCCATTTATAAACTCTCCCTTGTGTCTTTATTGTAACTCGTAAAAAAAAAATCGCAAATTTTTTTTATTTGCTTTAAAATATCTGAATAAGCAAGAGGTTTTTTAATGGATATTATTCGTCTAGAAGAGGTAGATTCGACAAATACATTTGCGAAAAATAATATTGATAATTTCGCTGACATGACTATAATAATTTCAAGACGCCAGAATGCCGGCCGTGGAAGATTTTTGCGCAAGTGGATTGACTTAGGCGATGAAAATCTTTTTTGTTCAATTATTCTAAAAACGTCTGATAACTTTTATCCTATATATTCAAATCTTACACAATATTTATCTGCTGTTTTGTGTACAGTGCTTGAAAAGTACGACGTGGTTCCTAAAATTAAATGGCCGAATGATGTACTTGTCAGCGATAAAAAGATCGCCGGTATTCTTTGCGAAACTGTTATGCGCGGTAATAATTTTAAGGGTTTAGTGCTGGGTGTGGGAGTAAATCTTAATTCTAATATCGAAAATCTTTCTCTCATTGATAAATCTGCAACAGCTTTGAATTTAGAAATTGGACGAGATGTTAATATATCGGATTTTTTAGATGAATTATTGGAAGAGTTTTTTAAAAATTATGAAACTTTTTTGGAAAAAGGTTTTGCTTATATTAGAGAATATTATCTAGAAAAAGCTAATTTTATCGGAAATGAAATTACAGTAGTTACAAAACACGAAAAATTTACATGCTTGGCATGCGATGTTAATGATTCAGGTGAACTAGTTGTTTTAAAAAATGGAGTGAAAAAATTTATATCTGCCGGGGATATATTGTAATTACTTAAACTTCAATATCAATAGTTTCTCCATGTTTTATGATATATGGTTTTATGTATTTTGACAAATCTTGTTTGGAAATTTTAGGATTATCATTAATGTAATTTTGTATCTGTTCAATGTCATGTGCAAGTTCCGGTTTTTGCTGATACACCATTTCTTTTACAAGTTTTGCATAATATCTGTATCCTTTAGAACCAATAGCTTTTGTTTGCGGATATAGGTCTTTAACTATAACTTTTGCCGCATTTGTTCCTTCACTTTTAAAATTTTTCATTAGAACAGTTTCAATTAATTCTGCTGTTTTTGTTCTATTGCCAAATGATATATAATTTGTTGTATTAATTTTCATATTAATCAGTAAATCATAAACAAAGATTTTTTTGCTAATTTGTATTAAAATAGTTTGTGAAATTTAAATATGGGGGATTGTTTTATGAAAAAAGTTGCAATTTTAGGTTCTCAAGATGGAAATAATCTGGAAGCAATTATTAAATATTTTACTTCTAAAGATGTTGTTTTTACTGCTTTGTCTAATGTAGAGAATTCTGATTTTTTGAAAAAGGCTGAAGAATTGAATATTGATTTAAAATATTTGCCTTATGAGAAAAATTTTGAATATTTTTCTTCTCATGATTTTGACTTAATAGCTTTATCAGATTATAGGCGCCAGCTTCAGAGCGATGTTATAGAGCTAGGAAAATTTATACACATTCATCCATCTTTACTGCCTGCATTTAAAGGTCCTGATGCAATAAGCAGAGCTTTTTCTGCCGGTGTAAAAGTTTCAGGTGTTACTGTTCACTGGATTAATCAGGAGCTTGATGCAGGAAAGATTATTGCACAGTATCCTGTATTGATTGGAAATCTTACGCATTTTGATGAGTTTGAAAAAGATATGCATGCCTTAGAAAATCTTTTATACCCAATTGTAATTGATAAAGTTTTGAATGATGAAGTGTTTGATTTCCCTGATTTAATTGCCTCAAATAATTGCGCTAAATCCGGTGAATGCGGCGGGTGCGGAAAATGTAATTAAATTTCCTGCCTTATGTTAAATAATATTTTATATTTGAATTATTATATAAAATTGATTTATAATTTAGTCAGATATAAATTAAAGAAAAGGGGATATTATGTCTATTGATAACGCATTAGTTATGATTTTGGCTGGAGGAGAAGGCAAAAGACTTTTGCCTTTGACTAAAGAAAGAGCAAAGCCTGCTGTTCCATTTGGCGGCAGATATAGAATTATTGATTTTGTATTAAATAATTTTATAAATTCAGGGTTTTATAAAATAAAAGTATTAACGCAATATAAATCAGATTCACTAAATAAGCATATTACACGCGGCTGGGCATTATCTCCATTTTTAAATCAGTATGTTGACCTTGCACCGGCGCAAATGAGAACGGGGCAGGATTGGTATAGAGGAACTGCTGATGCAATTTATCAGAATGTTTTTCATATAAACGATGAAGATCCTGATTATGTTTGTATTTTTGGCGGTGATCATATTTATAAAATGGATGTGTCACAAATGCTTGATTTTCACAAGGAAAAAGAAGCTGATTTGTCAATTTCAGCTATTCCAATTCCGATAGAACAAGCTCATGAGTTTGGAATTATTGAAGTTGATGAAAATTGGCGCTTAATCAATTTTATTGAAAAACCAAAGGATAAACCGAAATCAATACCTGGTAATCCTAATATGTGTCTAGCTTCCATGGGAAATTATATTTTTAATAAATCTGCTTTGCTTGATGCATTGGATAGAGATGAACAGATTAAAGAATCTAGCCATGACTTTGGTAAAAATGTTATTCCAATGTTGTTGAACGATGGCAAAAGAATTTTTATTTATAATTTTGCAAATAATACTTTCCCTGGTATGACAGATACTGAAAGGGGCTATTGGCGTGATGTAGGAAGTATTGACGCTTACTGGCAGGCAAATATGGATTTGTTGAACTATAACCCGGAATTAAATCTATATTCAAAAGAATGGCCGCTTAGAACTTATAACCACAACTATCCACCAGCAAAATTTGTATGGGAGGAAGATGACAGGGTTGGTATGGCTACTAACTCTATGGTGTCAGAAGGATGTATTGTTTCTGGAGGAGGTTTATCTAGATGTGTCCTATCTCCAAAAGTTCGAATTAACAGCTACTCACAGGTTACTGAAAGTATTATAATGGAAAATGTTGATGTTGGACGTTATTCCCAAATCAGAAAAGCTATTATAGATAAAAATGTTACAATTCCTCCAAATACTAGAATTGGATTTGATAGAGAAGAGGATTTAAGACGCGGTTTTCATGTGTCAGAAGGAGGGGTTACTGTTGTACCCAAGGGGGCTATATTATAGCAGCTCTTTACAAAAAACTATACCTGTAGTATAATATCAAAGCTTGTAGGGATTGTAAATATTTATTAAATTACCCCGCTATTCGGGCAATTTTTAAGCTTTATAGTCTTTATTGCTATGGGTGGAAAAAATGGCAGGTTTAAACTTCTTAAATCCAATAAGAAACTCCGTCAAGTCGATGTATAACCGATTGCCTTCTATGGAATTAAAAAAAGATAAGGTTATTGATTCGGTTGCATATATTGGCAGAAAATGGACTTCGCCTCAACAGAGAGTCGTTATGGGCGTAACCGCTATTGCGATGCAACCGGTTATTGATGCCCATAACAAAAGTGTTGATGAAAAAACACGGAAAGTTTCTGTTGCAAGAACTATTGCAAAAATTGTTGCCGGTACTGCCACAGGTTATGCAATAAGGTATGCTTGTATTAAAGGTATTGCCGCAACATCAAAAACTCTGGCTGATATCCCTAAAAATGCTTCACCTATGAAGAAAAAATTTATGCAATTGTTTACACCCAAAAATCTTGATCCTGCAAATAAAGATGCTTTTGCGCAATATAGGAATGCAATGGGAACTATTGTATCTTTGTTTGTTATGATGTTCACAAACTTTGCTATTGACGCCCCTCTTACAAAATTTCTGACAAACAAAATAATAAAATACCAACAAGAGAAAGGAGAAATTAAATAATGTTTTCTCCTTGTAAACTCTGGAATAATTGTAAAAATTATATATATAAAAATTATGGTGAAAATCCTGGAACTATGCTTGTACATACAGGTGTAATCGGATGGATTTTGTCCTCTGCTGCTCAGGTTGCAGCTGTTGTTTTCAATGATAAGATATCACCCGAACAGAAAGTATTTCTTATTCCGCAGGAGTGTGCTGATGCTGCTGTGAATATTCTGTCATTTTATACTTTTACAAATGGTGTTAAATATATTGGTTCAAAATTGACAAAGACAGCTAAACTTCGTACTGAAAAATTAACAGAATTATTAAAACAAAGCGGTCATGTCTTGGAAAAAGGCCAAAAAAGGGTTGATAGCAAAGTTTATGCTGGTGATTGGAATTTTGATATTACAAAATTACCCAATTACAAATCAGATATTGCAGATACATTTAAGCCATTCAGAAATGGAGCAGAAGTTATTACCGGCCTCATCGGCTCTGTTATTTCAAGTAACCTTATTACACCGCTTGCAAGAAATAAGTACGCCGCAATAAAACAAAAAGAAGCATTAGGAACAGTTGACAAACCAGAAGATAATAATAAAAATTTTCCACTCCAAAAATCAATGTCTATATTGGATTATCAAAAAATTGCTTCTTTAAAATATCATTCTAATTCTTCTTTAAAAATATAGTAGAGTAATCACTCCTGCTACTATTAAAGTAATTGTTATACAAAAAATTGCAGTTATTTTAAATAAAGGATCTTTGTCCTTATTTTGGTTTTCTGTTTGAATTTTGCTCATTACATATTTAGAAAAATCTTCTTTTGTATCATTTCTGGTTTTTTCGAAAGATGTGTGCAATAATTTTTTAAAGCTGTACATATCTTCTAAATCCTGCCTTGCAAGCGGATTTGAGATAGTGATTTTTTTTATTTTTATATTTTCATCATCGTCAAGCTCGTTATCTATGTATGCTGAAAGATTTGCTTTGAATTCTTCATATTGCTTTGTTATGAAAGGAGTAGGATTTTCTTTTTTATTCTGTCCTTTCAAATTTTTTTGAATTACAGCATATTTTTGCATAATTTTTTTCATTGTTTCATATTTTTCTCTGCAAGATGGACATAGCTGCAAATGTTCTTCCACATATTTCGCGAGTTTATCGCTAAGTTTATCTTCTATGTAGAATGCCATTAGTGCGCCGACTTGCTCACAAGATAGTTGATATTGCATTAATATTCTCCTTTTAAATGTATGATTTTAAGCCTTCTTGAAGTTTGCATCTTGCCCGTGCAATGCGTGATTTTACAGTGCCGACACTTGCATGAGTCGCTTCTGCTATTTCTTCATAAGAAAGTCCCTGAAGTTCACGTAATATAATAACTATTCTGAACTGTTCAGGAAGTTCTAATATTGCATTTTTTATGATTTTACCAAGCTCCTGAGACATGCATTTTTCATGCGGTTTGCATTTTTTGTCAAGAAGCTGGAACTTTATCTGACATCCGGAATTTTCTTCGTTTTCATCGTCAATTGAAATTGTGTCAGGGCGCTTCTGCGTTTTTCTTAGTTCATCATAAAAAAGGTTTGTAATAATTTGGTTTAGCCAGCCTTTAAACATTTTTGGATTTTTCAGTGTATGAATACTCTTAGCAACGCGAAGCAAGGCCTCTTGAGTTAAGTCTGAAACGCATTCATCTTTTTGGCACAGGTATGAAAATGCTGCAAAAATATTTTTTTGCTCTCGCTTTATCAGTTCTTCTAAGGCTTTAAAGTCATCCTGCTGAGAAAGCACTACAAGTTCCTCCAGAGGCATTTTTTTGTATTGCATTTTGCCTGACATAATTTCTCCTTACAGCTATAATAAGAAATTTTCAGACACAATTACTCATACATTAATATATATCCAGTGGAGTATATTTTTTTATTTAGAATGTGAATTAGGAAGCGCTTATATAACCGTTAATTGCAGTGTACGCTGCAACGTATGGTGATGCTAGATAAATAAATCCTTTTGTATTTCCCATTCTGCCCTGGAAGTTTCTGTTTTGAGTAGCAAGACAAACTTCTCCATCCGCAAGTGTGCCGGCATGAACTCCAACGCAAGGCCCGCAGCCCGGAGGTAAAATTGTTGCATTAGCTTCTACAAATGTTGTAATTAATCCTTCTTGAAGCGCTTCTATATAAACATCTTTTGATGCCGGACATATTAGCATTCTTACATCAGGATTAACTTTTTTGCCTTTTAAGATTTCTGCAACTATTCTTAAATCTTCAATTCTTCCATTAGTACATGTTCCTACAAAAACCTGATTAACTTTAATATCTTTAAGCTCATCAACTGTTTTTGTATTATCAACAGTGTGAGGACAAGAAACTGTGTGCTGAATTTCGTTTGCATTAATTTTGATAACTCTTTCGTAAACAGCGTCTTTATCAGGTTTGATTTCTCTAAATTTGTCTTCACGGCCGCGTGATTTCAAGAATGCTTTAGTCTTTTCATCAGAAATAAATAAACCAGCTTTTGCACCGGCTTCTACAGCCATGTTGGCAAGTGTAAATCTTTCTGACATTTCCATATTATCAATTGTGTCTCCGCAAAATTCAAGAGCTTTGTATGTCGCGCCGTCAGCGCCGATAAGCCCTATCAAATGGAGCATTAAATCTTTAGAGTATATTCCTTTTTTGAATTCGCCTGTTACTTCAATTTTGTATGTAGCCGGCACTTTTAACCATGTTTTGCCTAATCCCATTGCAACTGCAATGTCAGTTGACCCCATGCCTGTTGCAAATGCCCCAAGAGCCCCAGATGTGCATGTGTGTGAATCTGCTCCAACAAGTATTTCGCCAGGGTTTACAAATGTTTCTACTAGTCTTTGATGGCACACTCCTGCACCAACATCAGAGAGAACTGCCCCGTATTCTTTTGAAAATTCTCTAAGGACTGTGTGTGTGTTTGAAAGTTCTTTTCTCGGGCTTGGGGAAGCATGGTCTATGAAAAGAATTGTTCTTTCAGGATTTTTCAACTTTGGCAGGCCTAACTTTTTAAATTCCTGAACAGTAAGCGGCCCTGTTCCGTCTTGTACTGCCGTTACATCTACATTTGCAATAACTAATTCACCAGCTTTAACGTTTTTTCCTGTATGTTCTGAAATAATTTTTTCTGCCAAAGTTTGTCCCATAAAAACAATCTCCTTATTAAGTTATTTATAATTTTATCATAAATAGAGTTTTTAAACTGTTTCTTTACATACATCAATCCAGTTTTCTGCCTGTGAGATATTATAAAGTTCTTCCAAGGTCAGTTTTATTGCAGAATTGCTGCTTCCACAGGCTGGATATACAATGTCAAATCGTTTTAAAGACATGTCTAAAAATATTTTTACATTTGGTTTGGCTATTGCAAACGGACAAACCCCGCCGATTTTATGACCTGTATATTCAATAACTTCTTCCGGGGTTAGCATTTTAGCCTTTAAGCCAAAAGTATTTTTGAATTTTTTATTATCAATTCTTGCATCGCCTGCTGTAACAATCAGTATTGCACCTGTGTCTGTTTTAAAAGAAAGAGTTTTTGCTATTCTTTCAGGTTCCACACCCAGCGCCTTTGCGGCAAGTTCAACAGTTGCGCTTGATTCGTTCAACTCAATTATGCTATTTTCTTTTCCATATTGTTTTAGGAATTCTTTTACTAATTCTATTGACATTTTAAATTATCCTGTGCGGTTTTGTTAATAAATGTGCGTCAACGCGTTCTTTTATTGCGCCCTGCGGTTCATAGTAAGGTGAAACCGTCATTATTTTTGCTGCTACATCAGGATAGTAATAAATAAACCTTAATTCACTTGATGTTAGAGGTTTTTGAGTATGAACATTGGCGTATCTTGCAAGTTCAAGAATGTTCCTTGCTTCGTGTTCGTCCTTAAATTCTATTTCAAGGTTGTCGTATACATTTCTAAAACCTTTAATTCCGCCATATTCACCTGTTGTAATCATTCTTCCAGTTTCAATAATTTCAGGTTCGCCGCGGCCAAGCTCTTCAAAGTCGTAAAGCTCGTAATTTCTTCTGTCTTTTAAAGCACCGTCTGCGTGAATACCTGATTCATGCGCAAATGCGTTATCCCCAACAGCAGGCTGGTTTATTGGAATGGGTACTCCAAAAGCATAGGATGTGTATTTTGCAAGCTTCCATGCTTTTGACAAATCAATATTTGGGTCTATCTGGTACTTATTGCTGAAACCTGCTGATTTTAGTATTGCAAGCAGGCAGGATACCAAATCAGCATTTCCTGCTCTTTCTCCCATTCCGTTTATGGCTGTATTAATATATGCGTCAACTCCTGCATCAATAGCCGCTTTAGCCCCCATAACAGAACATGCTACAGCCATGCCTAAATCATTATGAAAATGAAGTTCTATTGGCATTTGTATTTCTCGAGCTATTTTATAAATCCTGTCATATGTTGTTTTGGGATCTTCGTAACCTAACGTATCACAGTATCTGAAGCGCATTGCACCGCATTTTTTTGCTTCCTTGCCGTATTTAATCAAAAAGTTAATATCACTTCTTGAGGCGTCTTCAGCATTAATTCCAATAATTTCTGCACCTTTTGAGGCTGCACATTCAACTGCCTCGCATGTCATTTTTATTATGTCACTTGGCGTTTTCTTTCCTAAATATTTTCCATTAATCATCTGCTCTGAAGTTGATTGTGAAAGGTTAACATTTTTAAGTGCCGGAACATTTTTAAATGAAAGTTCAACATCTTCTGCTATACCTCTCATCCAGCCGGAAAGTTTCGTTCTTGAAATAACTCCGCGTTTTACAAGTTCAAGGTTTCCATTAAGATAATTTATTTCGTGTTTTGTAGTTGGAAAACCAAATTCTGATTGAGTTATTCCCATATCATCAAGCATTAAATTAATTATAGTTTTTTGTAATTTTGCTAATCCTAGACGTGATGTTTGCACTCCATCTCTATTTGTTACGTCGACAAAGTAAATTTTATTTTGCTGCATTTTTACCCCTTGAACTTTTTATTATAAATTCTAATATACTACACATATATGTTTTTTTGTATGTTTTTGTTTAACAACTTGCATTTTAAAATTATATTATTTACAATGTTAGTATGGAACTTTTTGGTGGTTCTGTCAAGAACTTAAAATAATTAATTATGACACTAACAAAACAACTGGAAAAAAAGATTAATAAAGAGTATAAAACTGGTAATGTAAAAAATGCCATAGAACTTTGTCAGATAGGTTTGCAGGATGATCCGACAAATGCTGATTTGCATGTTCGTCTCGGTGATTTATACCTTGCCTGGCATTTAGATATTTATAATTCCTGTCAGTATATTGATGAAGCTATTACTGAGTATCAGAGAGCTTTGGAATCTTATATTGATTCTGCTGAGATTTATTTTAAAATAGGACAGGCACACTTTTTTAAGGGTGATTTAGATAAGGCCATTAATTATTTAGATATGGCTGTTTCTAAAAACGAAAAACTTGCTAAAGCGTATTATCTTCTTGCAGAAACTTATGCTAAGCGCGCGAGGTTTTTAGAAGCTTCATTTAATGCCAAGAAAGCTATTAAATATGCTCCTTTAAGAAATTCTTGTGCTCATTTTTTGCTTTCTAATTTGTATAACTTATCTTCTGCAAGAAATTTTAAGAATTTTGCATTATCAAAATTTGAATATGTTTTATCAATATTAACATTGCCATTTGATACAGTCGCTCTTGCGAATGTCTGGCGATCTATTTCTTATTGGAAATTTTTGCCTACTTTAGTAAAGGGATTTTATTTGGTTCAAACAAACAGGCAAAATGAGGCTGCTGAAACATACATTGAAGCTATTGAAAAAGCTCCCGGGTTTATTCCATTGTATTGCCTTTTAGGTGATGTATACAGATCCCTCGGTCAATTTGATGATGCTATTACTGAATACAAAATGGCTATATGGCTTGATAGCTTAAATATTTCTGCATATAAACATTTGTGCTCCGCTTATGAAGAGCAAGGCGATTATGATAGTGCAGTTGATGTTTATTTAAAACTTATACAAATTATGCCTAATATGCCTGATGTTCATTCAAATTTGGCAAATATTCTTTATGTAAAAGGCGATATTCAGGGGGCAATATCTCATTTTCAGACTGCTGTTACATTAAATCCGAGAAAACAATGGACAAGTATTATTAATCAGACGCTCGGTTTTGTTTATCAAGAAAATAAACAGGATTTAGATGCTGCAATAAGCTCTTACCAGAGTGCATATCTTTTGACTCCTAAAGATATTGATATTTATGTGAATTTAGGCAGTGCTTTTTACGATAAAGAGGATATTGATAATGCTTTAACTGTTTATAGAAATGCGCTTGATTTGGATCCTAAAAATGCACAAATTCATTGTAATTTAGGCTTTTTATACTGGGGTAAAGGTGATATTGATGAGGCACTTAAGGAATATCAGCTTGCAATTGAATACAAACCTGATTATGACATTGCCTACAATAATATGGGCGTAATTTATCTTGATGATTTAGGAAGGGTAAAGCCTGCAATAGACTTATTTAAAAAATCTGTTGAATGCAATCCAAATTATGCTTTAGCCCATTTTAATCTTGCCCGTGCTATTGCAATTACAGGGGATAAGATTGAAGCTGCTAAACTCTATCAGATTGCACAAGATATAAATAAAGTTACTAACGAAATTGATCCGCAGGAAATTTTAGATAAAATAAATGCTTTGTTTAGCTAGATTAAATTCAAGAGATTAAATATCAAGGCAGTGTGAAGAAATTATATTTGATAATGCTTTTGGCATTATTATTATCTTGGGCTTTCACAATATTTGTTAATACCTCAACTACTATTTTATGGGACAGTACTAACTTACTAATTCTGTGCTGTCAGCTGCGCCTATTGGAAGTGTGAAACCAAAAGTTGAGCCTTTTCCGACTTCTGATTTTACAAATACATGGCCGTTATGGTATTTTTCTATAGTTGTTTTAACCAGATGAAGCCCCAAACCTGTACCTTTTACTGTGTGCGTGTTATTTTCGACTCTGTAAAAGCGGTCGAATATTTTTTTCTGATGTTCCGGTGCTATACCGCATCCTTCATCACTTACAGTAACTTCAACTTCTTCTGTTTCTGCTAAATTAGAGATTTTTACCCGGATTGTTCCGTTTTCCGGTGAGTATTTAATCGCATTGGACAAAAAGTTAGTAATAGCTCTTTCTATGCCGTCATAATTAAACATTAATTCAGGAATATTTTCATCTTTACTTATAGAAATTGTCAAATTATGTTCTTTGGTAAGAACCTGAACCTGATTTACACAGTCTTCAACGGCTTTTACAATGTTATTCATTGACTTTTCCATTTGGGCATTGGATTCCATTCTAGAAAAGTCGAGAATATCATTTACCATTCTGTTTAGTCTTATAATTTCCTGATTTATTGTTCCGATGAATTCTTTTTGGGTTTCATAATCAAATTCGTTACCATAATTGTATAAAGTATCAATATAACTTCTCAAAACAGTTACCGGTGTCCTTAATTCATGGGAAACATTTGAAATGAATGTTGAACGCATTTTATCCATTTCTGCTTCCTTTGTCATATCGATAAGCACAATTATATAGCCTACGTAATCCTGATTGCTTGTAAACATTGGTGATATTATTGATTTTAAGACCCTGCTATCTATATTGATGTTAAATTCTATTGGCTTCTTTTCAATAATTTCAAGTGGTGTATCTTTAAATTCTTCAATCTTATCTCTAAAGCAAAAATTACCTTCAGAATCTATATACTGTTGAATTTTTGTATCAAGAAGCTGATGTTCTTCTGCCTCAAGCAATTTTTGTGCATGGTTGTTAACCATAACAACATTATCATTGTTATCACATACAACAACACCATTTGCAATGCTCATCAGGACTGCTTCAAGTTTATTTTTTTCTAATGTTAATTGTTCAATATTTTGTTCTTCGTAGATGTGAAGTTTTGCAGACATGTCATTGAATGCTTGAAATAATTCTTGAACTTCGCTGCTTACATCTTTGCCGGTAATCTTATAGCCGAACTGCCCTGAAGATATTTTTTGTACGCCGTCATGAAGAATTCTAAGCTCCCTTGTAATTAAATATGTATTAATTAGTATGACAAACGCAAAAACAATCCAGGCAACGGTGAATACAAATAACAGCGATGCTCTTGTTGTTGTTGATATTTGATTAATTATGTTTCCTGAAAGGCCGACAGTCACAGAACCAATTGTTTTTTCTTGACCGTTTGTATTTATTATCATCGGAGAATTTACACTTATTGTAGGTTTGTTATTAGTTTCATGTGATTGATTGCAGCCTGAATAAATAAGTTTACCATTGCTGTTTCTAAATTCAATTAGAACAATATCATTATGACTTTTTAAAATTGAGTCCGAGTGATTTTTTAGAATTGAATTTATCTGATTTTGCGGAGCATTCTTAATTATTTCAACACTTTCAATTGCAAGTGCTTTTGAAATAACGCGTCCAAAATTTTGGTAGCCTTCATTCAATTTTTTCTGAATATTAAATATTGCAAAGATTGCGATTGCAATAATTAAAAAAGTGCTTAAAATAAGACCAAAGATTATAAGTCTGTTCTGTGTTGTTAAGCTTAATTGTTTATTCTCCATACATTAAATTATATCACTTGAAAATCTTACAAGCAAGTTAAAAATACTTTTAAATATTAATAAAAAAAGAGCCATTTTAGGCTCTTTTTTTTTAACCTCTTTGACAAATTGTTCTTGCAACATGTACGCCCGATGCTGAAGCTTGGATTAAACCTCTTGTAACTCCTGCACCATCGCCTATCGCAAATAAGTTTTTTACTCCCTCTGTTTCAAGTTCATTCGTCAATTTCACTCTTGCTGAGTAGAATTTAACTTCAATACCATAAAGAAGTGTGTATCTTGAAGCAGTACCCGGACAAATTTTATCTAGAGCTTTTAACATTTCAATAATACTTGTCATTTGTCTGTATGGAATAACAAGGCTTAAATCTCCAGGTGTTGCACAGGTTAATGTTGGTTTAAGAATGCTTGCTTTGATACGATCCGGAGTAGAGCGGCGGCCGTCAAGTAAATCACCAAAACGCTGAACAAGAATTCCTCCGCCTAACATATTCGCAAGCCTTGCGATATGCTGACCGTATTGAATCGGTTCTTTAAACGGTTCTGTGAATTTTTCGCTTACTAGAAGAGCAAAGTTTGTATTATTTGTCGTTTTTTCAGCATAACTGTGACCGTTAACAGTAGAAATACCGTTGTAATTTTCTTGAACAACTTCGCCGTTCGGGTTCATACAGAATGTTCTAACTTCATCACCGAATGTTGGAGAATGATATATTAATTTTGATTCATATAATTTATCTGTTAATGGTTCAAAAACCGGTGCCGGAAGTTCTACTCTTACACCAACATCAACTGCGTTATTAACCATTCCGATTTTATGTTCTGCAAATTCATGCGTAAGCCAGTCAGCACCTTCTCTTCCCGGGGCTATTATTGTGTATTGCGCACAAATTGTTTCCCCATTATCAAGTACAATCCCTTTAACCTGCTCGCATTCCACAATTAAAGATTTTGCGGAAACGTTATTGAGTATAGTTATTCTTTCATCCAAATAATCTTGCATGTTTTTCAAAACATCAAGGCTTCTTTCTGTTCCAAGGTGTCTTACTGGAGAATGAACGAGTTTTAATTCTGCAAGTGATGCCTGTCTTTCGAGTTCTCTGAAGGTTTTCATATCTGTGCCGAAAACCTCATCAGTTGCTCCAAAATCAAGATACAGACTGTCAGCGTAAGCAATTAAATCTTCTACTTTTTTTCTGTCCATGTAATCTACAAGGTGTCCGCCAACATCAGGCGTTAGCGTAAGTTTTCCGTCTGAAAATGCACCTGCACCGCCCCAGCCGCAAAGAAGTCCGCACTTTTTACAAGTTGGACATTTTTCATAACCTTCACGCAAAAGACATTTTCTATTTTCGATTTTTTGCCCTTTTTCTATTAATACGACTTTCCAATCGGGTTTTAGTTTTGTAATTTCAAGTGCTGCAAAAATCCCAGCAGGTCCAGCGCCAATGATTGCTACATTGTACATTTTTTATCTCCAATTTTTTTAATTTCTCAACCAGAAAAATATAACCCAAACAAGCTTTAATTTAAAGTCTTTGTGAAGTTTTTTTTAATGCTGATTAGGAACTGATTTATTAAGCTTCATTTAAAAGATTATGCTTAAAAGGTTTTGTTTTTGATTTGATCGCATGATTAATATTTATAAGTAATTCTTTAATTTCCGGACAGTCATGAATATCTTTAGCTTGATTTGCGTATTTTTGTGCCTCATCAAGATTATTAATATTCATATTTATGGCTGCAAGGTTATAAAGTGCTATGAATTTCTCATCATTTGATTTAGATAACTCTAAAGCTTTATTAAGTGCTTTAATTGCCTTATTTGTATGGTTTAATTCCGCATACGCAACTGCAAGATCTACGTAGCCGCCGGAAACTTCTGGGGCTTTTTTTATATAATTTTGCGCTTCTTTAAGTTTTCTATTACTTATTTGCTCGTTTGTTCCTAAAATTATAGGAGAATATATTAGGCCTTTTGTGTTTATTTGTTCCTGAGGAGTATTTGTTATTTCTGGAAGCATTTTGTAAAGAAGCTTTAATGTATTAATATCTTTTGTTGATATGTACTGGAATGAACTTCTATATGGTGCATAATAGCTTCCATTATCTGTTGCCATGTACATTAAGTCTTCACAACTATAGCTATGCCCCATTATACCCAGTGCATGACCTATTTCATGCAAAATCGTGTTGTAAAGCTCTTTATCAGAGAAAAAATTCCCTTTAGGGTCTGTTGCATAAAGAGTTATAATCATTTTCTTTAAGATATTGCCTTTTATTATTGGGTTTGTGTAACCAACTACATATTTGCAAACATCTTCGGAACATACATCTGCTGGAAGTGGAACAATTCTTATTTCAATATTTGCCTCATCACTATTATCGACAACTGCAAACTTCAAAAATTCAACAGAAGCCTGCCATTGTGAAAATGCCTTCATAATCTCTGAATTATAATATTGAGGAAGAGATTTGCTGCTATTATTTGCAATGCTTATTCGAAGCGGAAATTTATTTTTATCCCATCTGATTATACCCTTGTCATAAGGGGCTTGTTCAATGTAATTCTCGCCAATATTATATGTTACGTTATCACGCCAAAAGTCAATTTGATTTTGTGCAACAAGCTGTGCACTGTCTTCAAGCATGCCATTGGCTATAGCAAAAACTTCCTTTTGTACATCTATTGTTGGCTTTAGCTTTGTTAATGATTGTACATAGTAATATCTTATATCTTTATTATTCTGGTCGAAAAAATAGGCATTTTTCAGACAATTACGCGCTTTTGTATAATTCTCTTTTTTTATAAATGATCTGCCTTGATGATAATAATAAATAGGAGCAAGTTTAAATATTATGCCGAATAGTATTATTCCGAATATAAATATTTTTAGAGAGTTATTTTTCTGCTGGCTCATTGTCTTTAATCCCCTTATCTATTTCAAGAATTTTGGCAAGAGAACGGGTGTCGCCTTTAAGTTTAAAATATTCTTTAAATTTAGGGGTTGTTTTAAGATTAAAACTTCTTCCGTTTTTGTCTCTTGTTTTAGAAATAAGTCCTTTGTCTACAAGTTCCTGTACATGGTCATAAGCATTAGAACCGCGTAACTCTTTTAAATCAGTTTGTCTGATAGGTTCTTTAAGCGCTATAACTGATAAAGTTCTAAGCACTGCAGGTTTCAAATCAACAGGACACAACAATTCCACCAAATCCATGTGCTCCTCTTTCACCTGAAGAATATATCCGTTTTCATCATCAATTTCTAAAGCGCCATCACGAGAAGAGTAATCCATGATTAGTTCTAAAATAGCTTCTTCAATTGTTTCTGTTTCTTCTCCTAGAATTGTAGCAATTTCATCAAGTGAAACCGCTCTTGCCGTGATAAATAAAACGGCTTCAATTCTGGACTTTAGCTGTGCTATGTTCTTCATTTGTACCGCCTTTTACCACATACAAGTCTGAATAAAATTCATCTTGCTTCAGGTCATAATCAGTTTCTGCTGTTAGAAATAACAATGCTATATAAGCACTGATTTTATCCATGCCGAGCAAGGTTAATTCATTAAGTTCTATTTTATCATTTTTTGTAAAAATTTGTGCTAAATTTTCTTTTAACTTTAAAACACAGGTCTCAATATATTCTTCGTGTGCCAGGTTAACAATATCGTCAGCTGTTAGTCTTGAATAAGATTGAACACGTCTTTTGGCACGTTCATGCGCTTCTTTTAAAGACTGTTTTTTTTCAAGTTTTTCGTAAAACTCTAACTGTCTGATTAAGTCTTTCAAAGTTACAACACGGTTATGGTTTAAACGAACACTTGTTCTTCTCTGCAAAACTTCATCAATAGAGATTACGTTGTTTGTAGGAACATAATTGTCTTCACCATAATCCACAATAAAACCGTCATCGTCATATTGAATATCATCAGCAGGGTCATATGGCTCAAACTGCATTACATCAATGCCCTCAAGAACATTTGATTTTAATTTTAAAAGAACTGCTGCAAAAAGAAATGTTCTGCCTGTTAATCTGAGGTTTTGTGACTTCATTTCGCAGATATGCGCCAGATATTTGTCTGTAACATCAACAATATCAATATTCCAGGGATCAATCTTGCCTGCTTTAGCCATATCTACAAGAATTCCAATGCCTTCGCTTTTGCTTTTTGCACCGTCAGGTAAACCCAAATCAGGTAAATCTGTATTTATATTATAGTTTAATGCTGCATCACTTGTCATACTTCAACTTCTTCCCTTAATTTGATACCTGTTACCCTTGTTATACCTTTTTCTTTTTGAGTTACACCGATTGTTCTATTAGCTGATTCTATCATAGGTTTTCTGTGACTAACTACTATAAATTGCGTATCTTTTGATTGAGTCTGCACCATTTGGGCGATACGTTCAACGTTCATAGTGTCTAAGCTTGCGTCGACTTCATCGAAAGCATAGAAAGGAGAAGGCATATATCTTTGAATCGCAAATACAAATGCGAGCGCTGTTAAAGATTTTTCGCCACCTGACATACTTTCAAGTCTCTGAAGTTTTTTATCTCTAGGCTGGGCTTCAATTGTCATACCGCCTGATAGCGGATCTTCCGGACATTCAAGTTTCAATTCTCCTTCACCTTCTGAAAGCCTGTGGAAAACTTCTTTAAAGTTTTCATTTATGTGATTATATGTTTTCATAAATGTATCTTTTTTTAGCTGTTCATAACCCTGCATTCTATCCAGAATTTCTTTTCTTTCTTTGGAAAGAGTTTCTATTTGTTCTTTAAGCTCATTCTGGCGTGCAAGAACTTCTTCATAAGCTGCCAGTGCTCTCATATTTACATCGCCAAGTTCTGCCATTTTCTTTTCTAGACGCTGAATTTTTGATGTGATTTCTTCTATTGAAATTTGAACTGGCTCAAGCTTTGAAACTTCAACTCCTGCATCTTCAAGCTCTTTTCTTGCACTTTCAAGCTGCGGTTCAAGCTCACGTCTTCTTGCTTTGAAAGATTCTATTTGTTCTGCAATTCTTTCAATGTCTGCAACTCTTATATGTTTTTGTTTTTCAAGTTCTATCAAATCTGCGTTAATTTCGTCACGCTCTTTTAAGAGTTTTCCGAGTTTTTCTTCTATTTCTTCTATTTGCTCATGCAGAGTTTCCATTTTCTTATTAAGCTCTGTGATATCATTCTGGTAACGTTTTTTATCTTCTTCAAGTTTAACGTTGTTGTGTTCTATATTAACAATTTCTTCCTGCTTCGTTTCTATCAAATTATCGTGGAATGCAATTTGTCTGTCTAATTCATTTTTATCATTGTTAGCGTTCATAAGGTTTGTTTGAAGGCGTTTAATTTCATATTCAACTCCTTCTGTTTTTTCCTTAAGGTCTTTCAAATCCTGATCGTTTATAAGTTTTTCAACCTCTTCAATTTCTTCTTGAACAACTGTCATTTCGTCGTAAATTTTTACATTTTCTTCTTCGAGTTTATCAAGCTTTTTATTTAGTTCAGAAATTTTTGGTTCAGCGGCAGTAACAAATTCAGACTTTTCTTTTAGAATGTTCTCACTGTTTTCATAGTTTTTGTTCATATTGTCTAATTCTATTTTTGATTTGGAAAATTCGCTCATAGAATCGGAATATTTATTTCTAACATCGTCGAGCTTGGCTTCTAGTGATGTTTTTTTGTTTTCAAGAGAACCTAATTTTGCTTCCATCTCTTTGAGTCTGTCTTTGAATTTGTTAAGTTCTTCGTCATCATTTTGGCTAAAGCTTAAACCTGTACGTAATTTGCCGCCGCCTGTTATAGAGCCTGACTTTTCAAACAAATCACCTTGCAAAGTTACCATTCTGTATTTTCCGATAAGTTTGTTTGCGCATTCTCTGTCTTCTACAACAATAGTGTCGCCTACCGCATAGAAAAATGCGTCTGTATATTCATCGTCAAAATCAACAAGGTTTATTGCAAAGTCAATAACCCCCTTATCTTTTGGGAGCTGTAGACGTGTAGGAGCTTTTTTGATTTTGTTTAGCGGGATAAATGTTGCTCTTCCTGCATTATTTGAACGTAAAAGTTCAATTGCAACTCCTGCAACATGTTCATCATCAACTACTATATGAGCCATTCTTCCGCCAAAAGCAACTTCCATGGCAGTAGAATACTCTTTGTCGACTGTTCCTAACTGAACTAGCGGTGCATGAACCCCGCGGAGTTTTGCGTTCATGATTGTATCAATTGCACGGCCAAAATTTGCATCTTCTGCAGCCTGTTTTTTAGCCTCCATTGTTGATATTTTGCGGTATGCCATTTGAATATTGTAGTTTAAGTCGTTTATTTCATTTTTTGTTGTGTCAAGATCGTGTAAGGCGTTTTGTTGAATAATTTTAAAGTCATTTAATTCTTTTTGTAATTGTTCTACTAATGTCTTTTTTAAATCAAAATCTGAAGCAAAATTGTTTTTTAAATTAGTCAATTCCTCAACTTTATCCTTTGCTGATTGAAGTTCAGTTTGAAGATTTTTTAATTCATTTTCAAGCGGAAGTTTATCCTGAATAAGCTTTGTTTCTTTGTCGCGCAAGTCTTCAAGCTGTTTTCTTAAATTATTACGCTTTGCAATATGCTGGTCAGCAGTTGCGTTAAGCCCTGTCATATCCTCAAGAATTTTCTTTAATTCTGCTTCTCGTTCTTTTATATTTTCTTTAATTTTTTCTACTTCAACATCTTTGGATTGGATTTTTAGCTTAAATTCTTCTATTTTTTTCTTGAAGCCTTCAATACCGTTTTTTGCATTTTCAATTGAGCGTAAGCCGTCATGAATTTGTTTGTCTGCATAATTTGAAGCATTATTTTTTCGATCTATTTCTCCTTTAATAGCTTCTTCCTGCTTTTTCAATTCAATTTGTTGTGCTTCGCCTTTTTCCTTAACAAGTTCTGAAATCTCTTGATATTTACCTTTGATAAGTGTCAATCTTTCGTCTAAATCTTTATTTTTAACCTCTTCTTCTTTTTTCTTTTTGGTAAATTCAAGAATATTTTCATGTGCCTGCTCAAGATTACGTTTAAGGTCAAAAAATCTTACTTTATTAACCTGACTTTCAAGCTCTTGTTTTTCTTCACGTAATTTTTGATATTTAAGTGCAACTTCGCGTTCTTCCTTAAGTTGTTCAAGTCTGTTATCAACTTCATTTAAGATTACTGAAGAGCGTTCTACACGCTGCTCTACTGTTTCAAGTTCATTTGTTGCCTGTTCTATTCTTCTGTCAAAATCTGCAATCCCGGCTATTTCATCAATAATTTTACGCCTGTTTTTAGGAGAACAATTTGTAATCCCCATAACATCACCTTGCATCATTACGTTGTAGCTGTTCGGGGTTACATTATATTTCTCTAAAAGTGCATGTACATTGGTTAATGTGGTAGGACTGTCATTTATATAATAAGTGCTTGCATAACCTTGTGATGTTTTTCGGATTTTTCTTGCAATGCTTAAATCTTCACCATTTTCAGTATCACCAAAAGTAACTTTTACATAAGCATCATTTCTTTTTGTGTAGGTAGAAATAAAATGTGACAAATTTTCTGCACGAAGTTCGCTTGCGTTGGCAAGTCCAAGTGCAAAAAGTACACTGTCAATTATGTTACTTTTACCGGAACCGTTGGGGCCTGAGATGGTGGTAAAGCCTTTTAACAGAGGTATTTCTGATTTATTCGCAAATGATTTGAAATTATCAATTTCAAGTTGTTTAATATACATATTCCTACCCAATAATAGTCTTATATTCATTAGACAACAATTTCTCTGACATGTCAAAATGTTTACATCTTCTTAAAAATATGCAAAAAAAAACGACTTATTTAGTCGTCAAGGGAAAAAAGGGAAAGGAAAAAAAATTATATCTAATTTTGCAATACCGCAAAAAAAATTAATAATATATTTTGTTTATAGATTAATTACTTATCCGAACGTTTTGAAAGTAGATTCCGTGTTCTTTTCAATAACTTTTTGAACAGCATCCATTTCAGTTTGAATAGCATCTTGTTCCGTATCTAATTGTTTCAATCTTAATTCTAAGTTTTTATCTTCAGCCTGAACAATTTCAATTTTAGCGTTAATTTCTTGAATAGATTGATCATATTGATACTTATCATATTCATACTGGTTCATAGCGTCTTGATAAGCACTCTGATCAGTAGTTGTTTCAGTAGAAAGGGCATAAGTAGTTTCCTGGTTTGTAACAGGATCGATTAATGTAATGTTAATCAATCTACCAGAAGAATCTTGCTCAATTCTCGCAGTAACCCCTTTGTGTTCTTTGGTTTTTTGAGTGCTTCCAACAGTGTATGCCGGAATGTAGCTTTGAGAGCTTCCGTTATCAGAATAGTCTGCTCCGTCTAAATCTTCTTTTTTGTAGAAATATGGGTTCCAGGTTTTAGTAGTCGTGTTAAGTACATATCTAACCTGCCAATCACCTTGTCCATATTGTTCATCTAACATTTTTTTGTATTCTTCTTCTTCTTTAATCAAATTAGCAATTTGATCGTCAGAAAGAGTTTTTAAATATTCATCATTTTGTCTTTGTTCATCGGTAATTACTCCTAAAGTTCTGAGTTGTTTAGACCCGATGTAGTAATTATAATCAGCAGTAGCTCCAATTTGTTCTCTAGTAACAATAGAAGAACCCGCAGACACAACAGAAAAATCATCAGTCCAGGAAGAAGTGTAGCTAACCAGGTAAGTACCATCAGCCTGAGCAATAAGAGCAGTTACGGTGTTGTTTAACGCTCCATCATTGAAAGAGTACACAGTTTTAGTGTAGTCATCAACAGAAGGAGGTGTTGGAACCGTCATCCCTAACAACTGATTGTAGTAGTTAGCAGATTGGTTAGACAACGTTGTTCTTTGTTGGTTGACCTGTTGTCCTTCATATTCAACATTTGTCTTTCTAGCTGTCAAGCCCAGGAATCGAGCTTGAGATGCTGCCATACCCATGACAATCTTCCTTTCTTCTTGTCCCTTATGTTTTTATTTACGGATTAGTTTTTATTTTTCTTTAATTTTTTTATTTATTTTCGTTACATTTCGTAATAAAAATTCCTTAAAAACAGATATAGCAACAAAAAAGCGGATTACTTATTTTAGTAACCCGCTTTAATTTATTTAAAATTCTAACTATTTAATGTTTGAGAAAGTCCAAGCATCAAATGTCGGAGTTTCAGAAATATTCATTTCTTTTTTCTTTTCCCCAGAACAAGAACCGTCATGAGCAATTGGTTTATACAATCTGTTGTAGTATTCGATTACCATTCTGTCAGAGTTGAAGTAAGCTTCTGAAGTTCTGATAGCTTGTCTCATCAAACGAGCCCATTCTTTCTTGTTTTCGTAGTATGTAGGAATGATTTCGTTTTCAATGATATTCATAATACATTCATGATCTTTCCAATGACGTTCTTCCCAAGGCATTTCGTCATCCAAACCAGGATATTCAACCGTATAACCATTGATTCCGTTAAATGTACCTTCAACAGTCCAGCCGTCATAAATTGACAGGTGTAAAGCACCGTTAGCATTAGCTGACATACCTGAAGTACCTGATGCTTCAAATGGTCTGAGCGGAGTATTTAACCATATATCAGAACCACGTTTTAATTTGCCTGAAAGTTCAAGTTCATAACCTGGTAATACAACAACGTTTTTCATGCTGTGTGAACGGTTAAGCAATTTGTTGAACATTTCTTTACCCATAACATCATCCGGGTGGAATTTACCGGCAAAGATAATTTGAATTTTGTTAGCATCTAAAAGTTTGTTAATTCTGTCTTTGTCCATCAAAATTAACCATGCACGTTTGTAATCAGCAAATCTTCTTGCCCAGGTAATTGTTAATACGTCTGGATCAAATCTTTTTCCTGCAACGTTAGCGACGTATTCAAACAATTCTTTTTTCATTTCGCGTTTAACTGCAAGCAATTTTTCAGGATCATTTGCAGCTTCTTTAACTCTGTCATCCTGCCAGTAGTGTAAGTTAACAGCGTTAGTAATAGCACGGATAGGGCATCTGCCGTCAACCCATTCCCACATCTTGTTAGCAACAAGGCCGTGTAATTGTGATACAGCGTTTGCAATTCTAGACATTCTCAAAGCAGCAACTGTAAGTGAGAAGTTTTCTCCACCTAATTGAACTGCAGTTTCTCTTGAGCAGCCTGCAAAGAAACCGCCTTCAAGCAATGTATCAACCCAGTGAACTTCGTTACCGGCAGCAACAGGAGTGTGAGTTGTAAATACTGTTTGTTTTTTTACAGCTTCCAAATCACCGTTGTGCTGTCTTAATAATTCGAATGCAGCTGGAAGTGCGTGGCCTTCGTTCATGTGAATTACATCAAACTTGTAGCCTACTTGTTGAAGAATTCTTACACCTGCAACACCTAAAACAGTTTCTTGAGCAATTCTTATTTTTTCATTACCGTCATATAGTTTGTGAGAAATGCTCTTAGCCCAGTCACTGTTGCCTTCGATATCAGTTGTTAATAAATAAACAGGGCAAGCTCCGAATAATTCCGGATCTACATAATAAGCTTTTACTTTAACTTTTTCACCAAATATATCAACTTCAGTTGTTACATTTAAATCTTTTAAAAAGTCATAATATTTTCTGATATAAGCAACTTCTACCTGACCATCTTGAGCAATACGCTGGTCGTAATATCCATAAGACCACAACATTGTAACGCCAACCATTGGCATTTGCAAATAGCCTGCAGATAACATGTGAGAACCTGCTAAAAATCCTAAACCGCCTGAATAAGTTTTTAATGACTGATCCATTGCGATTTCCATTGAGAAATATGCTACATTTGGTAATGACATATTTAACCTTCCTCTTCTTACACTATGTACACTAAATTGTTCCCATTTTTGGGGTACTACAATAGCATATCACAAAAATCATATAGTCAATTGTTATTAGAAATTCTTTTTCATCTAATTCTTAAGAATTAGTCATAAGTAGCTATTGAGTGCTTTATAAAAGTTTACAAAAGTGATTTGCAAGTAATTTTTTGCGTATTAAAATTCTGTTCTTCAAGCTTGTCCAAGAATTTTTCCAGTGCAATTTTTACGTGAGCATAGTTTAATCCGCCCTGCATGTAGGCTACATAAGGCGCACGCATAGGCCCGTCTGCTGAAAGTTCGATTGTTGAGCCTTCTATAAATGTGCCGCCTGCCATAATTACTTTGTCCTCATAGCCCGGAATGTATTCGGGAATAGGGGTTACATATCCGTTAACAGGAGATAATGATTGAATTGTTCTGCAAAATTCTTCCAGATGCTCTGGATTACCAAAAATTATATTTTGTATTATATCTGTTCTTTTTTCGTTGTGATTTGGAGCGGTATTATATCCAAGTTCCTCAAATATCTTGGCCGCAAGAATTGCGCCTTTTACTGCATCAGATACAACGGATGGAGCCATAAAAAGCCCCTGGAATATTAATCTGTGCTGATTAAACATAGCACCGCCTTCACAGCCAATGCCGGGGGCTGTTAATCTATTTGCAGATTTGTCAACATATCTTGCCTTACCTGCAATGTAGCCGCCTGCCTCAACAATTCCGCCTCCTGGATTTTTTATGAGAGAGCCTGCAATTAAGTCTGCGCCAACTTCTAATGGCTCCCTATCTTCTACAAACTCTCCATAACAATTATCTACAAAGCAAATACAATTTGGATTTTTAAATTTTACTATTTTACAAATTTTTTCTATTTTTTCTATTGATAATGATTTTCTTGTAGAATATCCTTTTGAGCGCTGAATTAAGACCATTGTCGTTGTTTCATCAATGCTTTTTTCAAGTTTTTCAAAATCAACTTCATCATTTTTAAGAGGAATTTCCTCATATAAAACTCCGTGTGCAATTAGTGAATCTTCTTTAGTATCGTCATCTCCGGCGGTTCCTATTACCTCTTGCATAGTATCATAAGGAGTGCCGGCAACGGATATGAGTTTATTCCCTGGGCGAAGATTACCAAACAAGCAGCAGGCAAGCGTGTGTGTGCCTGATGCAAAATGTATTCTGACAAGAGCCTTTTCCGCTTTAAAGACCTGCGCAAATACTTTATCAAGAACTTCTCTGCCTAAATCATCGTGCCCGTAACCTGATACTGTATAAAAATGCTCCGGAGCAACTTTATTATCTACAAAAGCTTCAAGTACTTTTTTTTGATTAAAATCTCTTATATCATCAACATATTCAAATTCTTTTTCCAAACTTTTTTCAGCCAGCTTAATTTTTTCTCTGTTATTCATACCTTCTCCATTATCATTACTTTTATAATATTGCAACCAAAATTAATCGTCAATGTGCAGGTATAATCGGGGCTTATTTTCTGGTTATTTATATTTATAATTTCAAGTATGAAAAAGTTTTTATTGCTGCTTTTAATACTTTTTATTATGCCTGCTTACGGTGGAGATTATTCTATTTACAGCCAAAAAGATTTCCCTGCTGATATTACAGACTCTTCATCAGAAAAAATTCTTTTTATTTTAGACTTTTCCAACAGTATGGCTGAGTATCTGGATGGAGAAAGAAAAGTTGATTTAATGATATCTACATTAAAATCTATTTTGCCCAATATAAATCCAAATACTTCAATTGGCTTAAGGGTTTATGGGCACAAAATGGGATTTACTCCTTTTGATGCCTGCCGTGCATCAACTATGATTTCCCCTATTTCGCAAGGAAGCGCAAATAATATACTTGGAAACATCGTTGATATAAAGCCTACAGGTATGACTCCGATTACGTATTCGCTAAAGCAGGCTATAAAATATGATTTTATGGGCTTTAGCGGCAAAAAACATATTATTCTTTTGACCGACGGGGGAGAAAACTGTGATGAAAGCCCGTGTAAATTTGTTATGGAGCTGATTAAATATAGAAAAGATGTAAAAATCGATGTTATAGCTTTCAACATAAGCGATGAAGATGATTTAGAGCAGCTTGAATGCACGTCACTTGTAACAAGCGGGAAATTTTATTCTGCGAACACTGCTGCAGAACTCGCCAGAAGCCTAAATAACAGTTTGAATATGAAGAAAGAAGTACAGGCAAGGATTGTTCCTAATAAGTGAGCATTAGTTGATGTCTCCTGGCTACTTACAGCCGGCATCTTCAAGATCGATTTTACCGTCAAAGTTGTTGTCAACACCGTCACTGCAAGAACCAATTGAATATTTGCCTTCTGCTCGAACTCCTTGTTTTAAATATTTATCTGGAATCTTTTTCCAAATATAGTCAAAGTAACCTGCATAGAATTTTGCAAGTCTTTTATCTTCAATTATTAGACAATTTTCGTCATTTTTGTTTTCTCCTGCATAGGAAAAATTCATTGAACCTGTTATGACGTATTTGTTATCTATAATTATTGTTTTTGAATGCATTTTGCCTGCGTAATTTTCAACTTTAAGCAGAATTCCTGAACTTCGCATTTTCTTTATCTTTGAGGAATTTCTGCCGCAGCTTGTTGCGTCAACAATTATTTTTACATCAACTCCTCTTTGTTTAGCGCTGATTAAACTATCAATCATGCCGGAGTGGGTTACAAGGAACGCTGGAATATAAATAGAATTTTTTGCCCTTGAAATTAGCGGAATTATGTTATTGGTAACAGGTTTTTCTTTTGGCGAAAATAACGGAGTAATTTTAGAATTCCCGAGAATATAAGTGTTTGTTTGGAGTTTTATTTTATTCTTGTGGAACTTTCCTGAAAGCATTTGCTCAAATTCTTTGGTATAAAGTTCTGATATTTCTTTTGAATTGATGAGAAGAAATGAATTTGCATTAAAGCCGGAAAGGCCTGTGTTTGAGAAGTTCATAGAACCGGTTATAAGTTTTTGCCTGTCAAAAATCATAAATTTATTATGCATAAGCATCGCACTTTCAGTTTTGCTTGATGATACATCACTTTTAGAAATATTTGCGATTTTTACAAGATTTTTAGTAGCTGGATAGTAATTTTCTGTACCTAAAGAATCGTCATAGACAAGCCTTATAGTAACTCCTCTTTCCTTTGCTTTTGTTAGTGCATTTTCAAGTGTAGGGTTGTAATCCCAGCCGTAAATTGCAATATCAATTGTTGATGTTGAATTATTTATTTGGTTTAAAACTTCTTTGCAGACGTTAGAATTACATTTGTTATCCGGTTTAAATTTTGTCGTAAAATCAGTTAAATAAAGCTTTATACTGCCATTTGTTATGTATGTTGGATAATTTGGAATATTTTTAACTGCATGGATATTTTTATCAAATTTTACGCGTTTCTTTTTAATATGACAGTATTTGCAGGGTTTTGCATCTTTGGGAAGCTGCTTTGCAAAAATTATAATTGCGTCGTGTGCAATTAGGCCATATTTACAGTCAAGTTTGTGATATTTGTTACTTGAGTGATTTAGAATAACAAATTTTGACTTTTTAGCTTTATTTAAAATTTTATTGAATTTCTCAGGATTAAGAGGTTTTCCATCTTTTATTGCAAAGCCTGCATTAGTAAGTAAATCAGCATAATTTTCATTGTTAATAAAAATATTTGCATAGCGGCAATTTTGGTCTTGTTTACCTGTGAATTTTAATTTAACTCGTTTATTTTCAAGAGTTTTTTGAGCGAATTCGTCTGCAAAGTAGCCGACAGAGAGCGCTTCTTTTTTGGATAAATTCATTGATTTTGCAAGTTCATCTTTGTCAGACAACAAATTAGATGTAAATGAATTAATATCTGCAAGGCAAACTGTTTCGCCGGCATCGAAAATTTTATTATTGTTTAAATCAATATTGATAATCGCAGGCTCTACAACTTTTAAGACAAGCTTATCTAAATTCCTATAGTATTCAAATACCGCGAATAAAATTAGTGATAACGCTATAAATGATATTGAGATAATCTTTTTCATGAAACATTACTGTTTTATAAACTCTTTTTTGCAATTTGTTAATTCAAATCCTAGTCGTTTAATCTTATCTTCCAACTCTTTATTCTGAGTTATTAAAAACTCGCTGTAATGGTGATTTTTTGTTGGTCTTGTGTAATTGCAAGGATGAATAAGCGCTTCAGCAAGGCAGTCATCTTCAAGCGCTTTAAGTCCGAATTCTATAGTTTGTGCATCCATCATGCCTGTATATCCAACTCCGATTAAGTAATCATTTGTTTTTAAGCCATATTCTTCAGCAATTTTTTTATTATTAAGAGTAAAAAGATTAAGTAATAATATTTTTATAATATTCACAGGATATCTTAAATTAATATGTTTTTTTATGCTGGGCACAAAGTACATTTCTTCGAATTGTGTTCTTATATATGGTATATTGTACTCTTTTGCAAGCTTTGCTGTTATTTTAAAAATATTTGGTATAGCGTGGGTATGAACGTGAGAATCAATATGGTCGATTTTTGTGTAATTCATCAAAGTTTCAATTTGAGTTCTGAATTCATATTCAATCTGGCTTAAAAATTCTGAATTATTAGAGTTTAAAAGAAGCTGAATAAAGCCTTTATTAAATTTGCCTTTTTTATTGGTAAGCAAAGGGGCTTTTGTAAGCGAGCGACCCTCTATGATATTAAGATGAATTCCTATTCCTAAATCAGGACACTCCGGCAAAATCTCATTAACTGCCGCATTAAAGGCTTTTCCATTTGCACAGATGCTTGCACTTGTCAGAAAACCATTATTATAGCCGTTTAATACTGCTCTATTAAATGCCTTTGACATGCCGAAATCATCAGCATTAAGTATAAATTTTTTTTGACCCATAAAAAAATCCTTGCCTAAATTCTATTAATAGTATAATATAAAGAGGCACTATTTGGCAAATTAAATATTTTGTTGGGTAAACTATTATGAAAACACCTACATTAGCGATTGTTATTCCATGTTATAATGAAGAGTTATGTATAAAATCTACTGTTGAAAAATTATTTTTAGTACTTGATGATTTGATTGCTAAAAATAAGATTTTACCAGACAGTTATCTTTATCTTGTAGATGATGGTTCAAAAGATTCTACATGGGAAATTATTACGGATTTACATCGCGGAAATAAACGTATTAAAGCTGCGCGTTTTATAAGAAATTATGGAAATCAAAAAGCTTTATTAGCCGGTTTAGAAGGCGTTAATGCTATTGGATGTGATTGTGCTGTAACAATTGATGCTGACCTTCAGCAAGATGAGTGGACTATAGAAAAATTTATTGATGAATTTATGAATGGTTTTGATATTGTTTCTGGAATTAGAAACAATAGAAAAACTGATTCTTTTTTGAAAAAATATACAGCCTTGTGTTTTTACAAATTAATGAATATTCTTGGTGCAAAAATTCCTGCAAATCACTCAGACTACAGGCTGGTAAGCAAACATGCACTGGATATTTTGTCTCAGTACAAAGAAAATTATCTATTTTTACGCGGCTTCTTTTATGAAGCAGGGCTAAAAACTAGTTATGTTCACTTTGATGTAAAACCAAGAATGGCCGGTGAGTCTAAATTTAATTATCTAAAATTAATGGGACTTGCATTAAATGGTATAACTTCATATAGTGTTGCACCATTAAGATTTGTAACTGTTTTAGGCTTTTGCCTGGCATTTTTCGGCTTACTTGTTGGTTTAGAAACTGTTTTTGAAAAAATATTTTTTCATAATTCTCCAAATGGCTGGGCTACCGCAATTATTTTGCTGTGTATATTCGGAGGAATTCAATTATTCTGTCTTGGCATAATTGGAGAATATGTTGGACAGGTATTTAGGGAAGTAAAAGCAAGACCAAGGTATATTAAAGAAAAAGAACTTATATAAAAACCGTGCCACTGTCTATCGAATTCAACCTGCAAAAGCATTGGAGAATATTTTCTACTTTTATAAATACGACACCCGCAAAGGTCACCTTAGTGCTGCTATGTTTCCATCCTGACACGGTTCGGAGTTTTACGCCGCCATAATCATAAATATCAACAAAAATATTAACTTTTACCTTGCACGCCAAACCCTCACAACAGGCTCTGCACCCCGCATTTGCTTCGGGTCGAGGGATTGCAATTCCCCGTGGAGCACGGCTTAATTTTATACTATCACAAAAATTTTTTATTTGATATCATGCTATAAAAATTCAGCTTGTTTATAAATTAGTCTAATTTACTAGCTTTTTGGCGAATATAAATTTATTCACTTAATATTACTCTTTTCATGTACGAAAGGAGTACAAATATATGGATAAGTTAGATTTATATAGATGCGAGATTTGCGGTAATCTTGTTGAAGTAATTCTTCCTGGCGGCGGAACTTTAGTTTGCTGCGGAGAACCTATGCATTTTATTGATGGTAAAAATCGTGAAGAAATGGCTATGGAAAAACACATTCCTGTTTTTGTAAAAAATGATGAGGGAAATGATATAGTCAGAGTTGGAGAAATTCTTCACCCTATGGATGATGACCATTACATAACGTTTATACAAACAATATCCGAAGATAAAAAATGTTCACATTTACAATATTTTAATCCTGGTGACAAACCGGAAATGTTACTAGAACAAAAGCTCGGTAAGACAATTGCAAGAGAATTTTGCAACTTACACGGGCTTTGGGAGGGCGAAAGTGATTAATGAGAAAGTAGAAAATGTTCTTAATGCACAAATTAACAAGGAATTTTATTCAGCATATTTGTATCTTGCAATGTCTGCTTATTTTGACGAAATTGGTCTTTATGGCTTCGCCAATTGGACTAAAGTTCAGGCACGCGAAGAAGTAGATCATGGCATGATTTTATTTGATTACATTATTGACAGAAATGGGACTGTTAACTTGCAACAGATTGATATGCCGGAAAAATCTTTTGAAAATCCACTACAAGTATTCAATAAAATTTATGAGCATGAAAGATCTGTTACAGAAAGCATTGAATGTGTTGCATCTATGTCAGAAGAAGAATGCGATATGGCAACCAGAAATTTTATCAACTGGTATATCGCAGAACAAGTTGAGGAAGAATCAAACGTAATGGATGTAATTTCAAAATTAAAAATGTTTGCAGATGACAAAACAGCTCTATATTTATATGATAAGGAGCTTAAAGAACGAGAGTACAAAGCGCATTCTTATAAACTTTAAGTTTTAAAACGAGAGAAATTTCTATTTTCTCTCGTTTTAATTATTGCATTTTTGTAAAGAATTTGTCCCAATTGCAAAAATAGCTTATGATTAGAGTATGAATAATAGTTGCATAGTAGTAGTAGATGATGATAAAATAGTTACTTCTGCTTTTAAAACTTTGTTTAAAGTAGAGGGTTATAGTGATATACACTTATTCAACAATCCTGTTGAGGCAGTTGAATTTCTTAAATCAGAGACACCAGATTTGATAATTTCTGACTTTTTAATGCCGCAAATGAATGGATTAGAATTTCTGACAGAAGCAAAAAAACTTCATCCAGAAGTCAGTATGATTCTGCTTACAGGTTATGCTGATAAAGAAAACGCAATTAAAGCTATTAATGAAATTGGCTTGTATAAGTATATTGAAAAGCCATGGGATAATGATGATCTTCTGCTGAATATAAGAAATGGTATTGAAAGAAGTCATTTGTTAGAAAATCTTCGTGAAAAAATTGAAGAATTGGAAGAGGCAAAAAAACAGCTTGAAGCTTATTCTCAAAATCTTGAAAAAATAGTTGAAGAAAGAACTTTAGATTTAGCACAGGCAAATAAAAAATTAAGCGGTATTATTAGCTACTGTGCAGATGGCATTATAATTATTGATTCAAAAGGCCAAATTCTTCAGGCTAATCCAGCCTGCGAAAATCTTATTGGCTTATCAGAAAAATCTCTATGCAAAAAGAAGTTTCAAGAAATTGCATATTCAAATATACTAGAATCAAACATTTCTAAAGATAATAAAAATGGAAATATTTTCGGGCTGGGAAATGACCAATCAGAAGTTTTTTTAAGAGACTATTATGTGGTAAACCAGTTGAGCGGCAAGCATACTCCTGTAGAAATTAGTTTTGCTGTAATTTCTACTGACGATATTGATAAAGCTGAAAAATTCGTGGGTGTAATAAGAGATGTCAGCGTTCAAAAAGAAACAGAACGTCTTAGAGATGACTTTATTGCGACATTGACTCATGATATGCGAACTCCGCTTCTTGCTGCTATACAAACGCTTAAATTTTTCTTGGATGGTGCTATTGGCAAGCTGGAAGACAAACAAAAAATTCTTTTATCTACTATGCTTCAAAGTAATGAAGATTTATTAGGTTTGGTTAATGCGCTGCTTGAAGTTTACAGGTTCGAAAGCGGAAAACTTACACTCTGTAAAACTGTTTTTAATATTAAAGATTTGGTAATGCAGTGTTATGATGAGCTTAAGCCGCTTGCTGATAACAAAAATCTTGATTTCGAATTAAAATTTGAAATATCAGATGATTTAGAAATTGAAGCTGATAGGGCTGAACTTAAGCGTGTTATTATAAATCTTTGTGGAAATGCTGTAAATTACACAAATAAAGGCGGGAAAATTTGTGTTTTTACCAAAGCTCAAAGCGGAGATTTAATATTTTCTGTATCAGATAATGGAAATGGAATTCCTAAAGAAGATATTCCAAATTTATTTACTCGATTTTCTCAAGGGACAAGCCGTAAAAGATCAACAGGTACAGGGCTTGGATTATATCTTTCAAGACAAATTATCGAAGCTCACGAAGGTAAAATTTGGGTTGAGAGTAAAATGAACAAAGGAAGTGAATTTTCTTTTCTTTTGACGAATGTGGTTAAAAATTGTAAAATGAAAGCAAAAGGATAAAGTATATATGAATAAGGTCAGAGTTTTAATAGTAGAAGATCATGACATGGCGCGTATGGGTTTGTCTGTTATACTAAGCAGCAATGAACGCATTGAGATTGTCGGAATGTGTGCTGATGGTCAGGATGGTATTGATAAGACCTTAGAATTACTCCCTGATGTTGTGATTATGGACATTGGTTTACCGACAATTGATGGAATTGAAGCTACAAAAAAAATTAAGTCTGCTAATTCAAAAATTAAAGTTTTAATGTACACCTCACGTGAAGGTGATGATGATATTTTTGATTCATTTCAGGCAGGTGCTGATGGATATATTACAAAAGGTGCAACATCAGAGCAAACAGTCTCTGCTGTTATTGCAGTCAGCGAAGGAGCAGGATGGCTTGATCCGGCAATTGCGAAAGTTGTGTTAACTAATATAAGACGCGGCTCTGAAGTTCCTGAAAAACGCGGTGAAATTAATTATAAATTGGGTAAAAATCTTTATGGATTAACCGAACGTGAGATGGAGGTTTTAGCATTAATTGTCGATGGTCTTACTAATCCGCAAATTGCTGAAAAACTTGTTATTACAATTTCTACGACAAAAACGCATGTTCACAGCATTCTTCAAAAACTCTATGTTGGAACACGCGCCAAAGCTATTGCAATGGCAATGAAAGAAGGACTTGTATAATATATGCTTTATGTTATTGCAGGTATTTTTGTTGCTTTATTCGGGTATATTCAGGTAAGTGATGATATTCATATGCCGACGCTTAACGATCCTAAGGCTCAGGAGATTAAATACGTTCATAATGTGAAAAAACAAGAAGAAAAAGAAAAATATGAGCGTGCAAAATTTAATAGAAATCCCTCAGGTTATATGACTTTAGAAGAGTATGAAGCCTTATCTGCACCAAAAGATAAAATGGCTGAAAAAGTAGAAATTCCAAAGGTAGAAAAGCCTTCTGATATGAAGTATGTTCCTCAACCTTCATACAGGATTGTAAGATATAACAACCCGCCAGGCAGTGCAGAAATTGCACTTGATAAAGAATTTTACAAAAATAGACAAAAGAATGCACAGGGTATTGTTGCTCCTGATTATTCAAAAATGGTTTACTCATCAATATACTATTATCCGAATAATGGTTCAACAGCCTCAGATTTATTTGTAATTCCGCTTGATGATGCTGTTTCTAATATTAATAAGATTAAGACAGCGCATGTTATGCATAGAAATCCCGAGCCAATTTTGTCCACAGACAAAACAATTGATAATTATGCTACATTTAGAACACTTACTCCAGTAGATTTTTCTGCTGATTGTACTAAATTGCTTGCTAAAGAAAAAATAGGCAATTCTCATGACGGCATTTGGCAAACTAACGCCTGGGTGTATGATTTCACAAATAAAACTTCTTACAATTTAGTAGAAGTTCGTGATGCAATTATTTATTACTGGAAAGAGCATGAAAATTTGGACTTAGAGGACAAACGCTGGGATATTTATCCACTAGGGTTTGATTTAGATAACCCTGATAGAGTTGTCGTAAATGCTTATGCGTATACAGGTGAAAAACCTGTTAATCTTGGAACCTGGAGTATTGATTACCGCGGTCAGCAGTCTCGTTTAATTACTTTTAATCAAAGTGATGTTAAAATAAGTATGAATGGTTTGAAAATTGTTCAAGATGGTGTTGTCCCAAAATCTGTTTCAGAAATTGAAGAAAAACAAATGAAACGTAATGAAAAAGCATTAGAAAAAGAGAAGAAGCTGCAGGAGAAAAAAGAACTTGATGCGCTTGAACAGTCATATAAAGCAAGAATTAAAGAAATGAATGCGGACTATAAACAAACTCAAAAAGATTATAAGTTAAGACAAAAAATTCAAGCAACGACAAGTGCAAATGAGTTTGAGGCTAAATATCAAGAAGAAAAGGCAAAAATTCAAGCAAAAGAGCAGCAAGCTCTTGAAAAGAAGAAGCAGAGAGAATTAAAAAAAGTAGAAAAGCAGCGTTTACGCGAAGAAAGAAAAAAGCAAAAAGAGTTAGAAAAAAATAATAATTCTAATTCTGCTTTATAAGTGTCAGTTTCTCTTTATGAGATAATTTTTTTATGCGTATTTCTTCCTTCATAGCTTCTGATTTTGTCTCAAATTCTTTTGAAAAAACAATCTTTAACGGCTTGTTAGCCCGTGTATACTTCGCGCCCTTTCCTTCCATGTGTGCTTTGAATCGTTTTTCTAAGTCATCAGTATAGCCGCAGTAAAAAGCTCCATTTTCAATTAAAAGCATATAAACATAATATTTTTTATTCATACACTAACATTTAAAACTAAAACAGCGGTTTATATAACCGCCGTTCAATGTATATTAATTTGTTTTTAATACTAACAAACAAAGCTGCTTGAACTACCTCCGCAGGAACCGCCAGATGAAGCACCGCAGCTTGCTGAACCTGTTGATGCACCTGTAAAATTAGCACCTCCTAAAACAGATACTGCAGATGAAAAATTACTTAAAAATCCGCCTGTAGAAGAGGATTCTGAAGTTGTATCAGCATATTGCGAATAGTCTACAGCAAAAGGATTACTTGATGAAAATACATCATATACATTTGTTGAAAACAAACTCTTTCCGCTTGCCATTGCAAGTGAACCAGCAGTTTCAACTGATTCAACAGGTTTATTGTTCATAATTTGGTTTGCTGCTCTTTCTTGTGATGTTTTGGAACTTATGTTATTCATATTATGCTCCTATCGATATCTGTCTCGTGCTTACACTTATATAAACAATAAAAAAAATATCCAATTTCAGCATGCTTAGTTTTTGTTACATTAGTTAACATTGAATTTTCATTCAAGTGGTTTATTAATATAAATCCAATGGTTGATGTCGTATTCATAAATTGACGCTAAAGTGGTAATGTAAGAGGATTGGGGAATTATGCTAAAGAAATTATTACTAATACTTACAATAATGACAACCATTACAATGAATTTTGCCTTTGCAAATTCGAATTTTTTGAATTCTGTTGTACTTGAAAAAGGTGATGATGGATACAATATAATTTTAAGATCTGATAACAAGGCAAAAGTAAAGAAATCTTTTAAGTCTGATGATAAAATCACATTAACTCTTAATGGAATTACAACATCAAATGATTTTAATACCATGTACAAAAATACATCTGAAGTTAACAATATTGTAGTTGAAAACACAGATGCAAATACTGTCAAAATATACATTCAAGCTCCAGATATTTCAAAGGCTAATATAGTATTTGATACGCCAAATTCAGCGCCAATTGTTGTAAGTGATAATTTCGCAGCTCAAAAAACTATTTGGACAATAATTTCACTTGGGCTTTTGCTTATAATAATGCGCTCTGCAAAAAATATTAAAACAGGTAATATGCTTTATGACTTGCATCAGCAGGTTATTCGTGAGAGAGAAATGGAAATGTACGAAAACTTTAAACAAGAGCTTAAGCATAAACCTAAGATATATGATAACTCAAATTTGCCTCTAAGAAACAGAGAGTTAAAAAAATATGAAACACTAAGGACTAAAAATAATACAAAACAGCTAACACGTATTTAATTTAATTCCTGACTATAAGTAGTCAGGAATTTTTTTTACTTATTATAATATTCATAAATAATTTCTTCTATTTGTTTAGCCGAAGTTCCGTTTCCATAAGGATTAGTGGCTTTTAATCTAGTTTCTTCTCTTGTTTTTGATAATATTGCTTCAGAATGTTCTACAATTTTATCATATTCAGCTCCAACAAGAATTGAAACTCCTGCATCTATTCCTTCCTGACGTTCTGTCTCATATCTCATAACAAGAGTTGGACATCCAAATGAAGGGGCTTCTTCCTGTATACCACCTGAATCAGTTAATATTAATTTGGCATTTTTCATTAGATAGACCAAATATGGATAATCCAACGGTTTTAGCAGTTTTATATTTTTAAATCTGCGTAATCTTGCATGAATTTTATCCTTAACATTTGGGTTAGGGTGCACAGGGATAACAAATGTATGATCATCATATTTATTCGCCAAGAATTCTATGGCATCAATAATTCTATCAATTCTTTCGCCATGATTTTCGCGTCTGTGAGCAGTTATCAAAACAAGTTTGTCATTAACTTTTACATTATTATTTCTAAAATAAAGCTGCGCAGAGTTCATGGTTTCCTCTGAAAGGCAGAATAAGGCGTCAATAACAGTATTTCCTACTACAAAAATTTTATCATCAGAAATATTTTCTTTTAATAAGGCCTGACGATTTTTTTCTGTCGGCGCAAAATTAAGTTCAGCCACTCTAGAAGTCATCTGGCGCATAACTTCTTCCGGAAATGGTTCATATATATCATATGAACGCAAGCCGGCTTCTACATGAAATACTGGAATTTTTCTATAAAAACTTGCTAGAGCTCCGCATAAAACAGTCATTGTATCGCCCTGAACAACTGTTGCATCTATCTTATTTGCAGCATATACACTGTCAAGTGCTGTAAGTATTCTTGTTTGAACCTCTAACAATGTTTGATTGGGTTTCATACAATCAAGATTAATGTCTGCCTGGAGTCCAAAATAAGCAAGAGTCTGATTTGATAACTCTTTTTGCTGTTCTGTGTTACAAATAATAACCTTATATCTATCTTTATGTTTTTTTAGTTCCAAAATAACAGGCGCAAGTTTTATAACTTCCGGTCTTGTGCCAAATACAAATAATATATTTTTCTTATCCATAACTTAAAGTTTAATATAAAAAATAATGTTATGCAATTAAATAGTTATAGCAGATAACAAATAAGGGAATTTAATTATTTTCTCAATATATATAATTAATTTAGAAAGGCAGTGGTACAAAGTATGTTTTATAATTATTCACACAACAGCGGATATGACTATAATGAGTGTATTGCACGCGGAGCTTGCTCAGTATCTCCTAATGTTTCGGCTATTCAAGAGGTCATGCTAATTATTTTCAAACAAATGGCTGATTATGTTTTAAAACTTGATGAAATTGAAGAAGAGGGGCTTGAAGATATTAAAATTAGTATTATTGGACAGTTGATTATGCTTGATTCTGTCGCAGAATATTCAGAAGAGCAACTGCTCAGCATGTTTAATATTCAGTATAATAACTTAATTAAATTAAAAACTTCTTATCAAAGCCACTGCAAAGCCAAGGGGCTGAAATGCTCAGATATAAAAGATATTTTAAAATTTTCGCCGGACATGAAGTTGTCAAATATCATAAAAATAGGTGAAAAAGCATATCTTGAAAGGTTAAAGCAAATTACATCAGACAAAAAATACATCTCAGAAATACTTTTGAGTGTTATAAAAAGCGTAGCAAGCAACATTATAGTTTTCAGCGAGTTTGGTAAATCTGTTGAGTTTGCTTGTAATAAAGTATTAGATGCACTTAATTTATTTAATAAAAAGAACATTAAACAAGAAGAGATTAAAATTCAGATAAGCTCTCTGGCTGAGTTGAATATTGAACTTTTTAAACTAATATTTTCAGCTAAAATTGCTGCATATGGAGATATTACAGAAACAGAAGTGTCTTATTCGACTCGTCCTAATAAGGCAATTCTTGTGTCAGGCTCGAATTTTTCTGATCTTCATGCAGTATTAGCTGCTGCCCAAAATGACGATATTGATGTTTATTCAAATGGAAATTTACTAATTTCACATGCATTTTCTTTATTTAAAGAATATAAAAATTTCGTCGGACACTTTGGAAATGGCGTTGATTCAACAATTCTTGATTTTGCGACTTTCCCTGGTTCTATATTGCTAACAAAAAACGAAACAAAAAATGTTGAATACCTGTATCGCGGAAGGCTTTTTACAACAGACAGAGTCTCTCCAAAAGGAATTGTGCAAATTGTAAATAACGATTATACTCATTTAATTAATTCTGCTCTGGAGGCAAAAGGATTTGCAAAAGGTCAAGAGCGTAATTCTGTTGTTGTCGGCTACAATGAAGACTCGCTTAATAAAAAATTGGATTATATATCAGAAAATTTTAATAAAGGAGAGTATGAGTATCTTTTTATAATTGGTTTAGCAAATTATTCAAGCGCCCAGCATGATTATTTTAAGAAACTTTTCAAACTTCTTCCTAAAAAAAGTTATGTTATAAGCTTTTCTTACGGTGAAAATTCAGACAATTCTTTTGTTTTAAATCTCGGCAATGATTATTCTATAGTTTTAAATGTTCTAGCAAAGTTATTTGAAAAAATACAAATTAATTCAGAAAATCTTATATTCTTTTTGACAAAATGTGATGTTAATACGCTGTCAAATATTATAAATTTAAAGGAAAAAGGAGCAAAAAATATTTTTCTAACAGAATGTCCTCCATTTATAGTCAACCCAATGGTTTTAAAAGAATTTATAAAAATATTTGATGTTCATAATACGACAACCCCTGGTAATGATATCGAAAGTATATTAAATAATAAATAAAATAATTAATAAAATAAAAAGGAACTTAAAATAAGTCCCTTTTTATTTTTATTTATATTTAATTCAGAATTAATATCTGTAATGAGCAAAAGCTTTGTTAGCTTCAGCCATTTTGTGAGTGTCTTCACGTTTTTTTACAGCTGAACCTGAACCGTTTGAAGCATCGATTAATTCATTTGTCAATTTATCAATGAAAGATTTGCCGCCGCGTTTCTTAGCTGATTCAATAAGCCATGAAGAAGCAAGAGCAAAACCTCTATCAGCCTTAACTTCAATAGGTACTTGATATGTAGAACCGCCGATACGTCTTGCTTTAACTTCCAAAAGCGGAGTTGCATTTGTAAGAGCTTTTTGGAAGATTTCGATTGCATCTTCGTTAGTTCTTTCTTTTATTCTTTCCATAGTTGCATAGAATATTTTTTCAGCCAAAGATTTTTTACCGCGTCTCATTATGCGGTTAATAAATTTTGAAATATCAACACTGTTATAAACAGGATCAGCTAAAGGTATTCTTTTTGCTGGTTTAGAACGTCTAGACATTATTTCTTACCTCCTTTAGCTTTTTTAGCACCGTATTTAGATCTGCTTTGAGCACGGTTTGCAACACCAGCAGTATCTAAGGTACCTCTAACAATGTGGTATCTTACACCAGGAAGATCTTTAACCCTTCCGCCTCTTATTAGAACAACACTGTGTTCTTGAAGGTTATGGCCGATACCTGGGATATATGAAGTTACTTCAAATCCGTTTGTTAATCTTACCCTTGCTACTTTTCTAAGTGCAGAGTTTGGTTTTTTAGGGGTTGTAGTGTAAACCCTTGTGCATACTCCACGTCTTTGAGGGCATTCCATCAAAGCAGGAGATTTTGTTTTGTCTGTTAGCTTTTTACGTTCTCTACGTACAAGCTGGTTAATTGTAGGCATTTGTTTCTCCTTTTGCTGTTTTTGTTAACTACACTTGATACCTTAACCGTAAAATCAGCACGAAAATTTCGGCTAAGCGTGTACTTTATTATTTAACAACGTAAAAAACTTATTGTCAACTTGTTCTTGCTTATTTTCTTAAAATTTTGTATAATAAACATGTTATGAAAAAGGTTATTATTGAAAAAGCAAAAGAAGTTATATGTTTTTTGGTTTGTGTCGGCGTGCTTGCAGGTATTGCTTATTATACAGGACTTCTCAATTTTGTATCTACAGATAGTATTAAGGCTTCTTTTTCAAAATTCACAAACACTGTTGCAAACCCTAAAGAAATAAAAAATTCCGGTTTTAATCCAAATGGCAGAAGTGTCACCAGATATAACAATGTAAGGACTTATGCAATTCCGCAATCTGTAATTAAAGCAGTAAATAATTCAAACCAGTGGAATGATATATTTTTTGGAAGCAGGCTTAATGTATTTTATGTAACAGGAAAGGGATATTTCTCACCGCATTTTGATAGTGTTGTGAAACATTATGTTTCATCATCCAAAGAAAATAGAGGTTATTTTACAGTAAAAGCATACGATACTTCCAGATATAATGCAATGAAAAATAATGTTGATATTGGCCCTGCAAAAATTTGTGATTCGATTGAGGAATGCGCAGGGCAAGCAAATAAGGCAAATGCTCATTCAACAGTATCTGCTTTTGTTGATAGATGTGCAAAAGCACTGTGTATCATTAACACAAGAAGAAGTGAATATGTTATGCTCCGTTCCAGCAATCCTCAAAAAGCAGTCGATACTCTTGAAAGTCTAAAAGGGTGGTAATTCTAATCTGATAAATTAAAACCGCCATTTTTCTTTATATGTTCGACTAATCCGCCGTCCTTCAAAAGTTTTATCATAACAGGAGGTAATGGTTCAATTTGGGTAATTGTGCCATTTGTCAAATTTTTCAATATGCCGTTTTCAATGTCTAAATCTAATTCATCTCCGGCATCTATTGAATCAGTGTCGCACTCAATTGCTAAAAGCCCTATGTTAATAGCATTTCTATAAAATATTCTTGCGAAAGACTTAGCAATGACAGCACCTACACCGGCGATTTTAATAATTTGCGGAGCATGCTCTCTTGAAGAGCCAAGTCCAAAATTTGAGCCCGCAACAACAAAATCACCTTTTTTCATTTTACTTGCAAATTCAGGATCAGCATCCTCAAGCACGTGTTTTGCAAATTCAGGCAAATTAGAACGCAAATGGAAAAGTCTGCCCGGGGCAATGTGGTCTGTAGAAATGTTGTCACCAAATTTAAAAGCTGTACCTCTCATATAAATCTCCTTTATTAAAACTATTTTTTTATATGATACTATAAAAAACTAAGATAATATGGTATAATTAAGAAAGATAAAGAGGATAAATTATATGTATTTTGATAGAAAATGTAAAATAACTTTCATAAGCCATGGTGCAACAATATATTCTGATGAATTCAGGCTTTCAGATAATGAAACATATCCGCCGCTAAATGAGGCTGGGCAAGAAGAAATTAATAAAATATGCGACTTTTTAAAATTACGAGGCGTAAAGAATGATGTTATTTACACTTCTGCCTCTGCAAGAACCGTGCAGAGTGCTAAAATTATAGCAAAAATGTATAAACAGGAATTTGAGATTTTGGAAGACTTAAAACCGCGGCAATGTGGTGATTGGAATGGAATGACTTTTTCACAGATAGAAGAAGAACAGCCTGAAATGCTTGAAAAATTAATTAAAAATCCGCAAGAACGTTTATTTGAAAATTGTGAATGCGTTTCTGAGTTTGTAAACCGTGTTGGAAAATCTATTGACAAAATTGTAGAAAAAAATATCGGCAACAGGATTATAATTGTAACCTATCCAGAAGTTATTCAGGCTGAAATCGTTTATGCACTTGAATTACCTCCAGAGAGAATGTTCAGATTTTTTATTAATACAGGAAGTGCTACTCAGATAAGCTACTATGAAAATTGGGCTAGCTTGAAGTATTCAGGCTATGTTCCACTATAAAGCTAATAATCTTTGATTTTCTTTTATTAAAAATTCTTTCCCTGGCTTCATCTCAATAAAATCCCAGGGAAGTTTTTTGTCAAAAGAGTAGTGCTGATAAGCATATTCATCTGTATTAATATTATTTTCTTTTGCAGCAGATTTAAAAGCCCCTAGCTTGCCGCCTTTTTTATAAACGTCAAGGACAAAATTATTTAAATTCTCGTCGCCGCGTGACAAAACAGCCTGCCAGTAATCCCATTTTACGCTGGAAACATTTGTCGTAATTCCAAGTTTATGCAATTCTTTTTTCAAAAAAGCTGCTTTTTCTTCTAATGACTTTGTGTTTTCGCGTCCACACCACTGGAAAGGTGTGTGTGGTTTAGGAACAAAACTTGAAAATCCAAATGATATGTCAAAGCCTTTATGCAAATCTTTTAGTTTTTTGCCAAGCACGATTAAAGCCTGTATATCATCCTCAGTTTCGGTTGGCAAACCTATCATGCCGTAAAATTTTAAGCCTTTTAACCCATTTTCTCTTGCAATATTTACTGCCCTAAAAATTTGTTCTTCATCTAAGTTTTTATTGATAACTTTTCTAAGTCTGTCACTTCCTGCTTCAATTGCAAGTGTCGAATTTTTTTGCCCTGCAGCAACAAGAGTTTTAACAACATCAGGAGTGATCGCATCAACCCTTAATGATGACACGCTCATCTCAATCTTTTCACCGGCTTGAATTTTGTTATAAATATAGTTACAAATATCACTAAAATGCGGATGTGCACTTATTTGCGCCCCTAAAAGCGCAATTTTATTTGTCTTTGACAAACCTAAATCAATTACTTTCAATGTCTCTTCATAAGGCATAAATCTTAGAGGCAAATTAAGATATGAGGCAAGGCAAAAACCGCATCGATTAGAGCAGCCGCGGGCTAATTCCAGAATAAAAGTATTTTTGAAAAAAGCTTTTTCGCTCAAAATTGGAGTGTAAATACATTCACTAAGGCGTTTTGTAAGCTTTTTAACAGGTGTAGAACAAAATTTAGGAACATATACACCTTCAACATTATTTAAGAGTCTCAAAATTTCATCTTTACTCTTTTCTTTATTATCTTTGCAAATTTTTGCAACCTGAATGTTAACATCTTCGCCGTCCCCGATAATAAAGAAATCGAAAAAAGAATTGTAAGGCATCGGGTTTGCTGTAACAACCGGGCCGCCTGCAAAAATCAATGGATATTCATCCCCTCTATCTTCTGCCTTCAGAGGAATTTCATATTTTTCAAGCATTGAAAATATTGTCAAAAAATCCAGATCAAAAGAAAAAGAAAAACCAAAAAGTTTTACATTTTCCTTTCTATTCCTTGTCTTTACTGTGTCTGAACATATTCTTTCTATACTAATTCCTTCAATTTCATCAAGAGTCTTAAACATCCAAAGATATCCAAGTGAAGAAAGTGAAAATGAGTAAATTCCTGGAAATGCCATCCAGATTACATAATCATCCTCATGAGTATTTTTAGTGCTGTAAAGAAATTGTTCTAAATTATTCATTATTTTCCTTTAATTCAATTTCGGCAACCTGATTTATAGGTCTTATGTAGAGTTCATCAATAAGTACGCATATTGTAGCAGCTATTGCAGGCGACAAAATTACACCCCAGAAGCCTAAAAACTGTTCAGACACAAACAGTGCAAAAAATATCATTAACGGATGTAAAGCCATAAATTTCCCGAATAAAACTGGTCTCACAATATAATTTGATAACTGCTGAACAACCAAAAAAGCAATTATTATCAATACAATTTTAAGCAAGCCTAGAGGGTAAGCAACAAGTAAGATTACAGCCAGAGCAATTGTTGGGCCTAACATTGGGATAATATCTAAAATCCCTGTAATTAATCCAAGCAGAATCGGATATTCAACTCTCAAAAATACCAATCCAATTGTCATCATTATGCCTACTGCTACCATAGAAAGAATTTGAGCGCGGACGTAGCCGCCGACTTTAGAACTTATAGCACTTAATATTTCTTCTGCTTTTGACTTAAGATTTTGCGGGAAAAATTCTATAAATTTGCCTTTTAGATATGATTTATCAACTAATATGTAATATACAATCATGGTCAAAGCCACAGACACCATAATTAACTGAAATATGCCAACAGTAAGGCTCCAGGAGTGATCAACCAAGCCTTTAGCAACATCAGAGGATGAATTCATAATAGAATTCAAATCAAGCATGTCTGATAATCTGTGCCCATAAAAAGTAGCGTTCAATAAATAATTTGTTACATTTGTTAACTTTTGAGGGAAAAACAATAAAAATGTTTTAATTTCTTTGTAAGCAACAAAAAATATTGGAATGAATAATGCAAGAATTGAGGCAATTGCCCCGAGTATAACAAGTGATGATGCCGCATTTCTGTCCATTTTTGCAGAAAGTTTTACAACATAAGGGTTCATTGCGCAGGCTATTACGTAAGCTGCAAAGAACAGCATTAGTATTCCTGAAATTTTTGGAAGCAGAAAAAGTAAAGCAATAACAAGTATTGAAAAAATTATATTTTTAGTTGTCCAAAGGCGTTTAAACATAAGAACCCTCCATATTATTCTATTTGATTTTATCGAAAAAAGAAAAATATTTCAATTGAAAAAAATATTAATTTAAGCAGGTATTGTTAAGAAATGTTAATAAAAAATTTAAAATGCGCAATTTTAACTTATATATATACTTTATATATTTACGAGGATAATAATATAAGGACACGACATGGGTTTTCTATCAGGCGCATACGGTAAATTAATGGCTGGGAAAATGGTCCGCTCAATACAATACGAGATGACCAGAGTCCAAAGTCAATTGCGCCGCGTTACCAGAGAATTAGGCAACGCGGAAAAGATGTTTAATGCCCAAGAACGCAATATTAAAACCCAAATGCAAGCTAAAATGCAGCAAAGTGTTTTCCAATATGGTGCTGGTTTAGGTATGAATATAGGTGATCCAACATCACTTGTTGGTATGGATTCAGCTATTATGCAAAAATATTCTGCATTCCAGCAATATCAACAATATCAGTATACAATGGCACAGAATAGCTGGCAAAATGCATTCGAAATGCAGCGTGACATGGTAATGGAACAATTGCAAGCTGAGCAAGAAGATTTAGAAACACAAAAAGATAACTTAGATAGTAGATTACAAATTGCACAACAAGACTATGATCAGAAGAAGAAAGAAGAACAGGCTGGGGCCAAGAACATAGCTCCGGACTACACAGGTCAAGGTTAAATATAGATAAATTAAAGCTCTTCAATTTGAAGGGCTTTTTTATTGATTAAATTTCTACTTTAATAGCACCTACAGGACATGTTAAAACAGCATCAATGCAAATATCTTCATTTGCCTCTATTTTATACTCATTTACTACCACAGAAGTTTCATAAATATCAAAAACTTCAGCTGCAATTTCAGTGCAGGCACCGCACCTTATACAATTAGATAAAATTTTTATATTCATAAAATACCTAAAATATCTGAGTATCTTAAGTATTTTATATATTAGACAAATTTTAATGCTGAGAAAATCTTATATTGAAGGCTAATTGTCTTGCTTGATAATTTGCGCACCTTGTTTTTCAACAGGCAAAGTAAGAACCTCGGCCTTTACATTTAGATATGCCCAGGTTTCTTTTACAATTGAATGAATTTTGTCTAAAGCATTTTTCTTTGAAATAATAAGTATTGAAGGTCCTGCGCCACTCAAAACACAGCCAAGAACACTTTCTTCATGCTTTAAATTTTCCATTATTTTGTCAAAACCAGGTACTAATTTCATACGATAAGGCTGATGTAATTTATCATGCAGTGCTAAGCGCATAAGTTCTTCATCTTTAGTATTTACAGCCTGAACAAACATTCCCATACGCTGTGCATTGAAAATTGCGTCAGCCATAGGAACCTCTTTAGGCAATACAGACCTCGCAATATCAGTCGCAAGCTCATAATCTGGAATACAAAGTGTAATCTGCCATTCATCAGGCCAATCAAGTTTTCTATATATTACAGTTCCGTCATCTTCTAAAGAAGATAAAACAAGCCCGCCGACAATTGCAGGAGTGACATTATCAGGGTGCCCCTCTACTTCAGTAGCTATAGAAAGCAAAGCAACTTCATCCGCAGGGCGGCCTAAAAGTTCATTTGCAGCAAGCAGCCCGCCGACAATAACTGCAGCACTGCTTCCAAAACCTCGTGCAATTGGTATATGCGAATGAACAGTAATTTTTAACTCGCTTGGCGTTTGACCTATTGAGTTATATAAAAGTTCAACTGCTTTATAAATAATGCTGTTTTCATCCATAGGAATATGCTCTAATGAAAGAACATTATCACTATCTGAATCTTGCATAACATTAATTTCAATACCTGTTCCTGGCAGCACTGTTTCTTCTATTGTAATTGTGTTATATAGCGGTAAAGCCATACCAAGACAATCAAAACCAGGTCCTATATTTGCCGTAGTTGCAGGCACTTTTACACTTATTTTCATAAATTCCTCTTTATTATCTTCTTGTATTATAACAAAAATAAAAAAAAATGCTAATTTTCTTAATAATGAAGATATATAAAGAATTTGAACTATTTTCCTGCTTCAATATAATAAAAATATGTATGAACTATACCCTTATTTCACAAATGACGGCTCTGTAGGGCTATTTAGCCCGCAAGCTGACGACATTTACCACTCCACATACGGCGCTTTAACAGAAGCCTACGAAAAATTTGTTCTACCTTCAAATCCTGACAAATATCTTGATAACAAAAAAGAAATTAAAATTCTTGATATTTGTTTTGGAATTGGATACAACACAAAAAGTTTTTTGAATTATTATTTTGAAAAATTTGTAAAAAAAACAAAAAAAGAAAATTCAAAAAATGCATATAACGTCGCGATAGATACTGATAATAATTTTAATAATTCAACAACAAATAAATCATGCAATAGTATTTGTAACGAAAAGATATATACCGATAAATTTTGTCCGAGTATTTTTATACATGCACTAGACAATGATAAAAATTTATTTTTTTTATCACCATTTTTTAAAAATTTAGATAACAATAAAAAAAATAATAAAATTTCTTTTAATCAAGAAAAAATAGCAAAAATGTTGTCTGATAAAATTGAAGTAAAATATAAATTAAATAATAATGTCAATTTATCAATTTTAAAAAATATTATCAAGAATAACCCGGAAATTTTTGAAGATAATGAATTTCAAAATTTGCTAACAAATCCCAAATATTCTGATTTTTTTGATAAAAATATGTGCCTTTTATTTGATTATTTTAAATATAATAGGTATAATAACACCCATCAGATTAATTTAAAAGCCTTCTTACATAATATATATTATCAGCATATAACTTGGCGTTATAAAAGGGCTCTGGAAGCCCCTATATTTGACAAAATTAAAATCAAAGGTGAAATTACGGATGCAAGGCTTGCACTAAAAAACAGCAAGTACATTTATGATATTGTCTTTTTAGATGTTTTTACTCCTGCAAAATGCCCTTGCCTGTGGACTATTGACTTTTTAAGATTACTGTATTCTCACCTTGATGCTGACGGTATAGTTTTAACTTATTCAAACTCTGCTAATATTAGAAATGCATTTTTGCAGGCTGGATTTGAAGTAGGAAAAATTTTTAATACATCAGCTAATAAGTTTATGGGAACTGTGGCTGTAAAAAATAAAGAATTAATAATTAAAAATAACTTGTTATTTGAACTTTCAGATTATGATTTAGGACTTATAAATACAAAAGCTGGAATTGTTTATCGAGATAGCAACCTAAATCTTGATAATGCTGATATAATTAAAAATCATGAAGCGGATGTTAAAGCTAGTTCGTTAATGTCAAGCTCAAGGTATATAAAGACTACAAGGGGGAAAAATGAAGTATGATGTTGTAGTAGTAGGCGGAGGTACTGCTGGATGTGCAGCTGCTTATACTGCTGGTTTGCTTGGACTTAAAACACTAATTATCGAAAAAAATATTCATCTTGGAGGAACAATCACATCAGGACTTGTCATTCCAGTGATGAAGTCAGGCAACAACCAAATTAATACTGATTTTAAAAACGCTTTAATAGAAGAATGCCACAAACTTGGTGGACAAACTACCTATATGGGCAATCCTGCGTGGTTTAATCCTGAAATTACTAAAATTGCGCTGGATAATTTAATGAAAAGGGCAAATGTTGAGATATTTTTTGATACAAACATTTTAGGAATAAAAATAGAGAACAACAAAATTAAAAGAATAAAAATAACCAAGGAAATATTATCGGCATATAACGACGAGATAGATATTCCTAAAAAAGAATTATCTGTATCTATCGGAGCGAGATACGTAATTGACGCTACAGGAAATTGCATTGTTGGAAAAATTTGTAATTGTAATTTTTTAGAAAAATCTGATGAATTTCAGCCGGTTACTTTGCGCTTTATGATGGGCGGAGTTAATCTGGAAATATTTTCGAATTGGTTAAGGGATTTTGACAAAGATAGAAATGTTACGACTATTGAAAAGGTTGACGGACACATACATTTGTCTACAGCTTATACATGGGATAAAGACAAGCACTGGGCTTTAGAGCCTTTATTCAAGGACGCTGTAAAGAAGGGAATTCTAAATAAATATGATACAAACTACTTTCAGATATTTACAGTGCCTGGAATGCCTGATACTGTAGCTTTTAACTGCCCGCGTGTGATTGATTACAGAAACTCTCTTGAAGTAAAAAATCTATCAAAAGCCTTGTTAGTCGCGCGCCAAAACATATATAGATATCTTCAATTTTGTAGAATATATTTCCCCGGCTTTGAAAAAGCTTACATTTCTAACATTGCAGATATGCTTGGAGTCAGGGTTTCAAGACGAATTAAAGGGAAATATATTTATACAGTTGATGATATAACTTCAGGTAAAAAATTTGAGCATCCTGTAGTAATTTCAAATTACCCAATAGATGTTCACTCAAACAGAAAAAATAAGTCTACATTAAAGCAGGTTATGGATTATCAGCTTCCTATAGAAAGCCTGATGTCAGCAGATATTGATAATTTATTTGTCGCAGGAAGGTGCTTATCAGCGGATTTTATGGCGCAAGGCGCACTGCGTGTTCAGGCAAGCTGCTTTTCTATGGGGGAAGGTGCTGCTAAATATATTAATACCCTTATTAAACAGTCTTCTCTGTCTTAGGAATCAGCATTTGAGCAGCATTTAAAAGCGGATCTATTGTCGGAGAATAGGGTGGAGCATATGTTAAATCATTTTTGTAAAACTCATCTACTGTCATATGGGCAAGAATTGCAGATGTTAAAGTATTTATTCTCTTATCAGCGTCACCTGCTCCAACAGCTTGCCCGCCAAGTATTTTTCCTGTCTTTTTATCTGCAACAAGCTTTAAAGTAATATTATTAACGTCTGGCATATAACCGACTTTATCATACTTTGTAATCGTAGTAGACACAGTTTCATAACCAAGTGATTTAGCTCGTTTTTCTGTCAGGCCAGTCATAGAAATAGTAAGATTTAGACACCGCGTAACAGATGAGCCAAGAACGCCGTGAAATTCATCAGAAAATCCGCAGGCATTGATTGCGGCTGTTCGACCTTCTTTATTTGCTGTTGACCCAAGCGGAACCCAGATTTTTGAATTATCAATTACTAAATTTTTTTCAGCGCAGTCGCCGCAAGCATAAATATCTTTTATGCTCGTTTCCATATGTTCATTAACCCTTATTGCTCCGGTTGTACCAAGTTTAATACCTGCATCTTTTGCTATTTCGACATTTGGAGTAACTCCTGCACATAACACTACAAAGTCGGTATTAAATGTCTTTCCAGAACCTGTCCTTACTGTATTAACCCCATTAAGGTCTCCGCTTAGCTCTGTAACAAGTTCAGAAGTTAAGATTTCAAACCGCCCATCATTTATTGACTCAAGCTGTTCGCGAACAATATTTGAAATATCGCTATCCATAACAGGCATTATTGTGTCTGAATACTCTAGGAGAGTTACTTTTAAATTTTGTTTTACAAAAGCTTCTAAAAGTTCCATGCCAATATAGCCCGCCCCAATAATTGTTGCATGTTTTGATTTGAGAACTTTATCTTTAATTCTAATACCGTCTTCAATTTTTCTAAGCGTATATACATGCGGAAGATTGACATTTTTAATAGCAGGAATTATAGGGCGTGCGCCGATAGCTATTATAAGTTTGTCGTATGAAATTAAAAAGGATTCTTGCTTATTTAAATTTTCAATAAGAACCTGCTTAGATTGCGGTAAAATTTTTGCAGCCCTGCTTTGAAGATGAATATGAACATTTTGCGCTTCAAATTCTTCAGGAGAGCGGACTAATAATTGTTCATAATCTTCAAAATTGCCTTCAATGTAATATGGCAAACCGCATGCAGAGTATGAAATGTGTGTATCATCTGTGTATAAATCTATTTCAGAGTCAGGCAGTAATCTTCTTGCCTTTGCTGCAGCTTTTGCTCCTGCAGCAACTCCGCCTAAAATAACTATCTTCATAACAGAATTAATTTATACAAGAATTAAATTTTTTACATTGGACACTATGCTAATTCAAACCAGATGTATTTAGAATTACACCTTTCATAAATTCACAGTATGCATCGATATCATCCTTGAATTCTTCTGCTTTATCAACTAAATTTGTTATTTCTATAATAATTTTGTCATTTTCAAAATCTTCATACATAAGAAATACACTCCCTAATTAACAGCTATTTACCTTGTACTTGTTAATACGGCCGTATTATGTAAAAACTTTAATAAAAATTTTAATTTGTAACAAAAATTAAAGTTAATCTAATTCATTGTACACAAGTTTTTTACGCAAACTCCACTGAATTAGGGTCAAAATCAAAATAATTACAAATAAGACATAGGCAAGTGCACTAGCTTTTCCGACATTAAAATATTCAAATGCATTTTTATAAATTGCATATACAATTACATTGGTACTATCTAACGGCCCTCCCTGAGTCATTAAATAGATTAAATCAAATATCTGAAAAGAACTTATTGCAGTTACAATTACGACAAAAAATATCGTGGGTGAAAGTAGTGGAACAGTTACATTCTTAAATATCTGGAAGGCATTTGCACCATCTATTTTAGCAGCTTCAAACAAACTTTGTGATATGCCGCTTAGTGAAGATAAGAAAATTACCATATTATACCCGATAAGTTTCCATACAGAAACTATAATTAATGCAGGCATTGCATAATGAGTATCATAAAGCCAGTTTATATGCAGGTGCAGAACATGATTTAAAAAGCCTATATTAGGGTCAAAAATCCATTCCCAAATAACACCAATAACTATCATAGGTGTTATAAACGGTAAAAAATACGCTGTCTTGTAAAATTCGCTGCCTCTTATTTTAGAATTTAGAATACATGCGAGAATTAGCGGTATTATTACACCGAATAATGAAGTCGAAATTGCAAAAACAAATGTGTTAATAAGTATTTTGTAAAATAAAGTTTCTGCAAATATTTCCCTATAATTGTTAAATCCAACAAACTGGATTGGATTTAACAAATCCCACTTTACAAAGCTAAGGCCAAAAGAGCATATAACAGGTATTATGATAAACAAGAGTGTCCCAACAAAAGCAGGGAAAATAAATATCCAGCCTGCGAATTTTTGATTATTTAATATATTTTCAAAAAACTTTTTCATATCTATGTTACAATTATACAATAATGTAATAAATAAGGGGAGAATTTTACATGAAAAAATATGAACATGCGTTTGGCAAAAACGATATAAGAGGAATATACGGTGACGATATAACAGAAGAATTATTTTATAACACTGGCAGAGGTTTTGTTGATTGGCTGAAAAAGCAGTCAAATACTCCTGAATCAGATATGTGGATTACAATAACACGTGATGCAAGAACTCATTCACCATCTTTAGAAAAAGCGTTGTGCGAAGGAATTACCTCAACCGGTGCAAATGTCGTAAAACTCGGGCTTGCACCAACCCCTATAGGTTATTATTCCGAGGTCGTCGGGCTTCCAAAAGACGTTACAGACGGAAAAAATGTTATTGCTGCGGCGATTATTACCGCAAGTCATAATCCTAAAGAATACAATGGACTAAAAATGACTTATGCTAAAAGAACTTTGACAGAAAAACAAATCTCAGAAGTAAAAGAAGACACATTTAGAGAAATGGAAAATTCAAAGCAGCCTCTAGTTAAACCTGGTCAGGTGAAAGAATACAACATAATTCCAGACTATATTAAAGAAATGAAAGAAAAATTCGGGAAAATAGGAGAAGGAATAAAAGTTGTTGTAGACAGTGCAAATGCAACTGGTGGAGTTGTTGGGCCTGAGCTGTATAGAGAACTTGGCTGTGATGTTATAGAACTATTTTCAACACCTGACGGAACTTTTCCAAATCACCACCCTAACCCGAGTGTTGAAAAAACTCTTGATACTTTAAAGGAAACTGTAATTGAAAACAAAGCCGATATTGGAATTGCTTATGACGGCGACAGCGATAGAATCGGAATTGTTGATGAAAGCGGTAAATTCTTAACCGGTGATAAATTACTTTTAATATACGCTCAAGACTTAATTGAAGATTGCAAAAAAAATGGCACTTGCCCGACTGTAGTAAGTGAAGTTAAATGTTCGCAAGTTTTGTATGACCAGATTAACAAGCTTGGCGGAAATGCAGTTATGTGCAAGACCGGTCATGGATATATTAAAGATAAAATGAAAGAAACAAATGCTTTGCTTGCCGGAGAAATGAGCGGGCATACTTTCTTTAAAGACAGATACTACGGCTTTGATGATGCAATTTATGCAGGATGCAGAATTATTGAAATTATCTCTCATCACAAAAAAATTAATCCTAATTTCAAGATTTCTGATATGCTTAAAGCATTTGATTCTGTTTGCTCATCAGAAGAAGTTCGCTTCCCTTGTCCGAATGAATTGAAAAAATCAACACTTGAAAAATTTAAGCAGTGTGTTGAAAGCAATAAAAATCTTTTTGGTTCTGAAATTAAGGAAATTATAACGCTTGATGGCATGCGTATTGTATTTGACGGAGGTTTTGCACTTATTAGGCAAAGCAATACAGAACCTGTTTTTACTCTAAGATTTGAAGCTAAAAACGAAGAAGAATGCAATAGATTTAAATCCTGCATGATAAAAACGTTAGAAAATATACTTAAATAACTAGCAAAAAAATATATTTTCCGATTTTCTTTTCTATAAATGCATAGAAAGGGAAATTATTATGAAAATAAACAGCAATTATACACACACTTATCAACCGCAAAACTTTAAAGGTATTAGAGTTGTAAAAACAAATCCTGATCAGTTTTTTAATTTTGTAGAAAATTACACAGATTTCTGCAACAAAAATATCGTTTTTAGAGCAATATCACCTGAACAAAATAACTTTTTTGAGTATTTGCTAGTGCTCGCTGATAATATTAATTATTCACTTGATTGGACTATCAAAAACTGTACAAAGCATAATATTCTTGAAGAAAATGCAATTGAGAACCTTCCTATGATGGTTTTTACAGGGAAAGACAAAATAAAGTTACTATTTTACAATATTAAAGGTTTAATTCTGGATCACTTCAAAACTGGTAAAATATCTAAAAATATGCTGTTAGATACTGAATGTCCAGAACATTTGGCAGTTGCAAAATACCTAAAACTAATTGCTGATGATAGATTGCCAAAATTTCAGAAATTCTTAGAAAAAAACAACGCAAAGCATGTATCTTTTGAAGAATTTGTAAATGAAGTTGAAGCTGGAAAAATATAAACACTTGCAAATTATTATCTTTTCTGCAATAATATATCTTGTCAGAAAAGTTACTCACGAATATTTTATCATAAGCTTTAAATAGCTTTATTTTTGATGTATTCGTAAAAGTGTATATTTTGAAAACAAATAATTTTGAAATTATGCACAATAAATTAATTTAACTAGAATTTAAATGAAAGGTAAAAATCAATGGATTTAGAAAACAAAGAAGAAATTACAGTTGAAGAAACAGCAGCAGAAGTTACTGAACAGACAGAAGCCCCTGTTGAAACTGAAGAAAAACCTGTAAGAGGACAAAGAAGAGGTCGTGGTAAAAAACAAAAAATCGAAACTACAGAAGAAAAACCTCAAAGTGAATGGGTTGAACGTGTTGTTCAAATCCGCCGCGTAACAAAAGTTGTTAAAGGCGGTAAAAAATTAAGCTTTAGAGCAATTGTTATTGTTGGTAACAAAAAAGGTCAGGTTGGCGTAGGATGTGCTAAAGCTTCTGAAGTTATCGTTGCTATTCAAAAAGCAATCGCTGACGGTAGAAAAAATCTTATTACAGTTCCTATCTTCAAAACAACAATTCCACACCCGATTACAGGAAGATCAGGTGCTGGTGCTGTAATGTTAAAACCGGCTTCTCAAGGTACTGGTATTATTGCCGGCGGTGCTGTACGTTTAGTTCTTGAACTTGCAGGTATTGAAAATATTCTTTCAAAATCTTTAGGTTCAAAATCTCCGCTTAACGCAGCTAATGCAACATTAGAAGCATTGAAAAGCTTGACTCCGTTCAATGAAGTTGCTCAAAGACGCGGTTTAACAATGGCTGAATTATTAAACTAAACTCACTGTATAGCCCTGTTGGGTTATTAATATGATTAATTTGATTTAGTAAAATTATAATAAGGAAAATAAAAATGGCAAAAACAGAATTAAAACAAATAAAAATTAAACTTGTTAGAAGTTTAATCGGAGCTTCAGAAAAACAACGCAGAGTTGTTAGAGGCTTAGGTTTAACTAAACAAGATCAAGTTGTAGAACATTATAACAGTGCTACTATTTTAGGTATGGTAAATAAAGTGCCTCATTTAGTACAAATCATTGACTAATTATGCTGCTTAATTGCGTATAACCTTATGGTGACAGTGAAAGCGAGCAAACCGGATATAAATCTCTAATATCAGGTGCAGAATAATATGAAAGGAATAATAAAAATGACAATTACTTTAGAAGATTTAAGACCAGCAGAAGGTTCAACACATAAAATTAAAAGAGTAGGCAGAGGCCGTTCATCAGGTAGAGGTAAAACATCTTGCCGCGGTCATAACGGTGAAGGACAACGTTCTGGAAACTCTTCAAAAAGAGGTTTTGAAGGCGGTCAAATGCCTGGTTATAGACAAATGCCAAAATTAAAAGGATTTCAGATTATTAATAAATTAAATTATGCTGAAATTAATGTTGGCAGAATTGCTCAATTAGGTTTGAAGGAAGTTTCTCTTGAAACATTAAGAGAAGCTCGCAGAGTTCATCCTACTTGTGTAGGTTTAAGAGTTTTAGGTAACGGAGAAATTTCAGAAGCTGTTACTGTTAAAGCTTCTTATGTTACACCATCAGCAAAAGAAAAAATTGAAAAAGCAGGCGGAAAGGTTGAGTTAGTATAATGGCACAAGGAATGAGAATGCCGACAACTGATGATTTAATGTCCATGTGGCATGCTTCTGGTTTAAAGGCCAAAATTATATTTACCTTTGTGATGATTGCTGCTTTCAGATTTGGTGTTCAAATGCCTTTATTTGGTATTAACAACAAAGTATTCAGCAATATTGCGCAGGGTAATAATATAATTGGATTTTTAGACTTGTTTTCAGGCGGTGCTTTGGGGCAGGTATCTATTTTTGCCTTAGGTATCGGACCTTACATTACATCATCAATTATCATCCAGCTTCTTTCAGTTGTTATTCCTTCACTGGAAAAATTGCAGAAAGAAGAAGGTGAAGCCGGCAGAAGAAAATTGTCCCAATATACACGTATATTTACGGTTGTATTGGCGGCATTTCAGGCTTTAATATTTATGTTGTATTTGCACCACTTACCAGGAGCTGTGCTGCCTAATGTAAATCCTGCAATGTTTTTTGTAAGCTCAATCGTCGTGTTAACGGCTGGTTCTGTGCTTGTAATGTGGATTTCTGAACTTATTACCGAAAAAGGTATTGGTAATGGTGGTTCTTTAATCATTTTTGTAGGTATTTTATCAGGTATCCCTGTTTATGCTTCTCGTACGGCGCAAATTGTAGCTCATAATGGTACAATGCAGCTAGGATTAGCTATGTTACTGCTTATATTCTTTGCAACAATGATTTTTATTGTTATTATGCAGGAAGCTGTAAGAAAAGTTATTATTGTTAATCCAAAACGCCAGGTTGGAAACAAAGTTTATGGCGGCATGAATTCGTTTATTCCGTTTAAACTTAATCCAGGCGGTGTAATGCCAATTATCTTTGCAATTGCAATTTTGCTTTTCCCGTCAACAATTTTGAGCCTTGTCGGACAGGCAAACTTTAAGTCAGTTGCAGTTAAAAATTTTGTTGTTAGTTTAACACAATTTATGAGTCCTGACGGTATTGCATATTATGTATTGTATTTCTTGCTTATTGTTGCGTTAACTTTCTTCTATGCATCAATTATGCCGAATATGCAGCCAAAAGATATTGCAGATAACTTGAAGAAATATGGTTCTTCAATTCCGGGGATCAAGCCTGGAAAGCCGACAGCAGAAGCTTTAGACAAAATATTGTCTAAAACTACATTCATTGGTGCTATGGGGCTTGGAATTATTGCACTTGTACCATCTTTTGCAAGTTATTTAACTAATATCAAAACAATTCAGGGTATTGGCGCAACATCGTTAATAATCATGGTTGGTGTTGCACTTGACTTGATTAATCAGGTTAGAACTCATTTGCTTGCAAGAAATTATGAGTCATTCTTGAAAGAATAAGGCTAAATATAAAATAGAATATAAAAGATAACCTCTAATACTTAGGGGTTATTTTTTTATGAAAAATAATTGTTATTTCCTCTAATGTTTTTGGTTAGAAAAAGTTATAGTATATAAATGTAAATCCTCAACTCTTCTGATTGCTCAGTATTTGCCCCTCGGTTTTGGAGGGGCTTTTCTTTTAATATCTTAACATATCGACAAAATGAATAAAATGTTGTATTATTTGTATAAAATATTTTTAACGAGGATTAATATGAGAGAATTAATTGAAAAAGACAAGAGAATTACAATTGTACCACATGATTTTAAATTTGCAAATAAAGGAACAATAACCGAAGTTGGACAAGATGGTTTTAAAGTTGAACTTGATTACGATTCAGATGGAATAGTAAAACACAATTATTGTGAATTTTATACTCAAACCAGCCATGGAACTTTGTATTTTGATTCTTATCCAAAGGAAATTCAAGGAAAAACTCTTACTATCGCAAATCCTGCAAAACACAAATTTTTACAAAGACGTCAATATAGACGTATTAAATTCATATACGATTTAGAAATGCATGGTGATAACAAAACCCACAAAATAACTACTCTTGATATCTCTGCAGGCGGTATGAAGCTTAAAACTAATGAAAACGTAAACATTGAAGCAGAATATACTGTAACTTTACCTCTATCAGCAGAGCAAAATATTGAATGCATTTTCAGCCCTATAAGAATTGAAAAGAATAGCGATGGCGGCTACACAATCTCAGGAAGATTTAGCTACCATGACAGCAAAGATAAAATGACGCTTACACAGTACTGTGCAAAAAGAAGTATAGAAATTAGAAATAAATAATGGGATTAATAAGCTTACTCAAGAAAAAAAATAGAAAACTTTTGTTTACAACACCATCGCATGGACAAAAGTTTTTTATTTTTCATAAATTCAGACAATTTTATAAATATGACATATCAGAAACTGATGCTCATAATCCACAGGAAGCGCTTTACGCAGCCGAGAAGAAGGCAGCCTTGGTATATCGTACAAATTATACCAAATTTCTTACAAACGGCTCTACAAGCGGTATAATTGCCTCTGTTTTGGCTTGTACTAAAAATGGCGATAAAGTCTTACTGTGGAAGCATTCTCATCCCTGCCATAAAAATGCTGTAAAACTTGCAGGCTGTGAACCTGTTTTTTATGAGTTGGATGAGATTGAAGCCTGGGGAATTCCAGATAGAACACCTCCGGAGTTAATTGAGAATTATCTAAAATCAGGAAATATAAAGGCTGTAATTATAACATCGCCAAGCTATGAAGGAATAGTTTCTGATATATGTGCAATAAAAAACGTTTGTAAAAAGTATTATGCATATTTAATTGTTGATGAAGCGCACGGTGCTTTGTATCCATTTTCTGATGAATTACCTCAAAGCGCTGTAAACATTGCTGATTTTACAGTTCAATCTTTGCATAAGACAGCAGGTGGTCTAAATCCTACAGCACTTTTACATTCAAATTGCGATATAGATCCATCAGAAGCGCTGGATATGATTAATACAACATCACCATCTTATCCACTTCTGGCAACAATTGAAGCAAATATAAATTACCTAAACAGCAAAAAAGGAAGGCTTGCTATAAAACAGCTTGTTGAGGAAATTAATGATATAAAAACAGGCTGTAAAAATCTGGAATTTTTCGGGGACGATCCTTTGAAAATTCTTATAAAAAAAGAAAATTTAAGCGGATATGAACTTTCAGAACTTCTATTTGAAAAGTACAATATAGAAGACGAAAAAACAAATGAAAAATCGACAATGTTATTGTGTGGTATTGGTACAGATAAAAAGAAACTTGAACGATTAAAAAAGGTTTTATTAAAAATTTAAATATTAAGAATTTGTAACAATAACTCGTTAAATATTAAAGATAATAAATAAAAAAGCCGATAGCCATAGTAAGGCACAAAAGTTACTAAAGGATAAGAAAGGACATAAGTTAAAGCTATGGGAATGGCAGCAGGACAAGCAAGATTATTATCAATAACATCTCGTATGTCTGATAACGAGTTAAGAGCTCAGCTTATCAATAACTCAAAGCTGCGTTTAGCAACAGAAAGTTCTCAGGCTAGTGAAGCATACACAACTGCTTTAAACGAAGCACAAATGATGTTTACAAACTATGGTCCTGATAATACTTCATCATACCAGCAGTTAACTTATAATTCATTAACAAAATATAATCCGTATAATAATCAGTATGCACTTGCAAATTCAAGCGGACAGGTTCTTGTTTCAGAAACTGATGCAGCAAATTATGTAAATGCACAAGGCAGTTTAGACAGATTTTTAGCTTCATACGGATTAACTCAAGGTACAACATACTTTGACGAATTATCTAAATATACAGATGCGTCAGGAGTAGTTGATGGCATTGGCTACACACCACAGGAACTTGAATCATTATATATGGGAACAAATGGCAATCCTGGTTATACAGCTTTGTTAGAATCAAGTGCATATTACAACTATACTAAATACAGTGATGCACTTGCAGAAGAATATGAAACATTGGTTGATACAATCTGGCCTGATGTTGAAGGTGCATTGATTACCGGAAAAAATGAAGACGGAAGTGCTTATTCAGGAACTGTAAGCAAAGTTTTAATAGACGGTCAATCTCTTGCTGATTTTAAAACAAACAAGTTAGATCCACTTGAAGGAAAAGAATACCTTAACACAGGTGACGTTGAATCATCATTTGATAAATTTTATCAATATATTCAAAGTTGCGGCAGCTTACTTAGAGGCGATACAAGCAACACTTTATATCAAAATGTTATGCAGATATTAGATAGTGGAAAAGCTTCTGCAGGACACACCATAGGAAATGGTTCTGATGTTCATGGCGGACCTACAACTGAATACGGATTCAGCCTTGAAATGGATGGTGAAAGCACATGCTACGCTGCAGTAGATGATTTTTACTTAAAATTTACTAAGCAGACAGATGGTTCATGGAAAATTGACACAACCAATGTTTACTACTATAACGATGATACTGAACCTAACGGCTACGTTGCTGGAAACCCAACAGATGGCGCACAGGTAACATCAAAAAATCTTAGTGATTCAACTGTGTCTATGACGATACAAGCAAATGGTACAGATCAAGTTGTTTTGTCAGGCATAAAAACAAGTGTATTTACAAGTGCTATTACAGATATGATAAATGCAGGAAAAACAACATCAGAAGATTGTACCTGGACAAGCGCTCAAGGAGGCACAATTACTCTTGGCGCAAGCGCGGGAGAAGAAGTTTTGCTATCTTCAATAACTCAGGCGTACACTATGTGGACTTCCGGATTGGAATACCACATTGACCCAACTACGTTTCCAGGAACTGGTGATGTAACACAGTTTGTAAATACTGCTAGAGATTTTGCAAACTTCTTGTTTACAGATGCAAGTAGAATCAGTGATAGTGAACTTTTACAGCTTGTTACATATGAAGATTTATACGAATTAATGAAAAACAAAGGATTAAACATAACTGATGCTTTCGATCAAGTACTAGATTTGTTTACCTTGGAAAACATGATGGATTTATATGGCGAACCTAAAATAGCATGGATTGATAGTACTGACCCTAACGGTACTGGCGATGCAGACAAAAAAGCTCAATGGTATACAAATTTATTTGAAAGAATGGGCAACGGCGAAAAGAACAACTTTAAAGTTCTTGGTAACGGACTTGCTGCAAGTGCAGAATGGATTAAATATGCACTAGAAAGCGGACTTGTTACAATGGAACAGGTTACAGAGTCAAATGAATGGTCTTCTGTTATGTACACCACTGTAAGTGATATTACAGAACAATCAAATGACCTTGCTGTTACCATTGCAGAAGCTGAATATCAAAAAGCAATGAATAAAATTGAAGCTAAAGACAAACAATACGACCTTGAATTAAAAAATATTGATACTGAACATAACTCATTGCAAACAGAATATGATTCAATAAAATCTGCAATTGACAAAAACGTTGAAAGAACATTTAAACTCTATTCTTAATATCATCTTTATACGATATAAAGATTATGTAAGGAAATCTAACTTCAATCATTTTTTGACTTATAATAAGAACATAGATGATAATTAAGTAATGGAGATAAGATTTATGGAAACAGTTAACGAAATTCTTTCAAAATTAGACAACGCAGACAACTCTGTTAAAAATGAAGTTGAAAACAAATTAGTTAAAATTGGAACTTCAGTATTACCTCAACTTGTTGACCAGCTTCAAGTTGTTAGAGGCATCAAAAGAGGAGTTGTTGCTATGACTTTGATTAGAATTGGTGACGCTTCCGTTAAATATTTGAAAAAAGCTGCCCAGAATAATAAAGATTTTGAATGGGTTGCTGAATATCTAATTCGTGAAATCGAATGTTCACAAGCTGCTTAAATAAATTTTTCATAAAAATCTCGCAGACCTTTTGCAAATGTAAAGGGTCTGTTTTTTTATGCTAAAATTGTTGTATGGGGAAATATAAATCTTTTTTATTTTATATAACATTATTTTTGTTAATATTGTCTTTTTCAATGAATGCATTGAATTTTGATTTCGACCTTTGGGCACGATTAATTGCAGGCATGGGAGTAATTGACGGCGGGCATGTTTTAAAAACAGATTTTCTTTCATACCCACCAGTTCACACCTGGTGGGATCATGAGTGGGGCGCAGGGGTTATTTTTTATGCGTTTCTTAAATATTTTGGCCCTTACAGCCTGATTATACTCCAGGCTGTGCTAATCTTTTTAATAATATATGTACTTTCAAAAATTGTTAAATTACGCACTAATATTTGTCCTTATAATATCTTATTTTATTTTTTCGCACTTATGGGGGTAATGGGAAATCTTAATAACCCGATAAGATGCCATTTATTCAGCTTTTTATTTTTTACAATATTTATATTTATTCTAGAAAAAGTCCGTCAAGGAAATAATAAATTATTGTACTTAATCCCTATTATAACAATATTCTGGAATAATATTCATGGCGGTGTAGTTGCTGGCATGGGGCTTTTAATTATGTATGCAGCAGGGGAATTTCTTAATAAAAAAGATTACAAAAAATACCTGCTTACTTTTTTCATCTCAGGGCTTGTAATGTTTATCAACCCGTGGGGATATGATTATATTAAATTCTTGTTGATGGCAAATACTATGAAAAGACCTGATGTTATGGAGTGGTGGGGAATTTTTTCAAAATTTCATTTATTTAAACACATGCCGTTTAAATTCTTTATGGCATTTGTCTGCTTATTTGAGGCAGTAAATGTTGTGAAATTCCTAAAATTGAACTCTTTAAAAACTATTTATCAAAAGGCAGATAAAGTAAAAATAATTGTATTACTCGTAACGTTATATCTTGCAATAAGCCATCTGAAGCTCATACCATTCTTTTCGATTGCAGCTGTTGCATATACGTATGAAGATTTTTATAAACTCGTTGAAAATTTAACACTTCCACGCTGGAAAAACAAATTAGTTTACGGGTTATTGTTATTTTTATCTTTATTTACCTTTGTTACAAAAGATTTTTCGCTGCCTGTAATGGCTGAAACCTATCCTATTAAGGAAGTTGAATTTATAAAGAAAAACAACATTAAAGGAAATATTCTTGTCAATTTCGGGCTTGGAAGCTATGTTTCCTACAAGCTTTATCCTAATAATTTAATCTTTATGGATGGCAGGTACGAGGAAGTTTACTATGATTACATGGTGCCACTTCTGAAAAAATTCTATCTTTTAAACCCTGGCTGGGATGAAATATTAAACAGGTTTCCACCCGATTGTATGATTCTTGAAAACTATTATCCTGTTTATAATAAACTCAAGAATTCTAATGATTGGAAACTTGTTTATGAAAGCAAAGTTTTCGGGGTATTTGTGCCGGCAAAAACTGTAAAAGAAACTTATATTCAGCCTTCAAATGATATTAAGTATTACAAAAATACACTATTTGATACAGGAATAAAATTTAGTAAATAAGTATAATAAGGGCATGACAAAAGAATATTTAAAATATACATGTTTGTTCGGCGGCGGCGCGATAAGAGGCATGTCATATGTAGGGGCAATAAATGCCATGGAGGAATTAGGGATTAATCCGACAACACTGGCTGGCTCCTCTGTAGGCTCGATTATAGCTGCTCTGCTTGCCGTAGGGTATAATGCCGCAGAATTAAAAGAGATTTTTATTAAAGTAAATTTTGAATTATTTAAGGATATACAGCTTGGGATTGGGCCTAAATTTGCTTTGAGCAAAGGGGAAGTTTTTCTGGAATGGCTAAGAGAACTTATTGAACAAAAATTTTACGGTGAAAAATACAAAAAAGGTTCAAACAGAGCGGTTACATTTAAGGATATTGAAAAAAATCTTGTAATAATTACAACAGATTTATCTAACTTTGAATGCAAAGAGTTTTCGCGGTTTGAAACACCTGATTTTGAAATTGCAAAAGCTGTTAGAATTTCTTGTTCTATGCCAGGTTTAATGCGTCCTATTGAATACAACAATACTATTCTCGTTGATGGAGATCTTCAAAAAAGCTGGCCTATGTGGAAGCTTTCAAAAAATTTGCTTGTTAAAGGCGAAAGAGTTCTTGAATTCAGACTGGAAGGATTGACTGATGACAATGATATGAACGCGCTTGATTATGCAAATGCTGTTTATAGCTGCATGACTGCAACTGCAACATCGTTTGTTACAAGCATATATTCAAAGTGCGATAAATTTGATTACATTGTACTTAATACCGGTGATGTAATTCTGGTTGACTTCAACATTCCTTCCGATAAGAGAGAATCACTTATAAAATCAGGTTATGAACAAACTATAAATTATTTTACTAAGATTTTGCCTGAAAAAAAAGAAATTCTTAAACAAAACTATGAAATTATTTTAAATCATATTGTAAAAATAAAAAAATTAATTGAAAGAAGAAAAATTCAGCAAGCCAAAGGTGCAATCGGAGATTTATTTATTGATTTGTGCGAGGTAAAAAATCAAATCGACTGTGATTTTTACAAAGATATAAAATCCTTTAAGGACATGTTCTTATCAAATATTATTTATCCGGCTCTATTTGGAAAAACAAGCTTAAAGAACGAAAAAGTGATAATTGCGGAACTTACGAAATTACTCAACAATATAGAGCATAAAATCTCAGATTTAGACGGATATTTAGCTGATTTTACCAATAATTAAAAAAAAGAGAACATTCGTTCTCTTTTTTTAGTGGTGCCCTGGGCCAGACTTGAACTGGCACTGGATTTAACTCCAACCGGATTTTAAGTCCGACGCGTCTACCGATTCCGCCACCAGGGCATATTTTATTTTTACTGTAAACACCTCTCAACAAGTGTCTTTCAGCATATTGATAATAACCTAAAGATAATCAATTGTCAATTAAAATCTTAAAATTTTTTTTATTAAGAATTGTAAATGTATTTTATAATAGGCTAAACAGCACAGTATAAAAGGGAATATAACTATTATAAAAAGAATTTCTAGGCAATTATATATAATCAAAATACTTTATTTATATATACAATATATATAAATATTGCATACGAGGATAAACATGACTTTCAATATCGGAGAATTCGGCAAAAGTTTACTTAATATTGGTACGGGAATTACAAATACAGCCCTTACCTATGGTATTATGAAAGACATGAATTCTTGTGGCGGAAGCATCTGGGGTGGCTACTTTGGCGGAGGCTACTCTTTTGGTGGCGGATATCCTATGATGGGTTTAAATTATGGTGCTATTAACGTTGCAGGCCAGGCTGCATATATGCAAGGCGTGCAGGATAGATTGGCAATTGAAGCTCAAAGAATGGCTGAAGGACTTCTAAAAACTAACAATACAAAGGCTGAAGCAGTTTCAGATAATCAAGATACCTCTAAAGCAGAAGCTTTTGAAAATGCAACTAAATCTATGATGGATAAGGATGGTGAAGTTGTCAGTGGAGAAAAATTCAGTTTAGTATCTGATGATTGGAAAAAATCATTAGAAAACGGAGGAGATGCAAAAGAATTAGCAAAACAATATAAAGCAAGTCTAAGTGATTTAGGGAAGTCATATCTGAGAAATATTGATAAACTAGCCGGTAACAGCGATGGTTATGTTACAGAAAAAGAATTTGTTCAACACAGTCTAAATTCAGCTTTTGCAGCATTACCAAGTGATGCAACAGAAGAAGAAAAGGCTGAATATGAAGCTGCAAAAGCAAAGGCTGAGCAAATGGCAAGAAATGCTTTTGCAAAACTAGATCAAAACGGCGATAAAGTTATAGATTGGAAAGAAAGTGCTGCGATGTTTGCTGCGGCTGACGCCGAAAACTTAACAGGAAATATTAACGGCGAAATTGCATCTGAAGATTTTGCGAAACTTTCTGAAAGTATTACCCAATCAGGTACAAATGCAGCTGATAAAGCTCTAAGAAAAGGTTATACAAACTTATTCGGAAACCAAAAGAAATAAATTATTAATTAATAACTTTTTCAAAATTTGTCCAGTCAAAATGCTTTGATTGGGCAAATTTTATTAAATCATCCTTATTTAATTTTTCAAGCTCTTCAAATATTTTAGAAAAATCTTCCTCTGCATTCATGGATATAATTGGTATTTTAGCATCATTAGCGATTTTTTCAACTTTAATATCGTAGTTAATGGCACAGGTTTTTACACCGGCCATAAGTCCGACAAGTATTGCATGGAATCGCATTGCAATCAAATATTCCAGATTTGAAAGTCTTTCAATAGTTTCTCTTAGCGGTTTGGCTGGCACAACCTCAGTTTCAATATCAGGATTGAGAGTTTTTAAAATGCCCTCAAACTTTTTGCACAAATCTAAATCTATTCTATTTTGAAATGAAAAAATTTCTATTTTTCTATCACTGAATTCAATTACTATTTGTTCTGCAAGTTTTGTTAAAAGGGTGTAACTCAATGTTTTATAATCTCTAAGCTGCACACCAACAATATTTGATTCGCCAGCTTTAGGCACAGAGACAGAATAAATAGGATCACAAACCAATTCTGCATTAACATTCCACTTTTTCAACAAATTTAAGCTGTTTTCATCACGCACTGAAACATATGTACATCTTTTTAACAGCTTTTTCACAATAAATTGATTAAACTTAGAATTTACAGGCCCAATTCCTTGTGCAAAAATTATAACTTTTTTCCTAAATACTAAAGCACAAAATATTATAAAGCAATAGTATAATAAGCTCTTTGAGCTTGTGACATCCTGTAATAGGCTTCCGCCGCCGGAGACAAGAACGTCTGTAGTAATTAAAGTGAATATAACTTTAATAAAATCAAAAGATTTAACAGATTTTACACCATAATTTTTCTTTGTAAATTTTGGATTGCTTGAAAAAACAGTTACATCAGCATTCAAAAATTTCAGCTTATTAACTATGACTGAAAGAATAGCCTCATCCCCAAAATTATTAAAGCCGTAATAACCAGACACTGCAACTTTAGTCATTAAGCTTCTCCTCTAAAAATTGAGTAAACTTTATCTTTATATGGAATAGGCTTAATAGCGCCAACAACTTGTGCTTGAAGTCCTGCAACAATTGACGCAAACCTTGTAGCCTCAAAAGGTGAGCATCCATGAGTTAAAGCATGCAAAAAACCTCCATTAAAAACATCGCCGGAGCATGTTGTATCAACAACGTCTCTAGTATAGAATTCCGTAAAAGAAATATTTCCGCTATAACCTGTGTAGTACCCGCCTTTTTCACTTGACTTAATCACAATTATTTGAACTCCCATATCCCAGAGTTTTTTTATAATATTTTCTGCAGAATCCAATTCCAGAATATTAACAGTATCGTATTTTGCGCTCATAAACAGAATATCAGTATGCTCTATAACGTGATAAAAATCTTCTCTAGCATCTTCTTGAGTAATTATTTTTGAATAATAGTTAGGATCATAGGCGGTAGTAATCCCATTTTCTTTTGCAATTTTAAAAGCAAAAGTTACAGCTTCGTCAGCAGAAAGCGAGAGAGATTGGGTTACGCCAGAAGCATAGACAACTTTTGAATTTTTAATATAATCTGGAGAAATGTCTTCTAAAGAAAGCTTAGAGGGAGCTATTTTGCGCCTGTAATAGAGGAGTTCTTTTTCTTTTAAAGATGGACGTGCAATAAAATATAATCCATTAGGCTCATTTGTAAGTTTTACCTGCGAAATATCAAGTCCTTCATCTTGCCAGCTTTCTAAAAGGAAATTTTTAAAAGCGTCATCGCCTATTCTTGTAATAAATCCAACTTTTGAACCTGATCTAAGTGCAGCAATAGCAGTTGCAAGAGCATCTCCGCCATAATATTTGTGAAGACATTCGGCAGAACTCATACTCTCATCCGTTGACAACTCTATTAAGCTTTCACCAATTGTGATAATATCTAATTTTTGTTCCATATTAACCTTTTAATTCTGAAATAATTTTTTGAGCGCGTTTTGTAATTTCACTGTATGAATATCCGTCATAAAAATCTCGTCCAACGCCAACTGCAGCAGCGCCTGCATTAATATAATCTTTAACCTCATCAAGTTTTACATTCCCTATAGGCATAATCTGCAAAAAAGGCATAGGACGAAGCAAATCTTCAATATACATTGCACCTCCCATAGCTGTTATAGGAAAAATTTTAATCAAAGGAATTCTTGCTTTCCATGCCGAATAAGCCTCATTTGCAGTAGAAGTTCCGGCAATATAAGGTATTTGAGAATTTTTTGAAATTTTTGCTAAATTCATGTGGAATATTGGAGATGAAATTATCTTTGCACCGGCTTCGATAGCAGCTTGAGCCTGCATTGAAGTAATTATTCCTCCAGCACAGACACCTGCATAGTTAGAAATTTCTCTCACTGCATTATATACAGAGGGGTGTTCTGCATTAATTTCTAATACCTTTATTCCTCCATCAATAAGCGCTTTTGCAGTATCCACTGCAACTTGAGGGTCTTTACAGCGCAAAATTGGATATATTTTTTCCTCTTTTATTATTTCAATTAAATTTTTATTCATAAACTATCCTTTTTTTGGAATTTATTATATCATAAAATTATAAAGAGGGATTTTTAATGAAAAAGATTAAGCAAAAAATATTTTTTCTAAAGTCAGCTTTTTTATATTTATTTTTGATTTCAGTGATATCTGTATTTTCGCTTTTTTTGTGGGAAAACAGTTTTTATGATCTTATGATGCGCATTGTGCCCTCAACGCATACAGGAAGCAGTGATATAGCTTTAATAGTTATTGATGATAAGTCTGTTAAGGCGCATAGATGGCCATGGCAAAGAGCTTTGTATGCAGATATTCTGGAATATTTTAACAAGTACACAGATGCAAAGGTTATAACATTTGACACTATTTTTAATACTCTTGACTCTGAAAATCCAGATTCAGATAAAAGATTTTTTGAAACAGTCAAAAATACACCCGAGTTCATCGGCGGATTTATTGCCACAAGAGCGCAATATAATGCATCTGATAATGGCATAGAATATGATAAAAAATTCTTAAATAAATTCAAAATTAATGTTGAAGATAAGCGAACCTCAAAGACAAATATTAACTACTTTAATAGTATTAGGCCATATCCTCAGCCATACTTTGATGCATTGAAATATGCAGGGGCTGTAAATGTTGCACAAGATTTTGATTCTGTAGTTAGAAAATCAATCGACCTGATTTCTTATAAAGGCGAATTTTATCCGTCACTAGCGCTGAGAACGTACCTTAGACTAAATAACACAGATAAAATTTCATTATATGACGATTACATATTAATAGATAAAACAGGTTTGGAAATTCCAGTGTCTTCTAGAAACGGGAACATTAGACACAATATCAAATTTTACAAATACATTAAAGGGAGCGAATATTCTCACAAGAAATACTCAGCAATAGACATAATTGATTCATACCATGCACTAAATGAGGGTAAGCAGCCGATTATTTCTCCAGATGAGTTTAAAGATAAAATAGTTATAATTGGCGGCAACGCAAAGGCAGAAGCAATGGGGCTTGCGGATATTCTAGAGACTCCAATTAATTTCAAACAGGCTGGAATGGATGTTCAAGCAACTGCTCTTGATAATCTGTTAAATAATGAATTTATTAATAACACTACAAATACACAAAATATTCTTGCAATAGCTTTGTTGTCAATTATTAGTTTCATTGTTATAGCAAAATTTTCATTTATTGTATCTTTTTTAATTCTTCTAGCGATTGCTGTTTTATATTTGTTATTCTGCTTTGTCTGCTTTAACTCCAATATAGCGCCTTTGATTTTTACACCAATAGCAGCCCAGCTTGGGACAATGATATTTGGCTACTCATACCGATTTATAGTTGAAGGCAGAAACAAAGAGAAAATTAAACAAGCAATGGGAAAATATCTTTCTCAGGACATTATGCAGAATGTTGTTCAAAATATTGATGATATAAAATTAGGCGGCAAAAAAGCAAATGTAACAGTATTATTTGCTGACATTCGCGGTTTCACAAGCATGAGCGAAAAAATGACTGCAGAAGATGTTTCTAAAATTTTGAATGAATATTTTTCTGAAATTGAACCTATTATTACAAAATATAACGGAGTTATTAATAAATTCATCGGAGATGCTGTAATGGCCATATTTGGTGAACCCATACAGGATATAAACCACCCTTCTAATGCAGTAAAATGCGCTTATGAGATGCTTAAAAAAGTAGAATGGCTTCAGGGTAAATGGCTTAATGAAGGGAAACCAAAAATTGAAATAGGGATCGGCATAAATACTGGCGAGGCCTTTGTTGGAAATATCGGCTCTGAAAAACGTCTTGAATACACTGTAATTGGTGATATGGTTAACCTTGCAAGCAGAATTGAAAGCTACAACAAGGTTTACAAAACAAACTTTTTAATAAGCAGTTCTACATATTCATATGTTTGCGCAATAACGGATGTAATAAAAATCAGTGAAGTTACAATCCGCGGTAAATCTAAAAAAATGGACATTTACGAAGTTTTAAGAGTAAAGCAAAATTAGGCCATGATTGATAATCTTGAACAGTTAAAAAAAGCTATAGAAGTAGAGATTAAGTACAAATATATTGATATTCACGGAAAAACTCAGCCGTTTTCAAGCTTTATAAAGGCGGAAGCGAAAAAGCATTATAAATTATCAAACAAAAATCCCAAATGGGCGGTTATTATTGAAGCATTTGAGCAATATCCGTTTGACAACATTAATAGCAGAAGGCGCTCAATAGACAACCTTATACGGGTAATTAAATCAGAACTAAAGCCAAAAGATGAGAATAATGACACAGCAGAGCATACAAAAATTAACAAAAAGCCTTCTGAAGTTGATGTAATGTATATCAAAGGCGTCGGGCCTAAAATTGCTTACAAGCTGAATAAACTTGGGATTTATACTGCTCAAGATTTACTTATGTATTTCCCTCGAAAACATATTGACTACTCATCAAGAACGCTTATAAAAAATTTGAAAGAAGGCGAAAACACAACCATTTTTGGATACATAAAATCAGTTTCAGCTTTTAACACAAAAAATAATCTGGCAGTAGTTAAAGTTGTAATTGCAGATGAAAGCGGCAGACTTGATTTAAGCTTTTTCCAGGCAAAATCGAACCGATTTATGCTTGAGCGAATTAAGGCGCAATTTCCAAGAAATTCGGCCATAATGGTTTCAGGGACAGTCAAAATGAATAACTATGATAAGAGATTAACTATTGATAAACCAAGTTACTCAATTATGACCGGAGAATTTCTCGACGGGAAAAATTCAAACCTTAATCTTGCAAGAATTGTTCCGATATACACAGTTTGTGAAGATTTAAGCATAAAAGTCTTAAGACGTGCAATATACAACGCAATTCAACTATACAAAAACGACATTGAAAATGTTATTCCTGACTTTATTAGAGAAAAATATGGAATCTTAAATAAGCGTGAGGCTGTTGAACAAATTCATTTTCCGGAAACTGAAGAAATGCTGTCAAAAGCACGATTTTCATTAATTTTTGAAGAACTATTTTTAATCCAGCTTAAACTTGTACGCTTGAGAGAAGAAAACACAGAAAAACATTCTTCTCTAGCCCTAAAAATTAAAGAAAAAGGCCTTGTACACAAATTCATAAATAGTTTGCCATTTGAACTTACAGGCGGACAAAAAAGAGCTGTGAATGAAATTCTTAATGACCTTAATTCAGATAAACCAATGGCAAGACTTCTGCAAGGGGACGTAGGCAGCGGAAAAACAGTAGTTGCAGCAATTATGCTTCTTGCAGGTGTAGAAAATGGTTATCAAGGCGCTTTGATGTCTCCAACAGAAATCCTTGCACAGCAGCATTACAATAATCTCATAAATTGGCTTACTCCGCTCGGGTTGAGCGTAGGATTGTTTTTAGGCAGTCAAACTAAAAAAACTAGAGAAAAGTTTCAAACAGATCTGCTTAACGGACAAACAAACATTGCCGTCGGTACGCATGCACTTATTCAAGACAACATAGAATTCAATAATTTAGGTGCAATTGTAGTTGATGAACAGCATAGATTTGGAGTAAGACAAAGAAATATTTTAAAGAAGAAGTCTCAAAATCCTCAAATGCTTACTATGACAGCAACTCCTATTCCGCGAACACTTGCACTAACTGTTCATGGCGATTTGGATTTAACTGTTATTGATGAACTTCCAAAGGGGAGGTTACCGATAAAAACCTCACTTGTAACCTCCCACAGAGGGGTTTATGACCTGATTAAGCGTGAGATCGAAGCAGGAAGACAGGCTTATGTTGTTTATCCTTTAATAGAAGAAAGCGAAACGCTTTCAGCAAAAGCCGCGACAATTGAGGCTGAAAAACTACAGAATGAAATATTCCCACAATTCAAAATAGGTTTGCTTCACGGAAAACTCAAAAATGACGAAAAAGATAAAGTCATGAAAGATTTCAAAGAGAAAAAATATGATATTTTAGTGTCAACAACTGTTGTAGAAGTTGGAGTTGATGTTCCAAATGCAACTGTTATGCTTATAGAAAACGCCGAACGCTTCGGACTTTCGCAGCTTCACCAGCTTCGCGGGCGTGTTGGCAGAAACGACTTACAATCATATTGTATCCTGCATACATCCTCAAAATCTCAAGAAACACGCGAGCGCTTAAATATCATGGCAGAAACAAACGATGGTTTTGTAATAGCGGAAAAAGATTTGCAATTACGAGGTCCCGGAGAATTTTTAGGAACACGCCAAAGCGGACTTCCGGACTTGATTATTGCAGACATTGTTAAAGACGCAAAAACTCTTGAACTTGCCAGAAACGAAGCAATTTCTTTTATTAAAACACAAAATATTGATGATTATCCTAAACTCAAGGAAGTTACCTCACTTGAAATGTTTGGAGGTCTTGATATTTAATTATTAAGCAATGTTAATAAAAACTTAGTATTTTAGGCAATTATTGCACATTTATATACTTTATATAAATACAAGGGAATTATTAAGGGGATAAAATACTATGGTCTGTTTTAACACATTACCGCCAAGACATTGCTTTAGAGGTTCAAGGACAACTATTATAAATAATAACTTTTTTGGAGGCCCTGCTTTAAGACCAATGCCTGTTTGGAGGCCGCCAGTATTTTGTTATGGCGGATATTGGGGAAACAATTTCTGCAATATAGCCACAACATTTGCAGCAACAAGTTTGTTTGTAAATGGTATTACAAATTTATTGAAATCATAATACTCACTTTTCAGATATTGTTAAATAATATAAATAAATAAAAGCTCTCTTGTTCAGAGGGCTTTTATATTGGGTATATATATATTAGATATCAATTGTAAACAATTGTAAAGCAAAATGTATCAAAAAAAGCAATTATATAATCGTTATATACTTTATATATATAAGAAGTATAAATACGGAGATTGAGTATGAATTACATGGGAGTAACACCAACAAGAACAAGACCAATAAGTTATAACCCGCTACGCGCAGGCCAGTTTAGAGGCTATCGCGGCTGTAACGTTATTCCAAGCAGAACAACAATTGTTAATAACAATTTTGTTAATTATCAAATGCCTTCTGTAAATTGCAACTATGCATATCAAGATCCTGGTATGAGCAGTGGCATGAAATGGATGCTTGGTTTAGGCTTAGGTACATCAATTCTTGGCAGTATACTTTCATTCTTCGGAGTAGGCAACAACTCAACACCTGTTGATGGACAAGGGGGTGAAGCACCGGCAGCTCCACCTGCAAATGACCAGAGTCAACAAATTGCCCAACTGCAAGAAAGAGTTGAAACTTTAGAAGATCAATTAGCAAACTCTCAAACAACTCAACCTGCAACCACTCAGACTGAACCAGCAGTTGCACAACAAACTACTGAACAAGACAACAAACCAAAAACCGACTATTCAAACTTCAAAAATGGTGCAGCAATGGTTTGTAGAGATGCAAGCGGAAAAACCGCAAATATTTCAGGCACTTTATCTGATGTACAGCTTGATGCAAACGGAGTACCGCAAAGCTTTACATTAACTGATTCAGGTTCTAAAAACAGATATAAATATACAGTAAGCGCAAATGCTGATGGAAGTTTGAACTTCACCTGTGTAAGCAAAAATGATCAAGCAACAATTGGTTCACCAAATTATACATATACAAATGGAGAATTAGTTCAAGAAAACAATTCATTTAACGGTTACGGCATTGGTATAAGAACTGCTACAAAACCAGCAGCACCACAAAATGATCCGCCGAAACCAGCTAGTAATGAACCACCTGAAGGTACAATGAAAGATGTTACTTCAAACTTCTTCACAGCAGAGACACCATTTTATAATGTAAAAGATGGTAAATATCATTCAACACCGGATCAAGAACACTCCTGGATGAATCCGAGATTTAATCAAGCAGGGGGAGCAAGCAAACCTGAAACAGCGCCTGCAAGTAATGAACAAGTTAAGTTGGAATATAAATACTATAATCACAGAGGACATTTTTACGCAAACGGCAAAGAAATTACTCAACAGGAATATAGAGAACTTAAAAAAGCACAAGAAAATGCTTAATAATAAAAAAACTCCCTTCGGGGAGTTTTTTAGTATATAATATTTTTAAAAAGGAGTAAAGGTTAATGCAAAATACAAAAGTTGTAATAGGTTCTGATCATGGCGGTTTTGAGTACAAAGAAGAGATAAAAAAATTTTTATTGGAAAAAGGATATAAAATTATAGATGTTGGAACGAATTCAAAAGAGTCATGCGATTATCCGGTCTTTGCAAAAGAAGCAGTGCAAAAAATTATAAATGGTGAAGCTGACAGAGGAATTTTGATTTGCGGAACAGGAATTGGCATGTCAATTACGGCAAACAAATTTAAAGGAATAAGAGCCGCTTTATGTGGAGATACATTTTCTGCACGTGCTACAAGGGCTCATAACAATTCAAACATTTTGTGCCTCGGGGAGCGTGTTATAGGACTTGGACTTGCCATAGATATAGTAAACATATGGCTTAATACTGAATATGAAGGCGGAAGACATCAAAAACGCATTGATATGATTGAATAATCTTGTGTTATAATAACTTTAGTATTAGAAAATATAAAGGGAAATTATGACAGAAGAATTAGATTCAAAAAAACTGGCATGCGTCATTGCAGGAACTCTTGATGACAAACTCGGTAAAGATATTACTATTTTAAATATAAGCAATGTGTCTTCACTTGCGGATTATTTTGTAATCGTTACAGGTGATTCTACACCGCAGGTAAAAGCTTTGATGGAAAACACAAAAGACAGAATAAAAAAATTATTCGGACGTTCTCCGCTTCGTATGGAAAATGATACAAAAAATCGCTGGAACTTGCTTGATTATGGCGATGTAGTTGTTCATATCTTACACAGAGACGAAAGAGAAACTTATGCGATAGAAAAGTTCTGGAGCAATGCTTTCAGCGTATCAGAAGACGAATGGAGAGAAATTTCTAAAGAATATTCAGAATTCAACAGTTAATATTTCTAAATACAGTTGCAATATTTGTGAAAATATGTAAAATAAAAGTTATGGAAAATATGAGCAGAGAAGAATTAGATAAACAAATTAATGAAGCCATCATGGCAATGGCTAAAGAACCGCAAAATGCAGAGCATTATCATAAATTAGCAGAGCTTTATTTAAACAAGCAGAACTATGACAAGGTAATGTCTGTTTTAGAAAGCTTGCTTGCAATTCATCCTAATGATGTTCAAGCACTTGTTGGTATGGGTACTATGTGGTTTTATGAAAAGGATTTCAGAAAATCACTTTCTTATTACAATAGAGCGCTTGAAATTAATCCAAAAAATTTCCTTATATACTACAATATGGGAAATGTTTTTGCGGAATGGAAAAATTTTCCGAAAGCTTTATTTTACTACAACAGAGCTATTGATTTGAACTCTACTAATCCAGAAATTTATAACGCAATTGCTTTGCTGTATCAAGATTTTGAAGATTATGTTGAAGCAAGAGCTTATTATGAAAAAGCACTTTCGCTTGATCCTGAAAATATTACTGCACTCGTAGACATGGGTAATGTTTGTTTTAAAATCTTTGATTACGAAACTGCTTTGGAATTGTACAAAAAAGTTTTTGTTCTTAATCCTGACAACAAAATTGTAGCTGTTTGTATAGGTAATACGCTTACTCTTATGAAGCAAAGAGAACAAGCTTACAGTTATTTTGAGAAAGCACTTACTATGGAAGGCGACAATTACAAAGCGTATATATGCTATGCAATTTCCCTTTCAGAATTTGGTGAATACGATATGGCTGTTGAAATGTATAAAAAAGCCATTGATATTTGCCCAAAAGAAATTAATGCACAAATTCTACTTGCCAACTTGTATACAAACTTTAACCGTATAGATCTGGCAATGGATTTGTATAAATCTACATTAAAATTGAAGCCAAACAATGCAGAAACTTACATGCTTCTTGGAAATGCGCATTATCTAGATAATGATATTGAACAAGCTATAGCTTCTTATAGAGCTTCAATTAATATTGAACCTGATAATGATGAGTACAGACTTATTTATACTCAAATTCTAGATGAGTATATTGACAAAAAACGAAATGGAGAAATGGAGCAGGCATAATGTATAGAAACAATTCAGAACCATTTTTGATAGAAAGAATTGTTGCCGCTCTTAGTTACCTTACAATGGGATTTGCAGGTTTCATATGGCTTATTCTCGGACTTTTTACAAAAGCTAATTTAAGGCATTTTATGCAATACCATATTTTTCAATCAATTTTTATATCAATAGCTTTTGTTCTGCTTTCTTATATTATAAGCTTTTTGAGCAATATATTGAGTGTGATTCCTTTTATAAACAAAATTGTTGCACAATTAACTTTTTTGTTAAATATGCCTGTTCTTTATGATTTTTCAATAATACAAGTAATTATTTACATGTTCTTAATTTATCTTGCAGCAACTTCTTTTATGGGAAAATATTCTTACGTACCGTACGTTTCAGAAATTATTGACCAAAATGTTAGAAGATAAGTAGCAAAAAATTTTTTGTTTGCGTTTTTGCATGTACATGGGGAATTAACTGAGGTATTTATGGCGATTGAAAAAGTAAATCTGCAAAAATTTTATTTACCTGTGCAAAGCACAAATGCACAGGTACAAGTTGCAGAAAACAACAAAAATAATGACAAGCATTTAAGCACTTCCGCAAAATACATGATTGGTGCAACCTGCCTGGCAGCTGTAGTTGTGGGAATAATAGGTCATAGTAATAACTGGTGGAGAAAAGCGGCTGTAGCGGCTAAACAAGGACTCGAAAATGGTCATCCGCCTGAAGAGCCTAACAACATTTTGTCTATAATAAATAAATCTATAAAAAGTAGAAAAACTAAACACGGAAAAATTAAATTTTACACCGAAGAATATGAAAATGGAAATAAACTTGAAATTGTCAAGGAAACTTATAACTCTGCTGATAAAGATACAGGAATGCATTCCATCACAACTTACAGACTTAGAGATAATAACAACAATGTTATTTATAAAATAGGATACCGAAAACAACAAGGTAAACATTACGAAACTATTCTTGACCTAAACACAAATACACAATATATAAGACAAAAAACAGATTTCTTTCCATATCATGAAGATATAGCCAAAATAAAACTAGAAAAAACTTCTGGTGGTAAATTACAAAAAGCTGATAATCCTGTACAATCCTGTACACAAGAAGAATTTGATAATGTAAAAAATGAGCTTCTACAAAATAGCATGCCAAAACAACGAAATTCTTTAATTGAAAGATTTATGAACCGGTTAAGAATCAAGGTTGTTTCAGGAACAGAAACAGTTATGAAAGATCCTGACGGAAGACAAATTTCTATCCGTGATTTTGGAGATAATAAAGAATTTTATAAACAAGAATTACCCGACGGCAGCTTTCATCTGCATCTCGGCATAAAAAATTTAGCTAAAAAGGTGTACACACATAGAACTGAAAAATTAGGAGAAAATTTCTTTGAACATGAAGAAGTTTTTACTCAGAATGGTATTTACTACAGAAAAATGATATTTTTTGATGATGGTAATAGATGTGTAAGATATGATAAAGATCAATATGGCAAATTAGTTGGAGTTTCGGAAGACGAATTTGAAAAAAACAAGCAGCATGCAATATCACAATTTCTGCCAGACGGAACTGACTTAAAGTTATAAATAAAAGAAAGCCCCTGATTATATCAGGGGTTGTTTCATGCTGAAAAGATCTATGACTTAAGATTGTGAGGTTTTTGACAAAATTATTGCATTAGAAAGCGGAATTCCACCTCTTGCTTGCGGCTTGTTAACGACTTGCCCATTGACATACATAACAGTTGAACCGCCGCCGTCAAGGTTCATTGCATTAACACAGCCAATTGATTTCATAAAATTTGCTAATTCCATTAAGGTCATACCAATAGAGCTTCCTTCACGACCGTCAACTGCAACAAGTATAAAATTATTATCTGCAGTGTACCCAATTGCGCTTCTGGGATTTCTACCGCCTATTGAACCTAGTTTCTGCGCAGTCATATCCACAAATACTTCACCGTTTTTAACTAAATATGGCCCGCCGCTTATTATATGTTTTACCCCTTTCCATTCAGGAGTTGTTTTTATATCCAATTTAACTTTTTTCTTTTCTAAAAGTTGATACAATTGTTTTTTAGGTCCTGAAATTACATAGCCGTTATCAGGAATTTGAATAGGATTTGCAGATGCTTTTACAATTTTATCATCAACCACAAGTAGTCCAACACCATATTTAGGGGCATATGGAGAATATTTTCCCCACTCCGGCGTGTAAACTATTACATGAGTTGAAAGCATTCTTGGCTGATTTATGTTATTAACATTAATTGTATGTCCGCTGCCTTTTACTGTACTTGTGAATTGAACTCTTGCGATATCGAATCCATCATCAAAAATTCCCATGGCAACTCTATCATAAATCGGGCCTGTATACATTTTTTCATCAATCATTAAAGTTCCTAATGGAACGCCAGTCTGAGGTTTGAAGTATGTACCATTCAAGGCAACTATTGCGTTATTGTTTTTTGCAATTGTTGTAATTGTTCTTCTGCTTTTCAAATTTTGTGATGAAGATAAAGCTGGAGTCAATTCCAAATCTTTTGCCAGATTAAAATCAACTTCAACAACATTAATTCTTACAGGTCTTCCACTGTAATATTTTGTCAATTTAATGTGTTTTACCCCGTCAGTAACATCATTTACTATAGCTTTAGGGAATTTTTGCTTAATCATAAGATCAAAATTCTTCTGTCTTGTTTCAGGCGAAATTTCATTAAGAATTTTTTCTTTAATTTGACTCGAATTCTTATCCTGAATAGGTACAGAAGTTTGCGCAAGTTTTATATCATTTGCTGATATTGGAAAAAGCATTTGCGACAACACCAAAACCCCGATAATAGAAACATTTACTAAATGCACAATTAGTTTGTAATCGCATTTGTACTCAAAATTTTTGCAGAACAACAACGTATCCATAATGTCACCTCAAGTTAAAAAAGTAACAGGATACCTTTTTTATTTTTGAGTGGGTTGGGGAATAACACTCAGAGAAGGACTAATTTTTGCTGTTCAGGGGCTATTTTCTTTTTCTTACGTGACGCCCCTAAATAGGAACGCCCCTCTACTACTATTGTAACATAAATTTACAATTTCCGCAAGGGGGCGCAAAACTCTTTATATCAAAGATTTTACAAAACTAAATAGTGTAAAATTCACAATATAAGCTATTTTAAATCTGATAAATAGGTTGTAACCATTTTTTCAGCTTCTTTTACAGGCATAGAACCATCTGCTGAAGTTATTTTAGCATTTTTACCTGCAGTTTTTTCAATTACAAAATTCATAAATGATCTACCGCCTTGAAAAATACCGTTAGATAGAGTTAACTCTGCCTGTTTACCGAATTTTGTCTCTCTTAAAAAGATATCAGCATTTTTTGTTGTAGTCATGTATGTACCAAGATTATTTTTAAATCTGTTCTGAGAAAGTTTTGTAAAAGCGTTTTGAACTGCTGAATTTACAGGTTCAGAATTTAATATTTTTGTAAGCTTTTTTGTACTGCCAAATGAATTAGCGTTTGTTCCTGCATTATTTCTGTTTTGCGCAGGAAAAATTTGCGGGGTAAAAGTAATTTTTGAAATCATAATTTTTGTCCTTCACAAATAATAAATGTATCTAACACACTTTATTTAACTGCAAAAGATTTTTCTTGTCAAATTTAAATTATATCATCAACATCTTCTTCTTTTTCTTTAAAACATGGATAACCTTCAGGGATTTTCCAATTGTTTAGCTGCAATATTTTAGTTGCATTCACGCAATCATCACCCAATCCCTCGTCAGTTCCATCCCATTCAGTTCCAACATATGGTTCAACTGCGCCATTGCAGAAATTCTTTGCTCTGAGATTGTTTTCACACCAACCTGGATAAAAACCAAATAAAAAAGTATCAAGGCCTGTTACAACTTTATCAAGACTTGCTTTTTTGGCGTCAGGGAAAAATAAAATGTCATGACCGTAATAGGTAAATCTAGCAGCCGAACCATCTGCAAAATAAACGAACAATTTTCCATCTTTTTCTTCAGTTTTAGTAGCTTTAAGATAATTTTTAAAATATTTGTTATAAATTGCTAAATTGCATGCATAACCATCTTCAGAGCCCTCTGAATCGCACGCACCAGTTAATTTCCAATCAGTACGCATACCATTGTCTATTTCTGAAAGCGTAACTGCCTGCCCCATCATAGAATAAAATTTTTCTAATCTGGTTTCTATAACTTTTTTCTGATTACTTTGTATAAGAACGGGCATTGTCATTGATGAAACAACACCAATTATTCCAAGAGTAACTAAAATTTCAGCTAAAGTAAAGGCCTTAAAAGTGGTGTAAAAGAAGACTAGGCCTATGCCCCCCCCCCCGTGAACTCTTCTAATTTGTTTTTCATAATAAATCTCCTTTTTTTATACCTTAACATTATAAAGTATCACATCAATCTATGTCAACTGGTTCACGAAGGATTTTTTCTATTGCTTCGCGAGCTGTGAACACTAGAGATTCAGGAACATTATCAATTGTCGTAAACTGTCTTAACACATCAACAACACGCTTAAATGAGCGGACAATATCACCTTCCCCCATATCAATCTGCTCTGTAATAGTCTCCCACTCAGCACCTTCAACCCAGAGTTCAATTAGTGAACTAAAATACGGATTAATATACATAGGCGCCTCTACAGAATATCTATTTTGAACTTTTTCAAGCTTACGCCTAATATTTCTAATCAAATTCAAAGTTTTTCTGACAGTTTCCGAAATAGGAAGGTACGGGATATCAATACGTAAATCCTCGGTTGTAATTGCGCAAATAACAGCAGCAAGCTGCGCCGGAGTCAATCCGTCTAACACATTTGAAAAAATAATTTGTGCGATAAAAAGTTCATTTTCAGAGCGGATTTGTGCAGTTGTGATTCCATACTCCGTCGGATAATCATCGCGCAAATATCCGAAATCAGTTAAAACACTTCTATGAGCTAAAAATTTATTCCAGAAAATATCACGCTGTCTCTCTATTTCTTTATTAAGCTTCTGCTGACGCTGCTCAAGACGTGCAATTACTTCTATATTTTTAGAATGCTTTCTGTACAATTTGCAAGTATCACACTGAAAACTATGCATTTTACTAAGCATTGCTTTTGTTTCTGCACCAAACTGCAAAGCTTCCGGAGAAAGCGGTCTGTTTTTTGCCTTTTCTTGCTTACAAATTTTCTTATAAGTCTGGCGATTTTGAACGTAAATATGTCTTAATTTATCATATTCATAAAGCTCTTTATCAGAAAGTTTGTATGGGCACACAAAATTTCTTGAAGCAATTTCCTTTTCATTCATTTCATAAGCTTTTAAGAGCGGCTTGAGTCTTGAACCAGAAGAAAAATACCCAAAACTTTTCAAAATAAGTTCTTTAGCCTCATCAAGACTAAATCTTTGCAACAAGTTCAAAACCATTGAATAAGATGGAGAAAAACGGCTTTCCAAAGGATTAGCATCGCTCAAAACAAGTTCTGCAACCTCTTCCGGAGACTGGAACTGCGTGCCGACAATAACAACATATCCGACTTCATCCATTCCGCGTCGTCCTGCACGGCCTGACATCTGCAAAAACTCACTTGCCGTAAGCATTCTATGGCCTGAATCTGTTCTTTTGCTGGTTGAACTTATGACTGTTGAACGAGCCGGCATATTTATTCCTGCAGCAAGTGTTTCTGTTGCGAATACAACTTTTATTAAACCTTTTTGAAAAAGTTTTTCGACAAGATTTTTCCACGCCGGCAAAAGCCCGGCATGGTGAGAAGCTACGCCTTGATATAAATATTCTAAATGCTTATTATTATACAAATGAGGGTTTTCTGCGATATACTCATCGACAAATTGCTTAATTTGAGCTTTTTCAGCCTTTGTTATAAGTTCTAAAGACGCGCATTTTTCCATTTGTTCATCGCATTTTCTACGCGAAAATGTAAAATATATCGCAGGAAGCATGTCATTTTGCTGTAAATTTCTAACTACATTTCTCACATAAGATTTTTTATTTTGAAGTTTACGTCCGAAAACTCTTTTTTCCGGCTTAATTTTCTTATTAAGCTGGCCGCTTGGGGTTAAAAGCGGCAACAATTTATCCGGCTGAGAGCTGTCAAAGTAATAAAATCTCAACGGAACAGGTCTGAAATCTGTATCAACAAGTTCGGTTTTAGAATGAACAGTATTAATCCATGCTGTAAGTTCATCAGCATTTGCAACAGTTGCAGAAAGCGCTATTATCTGAACATTTGTCGGGCAGTAAATTATACTTTCTTCCCAAACAGTTCCGCGCTGCTCATCGTTCATATAATGAACTTCATCAAGAACAACATATTTAACATCTTTCAAATTATCTGTTACAGAGCCAAAATTTGTGCCATAAAGCATATTTCTGAACACTTCCGTTGTCATAACAACGATTTGTGCATTACGGTTAATCGAAGTATCGCCGGTAAGAAGTCCCACCTTGTCATTGCCGTATTTTTCACCAAAGTCATAATATTTTTGATTAGACAGAGCTTTTAAAGGTGTTGTATAAAAAATTCTAGTTCCGTTCTCAATAGCATTATGTATTGCATGCTGGGCAATAACAGTTTTACCTGCACCTGTTGGCGCGCATACGACTACACTTTTACCTTCATCAATAAGCTTGCAGGCATCTTTTTGAAAATCATCTAGTTCAAACGGGAATTCGTTCATCTTAATCCTTAAAAAAGCTATTTCTTATAATTATTATGCCCTAAAAATGCCAATTTGTAAAACTTTATTAATATATAATATTAAATTATAAATCGTGCAAGCAAAAAAACATTAGCTAAACTTGAAGAACTAATTAAAAGTGAAGAAAATAAACCTGATATTCTCTTATCAAGAGAGCCTAATCTAGGTATATCAGGTCCTGGAGAGGTTAGTACATATGGTTATTACTGGGAGGCTAAATTAATGGAAAACGAAAATATATCTGCTTCTTGTAGTTGGTTTAATGCACCAATTCGAGCAATTAAAAAAGTTATTAAAAGAAGGGATTTTGTTGGGAAGTATATAAACACTATAAAAGATTCAACAATTAAATAAAAAATAAAACCGCTCTTAATTAGAGCGGTTTTATTTTACCAAAATTGAAACTCTAAAATTTTAAATTTTATCAAATCCTGTGTATTTTCTAAGCACTTCAGGAATTATAATTGTTCCATCTTCCTGCTGGTAATTTTCAACAATTGCTGCGAAAGTTCTTCCAACAGCAAGCCCTGAACCATTAATTGTATGCACAAATCTAGTTTTTCCTGTTGCTTTTTCACGATATCTTATATTAGCACGTCTTGCCTGGTAATCACCAAAATTTGAACAGCTTGAGATTTCTTTATAAGTACCGTAAGACGGCATCCAAACTTCTAAATCCCAGCATTTATTGGCAGAAAATCCAATATCTCCGGTTGATAAAGCTTCCCGTCTATACGGAAGTTCAAGCAACTGAAGCATTTTTTCAGCATCTTCAGTTAATTTTTCATGTTCATCTTTGCTTGTATCAGGAGTGCAGAGTTTTACAAGCTCAACTTTATTAAACTGGTGAACTCTGATAAGCCCTCTGGTATCTTTTCCGGCAGAACCTGATTCACGTCTAAAACAAGGAGTATATGCTGTCATATATTTTGGCAAGTCTTCTTCTGAAAGAATTTCGCCAGAATAAATATTTGTCACGGGAACTTCAGCAGTCGGAATAAGGTACAAATCCTCATCTACACATTTATACATATCTTCTTTAAATTTTGGAAGCTGCCCAGTTCCTGTCATTGTAGCAGCATTTGCCATAAACGGCGGAAGAATTTCTTCATAACCCTGTTCTTGAGTATGATAGTCGAGGAAAAAATTTATAATAGCACGCTCTAGTTTTGCACCTTTACCTCTATAAAGAATAAAACGGCTTTGAGAAATTTTCACACCGCGTTCAAAATCCACAAGCCCTTTTTCTTCACACAAATCCCAGTGTGCTTTGAATTCAAAATCGAATTTTCTGGGTTCACCCCACTTGTAAACTTCAACATTGTCGTCTTCTGAAAGACCTATTGGAGTACTTTCATCAGGAATATTAGGAGTATGAAGCAAAATATCTTTTTGCTTTGCATCTAATTCATTTTGTTTATCTTCTAATGCTTTAATATCGTCACCGAGTTTGCGAACTTCTTCTTGTACAGCATCAGTATTTTCGCCATTTTTTTTCATCAAACCGATTTTTTGAGAATCAGCTTTTCTTTTAGCACGTAATTCATCAGCCTGCGTCTGAATTTTTCGTCTTTCTTCATCAATTTTTAAAACTTCATCAATAGAAAGTTCCGGATTTCGTCTTTTCAAAAGTTCATTAACCTTATCAGGACACTCTCTAATCATTTTGATATCAAGCATTATACACCTCTTTCGTCTTATAAAAAATCTCTGGCATTATTCTAGTTCAAATAAAAGTTATAATCAAGGCTGTAATATTCTTTACGAAATATTAAGAATTATGGATTTTTTGACAATATATAATATAATTTATAAGTAAAAGAGGGATTTGTGTCATGTTCAAAAAATTAGCACAAAAATTATGTACAAAGAAAAAATTTTCTACAACTATCAACCCGCTTGAAGTTGACTTTGACCACAGAAAAAACGTTTTTTTAGACAAACTTTCTGAAAACGCGGTGAAATTATACGAAAAAGAATGTGACATTAAAAACTTTTCAAAACTTGTTCTATCAAATCCTGAAAACGATTCTCACAACAAAATTATGGATGAACTGTTTTCAAAAGGTGTTGTTGATGTTACAGACGATGAAAAACTTGCAGAATTATCTGACAACAAAAGATTTTTAAGAGATTTGGGACTTTTAGATTAAAACTTAGTAGTACAAAAAACAAGAGGTGGTTAATGGAAGAATATTATGGAGAAGAAAGAAGATCAAGTTTAAGCAGCATATTGTTTGGAATATTATTATTTTTAGGATCTTTTGTTCTTTTATTTTGGAATGAAGGCAATTATGCAAGTAACATTACTAAAGCAAAATTTATTGAAAAAAATGTTATTAGCGTCAACTCTTTGCAGCCTGAAAATAACGGAAAACTTGTGCATTACACGGCAAAAGCCAGTACTGATGAGTTTGTAGGTGATTCTATTCTAAAAGCACGAGTTCTTGTACTCGACAGAGACGCAGAAATGTATCAATGGAAAAAGAAAAGAAAAAAAACAGGCAGCCGCAGGTATACTTACTATACAAAAGACTGGGATTCTTCCTTGCAGCACAATAGCAGAAATCCGGATACTATGCCGGTTAAATCACAGCGTTTTTATCCGCAAAATGTTACAATGGGTGACTTTACTCTAAGTAATGGTGTTATTAGTAAATTAAGAGCAAATGTGAGTTATTCCAACTTGCCTAAAATTGATAACGGCTATAACATCAGTGGGAATTACTACTACAGCGGGATGAATTTAAATAATCCTGAAATAGGTGATATAAGAATTTCCTATAAATATCTGCCTATTAATTCAACCATTTCTGTAATTGCCCGCCAGTTAGGTAATTCACTTCAAGTACAGATGACAAACTCTGGAGACATAGCATTAGTTGAAAATGGAGATTCTTCTGCAGCCCAGATGATTGAACATTTCAAAACGTATAATTCAACTTTTGTGCTGATGCTGCGTCTACTAGGTTTTATCATGATGTTTGGCGGAATTATGACTGCGCTTGAACCGATATCAAATATTTTGTCATACATTGGGCTTGGATGGCTCTTTGATCTTGTTTCAGGAGTAGCAGCATTTATTATATCAGTAGTGCTCTCTGGAATTACAATTGCAATTGCCTGGGTTTTCTACAGACCTGCTGTCTCAATTTCGATAGTTGCGGTGGTAACTATTATCATGTTGCTTGCTCGTAAAAAATCAAACAAAAAAATTGCGACACGTGAATACACTCAACCAGCAGCACAACCAGGGCCAAAAGACCAACTAGAAAAAGAACTAAATGATTTGATGAAATAAGGATTAACAAAATACAATAAAACACAAAAAGCTACTACTTCTTAGAATACAAATATCCAGTTCATGAATCAAAGATAGTAGGTTACAAATTTTGAATTACAGCATTCGTAAACTCACTTGTGGAAGCAGTGCCTCCCAAATCTGCCGTACAAATACCGGATTTTAAAGTTTTAAATAAGGCTGATTCAATTTTTTCTGCATAAGAATTTTCATCAATATATCTAAGCATTTCAATCGCAGAAAGCAAAAGAGCAGTCGGATTAGCCTTATTTTGACCTTTAATATCAGGTGCTGAACCGTGAACAGGCTCAAATACTGCGCAATCCTCTCCGATATTTGCCCCCTGAGCAACGCCAAGTCCGCCAATTAAGCCTGCGCATAAATCTGATACAATATCACCATACAAATTCGGCAGCACTAAAACATCAAACTGAGAAGGATTTTGAACTAATTGCATACATAAATTATCAACAAGTATTTCTCTTGTTTTAATTTGCGGGAAAGATTCAGAAATTTTTCTATAGCTTTCAAGAAATAAACCGTCAGAAAGCTTCATAATATTTGCCTTTGTAACAACACAAACCTCTTTGCGATTGTTTTTTACAGCATAATCAAATGCAAATTTCACAATTCTTTCAGATGCACCGCGTGTAATTAATTTAATACTTTCTGCAGTATCATCATCAATTTTACGTTCAATTCCTGCATACAGATCCTCAGTATTTTCTCTGACAACAACAATATCAACATTATCAAATTTTGTTTTTATATTAGGAAGATTTTTGCAAGGACGCAGGTTAGCATACAAATCCAACTCTTTTCTAAGCTGAACATTGACTGAGCGAAAGCCTTTGCCAATAGGGGTTGTAACAGGAGCCTTGAGAGCAACTTTATTCTTTTTTATTGAATTCAAAACCCTTTCAGGTAAAGGAACACCTTCCTTTTCAATAACATCAGCACCGGCAGTCTGAACATCCCAATCTATTTTTAATCCGCTTGCATCAATAATTTTAACTACAGCTTCAGATATTTCCGGGCCTATTCCATCCCCGTTTATTAAAGTAATCGTTCTCATATTTAGCCCCATATTGATTGTTTACAGATAAATAAATTATACGACTTAGAAATTTTAATGCAATAAATTTACAATATATTAAGAAATATTACAAAAAAATTCTATAAAAGCAATTTTAACAGAATAAAAAACTTTTTATATATAAGGTAGGTTAATTTAAACAGGTAGGTTAGTTATGACTGGTGTAAGTTCAGTAGGTTTAAATAATACTTGGAACTATGTTAAACGTGCAGCACGTATATACCCTGACGTTGTTTTTGGGACAGGCGGCGATGCAATAACTTCTACATTAAGAGATTCTTTTTATGGAATAAAAGGTGCTGACGGGAAAAGAACCGGCGGGAAATATTTTAAAGGTTTTTGGGGACAACTCAAAGAAGCTTTTAAAGCTGGTGAAGTTCACAATGATAAATTAATAAAAGAAAGCGGCGGATTTTGGAAAGCTCAATGGGAATCAATAAAAAGTACCCCAAAAGTTGTAAAAGAGGGCTGGATAGAAGGCGGTAAAGTTGCAGAAGCAGCAGGAAAAAACAAAATTTGGGGTAAAACAAAAGGTCTATTTAAAGGACTTGGAAAAAGACTCCCGATTATTGGCAGTTTAATAATTGCAGTCACTGAGTTACCGAACATTATTCGCGCAACAAAGGATGAAGGTATAGTATCAGGCGGAGCAGAAGTCGTAAAAGCAGGTGCAAGACTTGGCGGAAGCATGTTATTTGCCACACTTGGTGCAGCACTTGGGGGGCCTGTAGGAATGATTGCAGGCGGTATTATTGGTGATTGGCTTGTAGGCAAAATCGTTGGAAAAACTTATTCACAAAGATTAGCAGAAAAAGAAGAAAATATGTGGAAAAACATTGACTCACAGCCAACATTCCGCGGTTATCCAAATTATGATTCCAAACCTGCTTTAAAAACAACATTTAATCCTCCAGGGGCATCAATGACGCCTGAACAGTTAATGGCACTTCAGCAAGCTCTGGCAGGAGGCGCAGGATTAAACTTTAATACATATGCTTAAAAATACAACCATACAATACATAGTCCCTTAGTGTGGAAGTGGTCAGACATTTTTTTTCAAAATGTCTGATTTTTTAATAAAACTTAATAAATTCAGTTTTAAAGTCAATAACAAAAAATAAATCTTTTTTATATATATACGGGGAAATAAAGTCAATTTTTAATTGAGGAAAGGGAAAAATGGGAGTAGTTTCATACAATCCCAGATTAAAAGATTACAAAATATTATCCAACTATGCGCTTGGAGCAGGAGTAGTTCCGGCATATAATATATTGGAAAATATTTCAGGCGGTGCCCTTTTCACAGTTGGCTTAACCGGCTTACAGCAAGCATACAAAGGTGGTAATTGGCTTATTAAAAATAAGGGAAAATATTCTTCTGCATGGCAAGACATCATCCAAGCTAGAAATTTAAGAACAGCAGAAGAACAAGCACTTAAAGGAAATAACTTATTTGAAACAGTTAGAAACAGAATGGGCAATAATTCCTTAAAGGCACTTGAGATGAAATTAGCCGAATATAAGCTTCCGCCGGCAAATGAGTTTAATACACTTACTCCTAAACAACAGCTAAAACTTAAAAATAAAGCGATAAAATCAGATTATTACAAAGAAGTAAGAGAATTAATCGCAAAAGCTAAAGGCAAAAAAGGAGCAGAACTAAAATCATATCTTAGACAAATTGATGATGCCATGGCAAAGGCAGAATTAAATATTCATAGGGCAAAAGTATCAGGGGAAATAGTACCAGCAACACGACGTGGAAAAGCATTAGCCGCAGCAAAAAAATATAGCGGATACAATAAACTCGCAGGCAAAGTCGCAGAAAAAGCAGTAACATCACAAGGTGCAAGAACACTTGCAAAAGGCATAAAAGGAGTAAAGGGTAATGCATTATTTACTCTTGCGGCAACTGCTGTAGAAGTTCCAGAATTAATACAAACATTCAATGAATGCGGAAGTAAAAGAGGCTGGAAACAAGTTGGAAAAACCGCAGCAGTTGTTGCAGCAGAAACCGCAGGGTATGCTGCAGGAGCTGCTGGAGGTGCGGCAATTGGAGCAGCAATTGGAACTGCAGCTTGTCCGGTAGTAGGAACTATTATAGGCGCAGTATGCGGTATTGCAGTAAGCTGTCTTACAGGCTGGCTTGCGAGAAAAGCTGTAGGAAAATCTGAACTTGAAAAGAAAAAAGAGGAAGATGCTAAAAAATTAACTCAGTTATCTAAAGAAGATCCTGAGATAAAAAAAGCCCTTCTTATAGAATCAGCAAAAAGACTAAATAATGCTGAGTCAACTGATAAAGAAGCACAAGAAGCACTAAAAGCTTATGAAAACCTTTTAACACAGGCAGAACAAGAAGAACTTAAAATTCAAGAAAATAATGAGGAAAAAATAGAAGTTCTTGGAATGCTTGAAAATTTTCAAAACTTCTGTAAAACTGCTTAAATTTATCTTATATTAAACACAAAGACCGCCTATTAAAGCGGTCTTTTTAATATGGAAATTAAATTTTACATAGTCGAAACATTATAATCTCTTTCAGCCAAGTTTGCAGTGCAGCCAAGCACTTTTGAAAGAAATTTTTCAATACTTGCTTCCATAGAGCTAATTTCCTGCTTCAAGGCAACATAGCTTTCTTCTTTAACTTCTTTTAATGCGTTTTCAAAAATTTCATCATGATACATAAACATACTCCTCTTTTTCTTTACATATTCCCATATCGGCAAAAATTATGTAAATCTTTAAAGATTTTAAAAATATTGTTACAAAATTTAGTAATGCAGGAAAATATTTTAACTTTAAAGTAAAATATTTATTATAGATTTTTAAAGGGGATTACGGAAGTATGATAACAGATTACGGACTCACAAATTACGATTTCTATTCAAGCAGACGGGATATGGAAATTATCTCAAATATCGTTGAGTCTTTAAAAAAAATTCTTGATGAAGATAAAAAAGCAGAACAGCCGCTTTTTTTGAAAATTTCCGATAATCTTATTTTGAATATTGCAAGAAAAGTTGTTCAGGAAAAGAAAAAAACTTTTTTAATCGGTATTACCGGCGAAAGCGCATCTGGTAAAACAGTATTCGTAGACAATACAATTAAGGCCTGCGTTAAGAAAAAAACTGAAGGAATTTATACAGTAATAAGATGTGACGATTATTACAAAGACACATCAAAAGAACTTCAAGAAGCAGGAAGCTATGAAGAACTTTTTAAAACAGGTTTCAGCTTTGATACACCGGATGTAATTGACCTTGACTTAATGAAACAGCATCTTATTAAACTTAAACAAGGCAAAGAAATTACATCCCCCAGATATGATTTTGTAACCTGTGTTTCAGACCCTAACGGGGATTTAAAAAAGCCGGCAAAAGTTGTTTTAACAGAAGGGCTTTATGTTCTAAACGAAGGCGTAAGAGATATTATGGATGTAAAGGTTTATGTTTACACACCGCTTGAAGTTATAAAAGACAGATGGTATAAAAGGGCTGCGCTAAGAGGCAAAACTGGTACTGCAGCAGACTTGCAGTTTCAAGATGTAAATAAAACAGCACAACAATATATAAGACCTACTTACCAGATTTCAGATGCTGTGATTAACGGAATGGTCAGTCAGGAATACATACAACAAATTACAGATAAAATTTTCCAAACATTAAAAAATATTGAGTTTTAAAAATAGCCCTCATAAAGAGGGCTATTTGAATATTAACTAGTATCTTTTAATCATACAAGGGCACTGTGGCTCTTGAACATAAATTCTCTGCTGTGGAATCATAATTCTTGAACAAGTATCACACGGTTTATCCGGAAATGCCTTTACACATGTTGGACAAATAGGGGCTGCTGCACCTGTGACACATGGGGCACACTTATTAACCTTGCATTTATTGCAATTTTTAAAGCCAGTAAATGGATTAAGGCTGAAATTTGTTTTATTTTCTCCGATACCAAAGTAAGGTAAAGGATTAAGATAAGACAGATAAGGCACCGGATTTAGTGACTGAATACCGTCCCAGGCAAATGCACTTTGAGCAGGAACTGCAATAGCACCAATTAAAGCTAGTGAAATAAAAAGTTTTTTCATAAAAATACTCCCATCTTTAAAATAAAAAATCGAATAGCAAAATGATTTACACATACATTTTAAACTTAAGAGAATATTTTACTATACCTAAAAAGCTAAGGGCACTAGCCCGAAAGCAGTGCCCTTATTTGCTTAAAATAATTTGTAAATTAAATTATAATGATTGTTGAACTTTACCCATACCAGCATCATCAAGAAGAATTACATTAATTTCTTCACCTTTTTTAGCATTGTATTTTAAGCCTGGAGTAACAAGCCCTAATACAAAACCTACGCCGGCACCTATCGGAGTACCAATTGCAATACCAGTACCAATTTCAGCAGGATTTGGAATAAACGCAAAACCAACACCGGCACCAGTACCAACAGCACCTAAGCCAACAGTCCACAAAGCAACCTTACCAGCAGTCATCCAAGGACCTTCTTTTAATGCATATTCTTTATAGAAAGGTTTAGCATTGAAAGAGTATTCCTGACCTGAAGGGAAAGTAACTTTTTCTAATTGAACATATACTCTGCCGTTTTTGTTGAACCATTTTGGATCCTGAATATTCAAAACCTTACCAGAGAATTTTGAATTAGCAGGGATTAAAACAGTACCTTCAACAGTAGCAATGTTTTCAGGTGTTACAAAATATACAGCATCACCTGCTTGATGAAGTTTTTGTTTAAATTTTTCATCAAAAGCAACAACAATAACATTGTCTTTAGTAATTATATTTTGAGTTTTTGTGATATTAACAACATCATTAGTGACTTTTCTGTTAACTTTAGGTAAGTGTTCAACAGCAATAACTGCTCCAGGACCTACATATTCTGATTTAACCAAGCTTAACTTTTCAGAAAGTTTAGCAAGAAGAACAGCAGCTTCTGCTCTTGTCAAATTGTTGTTTGGTCTCAATTCTCTTGAATCAGGATAGTTTACATATACTCCATAAGAAATTGTTTTAGCATAAACATGTTTTGCCCAGGAAGGGATAGAAGCGCTGTCTTTAAACTGAGACAATGAAGAAGTATCAGTAACCTTTTCTTTTGTAATGTGGCTGATTACTGATTGAGCTTCTGATCTCAACATAACTTTATTAGGTTGAAAAGTTTTGTCAGGATAACCATAAACCAAACCTAATTGTTGTGAACGTAAGATGTTCTCATAATTTGGATTACTTTGAGAAACATCTTTAAACTGATTGCTGATGTTAACGTTTAAGTTATCATTAGATAACAATTTCAGTAACGCATTAACAAAATCAACACGAGTCATGGCCTTATCTGGAGAAAAGCGGTTTTGAGAATCAACAGTCATGATGTTGTTTTCTACAACACTTTCAATCTCTTTTCTAGCCCAGTAACCCTCATTGACATCAGCGAAATCAACCGCTGCAAGTGCAGGAATAGTATTCAGCGACATAATACTAAACACCATTAATCCAGCTAAAAGTTTTTTCATAATTAACTCCTTTTTTAAGTTCACTTAAAAATTATTTACTATAAAATCCTTTTCGTGTTATAGTATAACGTATAAGTTAGAATTTGTAAACATGTGGAAAAAAAATTAAGTTTACCCACTAAAGAAAGGATAAGTATGGATAACTATACTATGACTAAGATTGTTGCAACACTAGGACCAGCAAGTTGCACAAAAGAAAAAATTAAAGAGCTTTTTCAAGCTGGTGTAACCATGTTCAGATTAAATTCTTCACATGGTGATGTAGCTATGCATGAACAAAATTTAAATTACATTAGAGAAATTGAAAAAGAAGAAAAAACACTAATACCTGTACTTTTAGACCTTCAAGGTCCAAAAATCAGAATTGGTAATTTGCCTGAATCAATTGAAATAAAAAAAGGCCAAATTCTAAAATTCCGCCACCAGACAGAAATTACAGGTGAAATTCTGCCAGTAGACTACAAAGGTATTGCACAGGATGTTAAACCTGGTGAAATGATAATGGTTGATGACGGAAAAATTCAACTTGAAGTTCAAGGAGTTGAAGGAGATGTTGTTGTAACAAAAGTTCTTACTGACGGACTGCTTAAACAAAGAAAAGGGATTAATATTCCTGGTTCTCAAGGAAGTCTTGAAGTTTTAACTGAACGTGATAAAAAATTCGTAGAATTTGCAGCTCACCATGACATTGATTACCTTGGACTTTCATTTGTAAGAGAAGCGTCTGATATTGTTGAATTAAGAGCATTATTAAAACAGCACGGTAATGAAACTGCTAAAATTATTTCTAAAATTGAAAAACCTCAAGCTGTAAACAATATTGACAGTATTATTGACGTTTCAGACGGTATTATGGTAGCAAGAGGCGATCTCGGTATTGAAATTTCTAACGAAAAAGTACCTATTGTACAAAAAACGATTATCAGAAAAGCAAATACAAAAAGAAAAGTTGTTATCGTTGCTACACAAATGCTTGACAGCATGATTGAAAATCCTATTCCAACACGTGCAGAAACTTCTGACGTTGCAAACGCAATTTTGGACGGAACTGATGCTATTATGTTGTCAGGAGAAACTGCTGCAGGTGCTTACCCTGTTGAAGCAGTAAAAATGATGAAAAGAATTGCTGATACTGTTGAATCAAGCTCATTTATGCGTAAAAATAAATTCCCTCGCAAAATGATTGAAGAAGAAAAAGATAGTCAGGCAATGGCAATTGGTATGTCAATCGCTGATATGTCTAAAAAAATGAATATCAAAGCAGTTGTTGCATTAACAGGAAGCGGATTTACAGCAGCATTCCTTGCAGAAGGCAAATTAAGTGTTCCAATTTTTGCCTGCTGTCCTAAAAAATGCACTTGCAGACATATTAAACTATATAGAGGTGTTTATCCGACTGTATTCGACTTTGAAGGCAAAATCGACAGAGAAAGCTTACAAAGAATTGATGAATACTTGATATCACACATGAATTTAGCAGAAGGTAATAAAGTTCTTATAACAGGTTCAGTTCCTGAATTGTTAGTTGGCGGAACAAACTTTATCAAAATTCACGAAATTGGTGCTAACAAATAATCATCACATCATAACAATAAAACAAAAGACCGCACTTAGCGGTCTTTTGTTATTTATATTCTGCTCCAATTTCGTAATTCTGCGCCCTTATCTTTCCTGTAGATAAAATATTTACAATATCACCAACATTACCATCAACCGGTTTTATTGAATCCGGGTATATACCTAATTGATGTATGTCCGCACCATATTGATTTGGACCATTTTTCCCATTAGCATCAAGGGTTACAATAGCACATCTATAATCTTTATATGCCGGCTGCATTTGCGGCTTCCCATCAGGACCTAATATATAGTTCCCATCAGCATCAACATCAGGAGCCTGTCTGTCATTTTCACAAGATTCAAATTGGTTAACTTTTATAGAGCTTCCATCAGCAAGCGAAATTCTTGAACCAGCCCATTTATATGCTGCATTAGTCCCATAGCCATCATTTTGTGGTTTAAAATATTTTACATTGTATTCACCACCACAACCTTTATGGTCGCTAGAATGACATATACTTACTACATTAAAATATTTTGATAAAATATCTAAAACCTCATCGGAAGTCTTTGTGGTATCAAATATTTGTAAATTATCAAATGCACCTGTTCGACCTTTTGCAAGTTCAATTCCTTGCATAAATGCACTATATGATTTCTTTACCTGATTTACAATAACAATTTCCCTATAATTTGCGAGCAGAGCAGGGAGTGTTAAAGCAGCAACAACACCAATTACCCCAAGTGTAATTAGGACTTCTGCCAGAGTAAAGGCGCTGGAAAAGGAGACTAGGCCTGTGCCCCCCCCCCCGTAAGCATCTTTTAATAATTTTTTCATGAATAATCTCCTTATATAAATATTACATTTTTGATTATAAAAGATTTTTCACATCTTTACAACAATATTTAGTAAAAAAAATCCCCGATTACAGGGGATAAAATTTTTTAGGAAGGTAGGAATAGGAATATTTGTCTCTTTCTTATAAAAACGGAATTTAAAATTTACTCTCTTAATATCTCTCGTGTTTATTTAATGTATACATATATATAAAATATATAATTAATATTGAATTTCAAAAATTATCCAATTCGTTACAAAAATTAATACTTGTCAAAAAATATTCTGCGTTGTATAATAATTTTGTAGGAGATTTTAGCAGGAGTTAGTGAGATGTTAGTTTCTTCAATTGCTCGTTTTAACGCAATAAATACAATGAATAAAGCAGGTTTCGGGGTGATGCAGACAGCATCGCAAATGAATAATTTGATGAATTCAAGTGCATTTGGCGGAGAGCATGACTTAAGCTTACTTAACCAGATGGATAAAAAATTAAGTCTTGATTTGGAATCTAACAAATTATTGTGTAAAATTTCTTATATGCAGGAAAAAATGGCTGCTAAACACCAAGATTTAAATAATAATAACAATAAAAAATCTCTAAATATATTAGCATAATAAATTAAATTTCCGTTTTCTTTTTTATTTTTTGTATAACTCTTTTACTAACAATGAGCACAGAGCTGGAATAATTGAAACAGCAAATAAAACATTTGTTATGCCATAATGTTCTGCAATAAAGCCTAAAAAAGACATTAATATTGCAACTATACCTACAGAAAATCCATTTATAAATCCGGATATAATACTTTTATATTGAGGTAAAACAGCTTGTGCCATAAGCATTACAACAGGTGTTGCCATCATTGTAACAAAACCCATAATAATAAAAATAATCAAAGATACCAGCGGATGTTCTTTATAAGTCATAATAAACAATACCATTAGAGGTAAAGTTGCAATCATTGAAATATAAAAAACATTAGCAGAACCAATTTTCTTTTCAATACTGCTGCTCAACAATGAACCAATTCCGCCTGCAAATATAAATGCAAATAATGCCATACCTATATAAAAAGGAGTATGCCCAACCCCCTTCCACAAAAAAGGCAGCAAAATAAAACAAGACGTCATTATCATTGTTTTAAGCATTGCAATAATATTTAAGATATTCAATTTTCTGTTAGAAAGAATATCATAAAAGGCTGTTTTAAATTTAATTTTATTAATAACAGGTTCACATAAAGAAAGTTTTGGAACAAATTTAAACATAAGAATAGCCCAAATAATTCCAATAACAGTCATTAATGGCATTTTTTCCATACCTAAGAATTGGGTTATAGAAGAAGAAATAATCGGGCCGCAGGAATATCCGAGAGTTCCCATAGAAATAAAAACAGCCATAGCTTTTGCTTTATCTATATTATCAGATTGTGCAAAGCGAGAAGCAAAGCCAAGTGCCTGCGGATGAAATAAACTTGAGCCTATACTTCCTAATATTATAAATAAGATTAAAATAACCAGATTATTAGCATTTGGCGCGAGCGGAATAAATATAGAAGAAAGAATTAATCCCCAAAATATAAAAGAACGTTTTACAATATTATCAGCAAAAAAGCCAAATAATGGCTGCAAAAGAGATGAAAATATATGTGAAATTGTTAATACAATTGTTGCAACTGCCATTGATATGCCTATTTTTGCAGCAACAAATGGCATAATAGGATTCAACACGCCGGTATAAACATCGTTTATAAAATGGGCACCGGAAAGCCATATAAGGGGTAATTTTTCTTTTTTATCATCCATATCCATAACAAAATATATTATATAAACAAAAATACTATAAAATCAATTACGCATGTATTTTGCAATCAATAGGCCTGCTCCAACAATTCCCGTAAACATTAAAAGTATAGAAGCCATCTGTGCAACAGGAATTCCATCAATACTTAATACACTATCAATTCTTAACTGTTCAACAAAAATCCTCACTAAAGAGTACAGAATTAAATAAAAACAGGCTGTTAGACCGGGTTTATCAGAGAACTTTTTTAAGACATATAAAAGTATTATAAAAACACAAAAATCTAATATACTTTCATATAAAAAAGTCGGATGAAAATACTCGTAATTAATGTAATGAAAAGGTCTATTATCAGGAGGAATATATAATTTCCACGGGAGATTTGTCGGATAGCCAAAGGCCTCTGAATTAAAAAAATTCCCCCATCTTCCTATACTCTGACCAAGCGCAGTTCCACACATAAAAACATCAAAAAGTTTCAGAAAAGATATTCTATATACTCTGGAAAATATCCACAAACAAAGCACACCAATGATAATCATACCATGTATAGATAATCCGCCCTGCCTTATATCAAAAATCTCTATCGGCTTCAACGAGTAATAAGAGAGATTAACAAGGCAATAATACATTCTGGCTCCAAGAATGCCAAGAATAATTAAATATGGAGAAAAATCTATTATCAATTCAGCCTCTTTACGGCTATAAAATTTCTTATAAAAAAGATAAGCTGTATACACTCCAGCAAAAATAGCCAGAGCCATTGTTATTCCGTAAAAATATACAGGAAATCCAAAAATTGAAAAAGCAATATCGCCAGGTGATTGAAACATAATATTTTTAATCAACATTTTTTGTTGGCTGCAAAGAAATATATTTTTTTATCATTTCCTCAAGTTCTTCAATTTTTGCAGCCACTTCATCTTTATCTTCAGCTTGAGACGCCTTATCAAGATATATTTTATAATCAGAAATAGAATTAGTAAGCAAAGTAGAAACTAATTTTAATTCGCTACCTGACAACTTATCATTATCATCATTCATATTAGCTTCTTCAGGCTCACTATTTTCTGCTGGCTCATTAGCTTTTGCGATTGAGCCGTCCTCTTTTACGTTAATATTTCCGCTTATTATATCTTTAGCTAAGTTTTCTTCGCAAACCGCCAGAGAATAATAAGAATCCGCGAAATCAGGATTTAATTTAATAACTTCATTATAAGCATCAATTGCATTCACATAATCTTCAGCCTTAGTATAAGCCACTGCTAAATTATATCTTGTTTCAAAAACAGTACCGTCTAAATCAACACTTGATTTAAGTCTTTCAATTGCAGATTTATAATCCCCTTTATCCATGAAAGTCTTTGCATTATTATTTAATTCCTGCACTGCAAAGTTGTTAATACATGCAGTAGATATAACAGAAATAAACAGTATACTCACTAGCAAAAGTGCTTTTTTCATGATATAATCATCCTCACATAATATGTTGTAAATGTAATTATAAAATAAGCAAAAATATTTGGCAAATTTTATAAATTTAAGTTACAATATAATAGCATAACAAAGTAAGGAGACTTAAAATGTCTGATAAAGTAGTAAAACTAGGGGATAAAAGAGAACATAAAGATAATACAAAAGAAAATAAACATTCTCAGCAAGAAAACAATGACGAATTAGTTTATTGCAGCTTTTGTCACAGACCCAATACTCAGGTGTTGAAAATGGTACAGGGGCCTGGAGTTAATATATGTTCAGAATGCGCAATGATTGCGGTTCAATATTTGATACTTAATGATAGAATGCCTTCTGCAGAAGCACAGCAAATTTTAGATGCTTTTTGGGGTAAAGCAAGATGACACAAAATAATTTTCAAAGTCCAAAACAATTGAACCCCTTTGAATTAAAAGCGGAGATTACAAAACTGCTCGAAAAGTTAAAAGGGATTAATGATCTTGAAAATTATGAAATCCACTACAGAACACTTGATGCACAGAGTGATAAAAAAATTATTGTAAAGCTATTGTTTAAGGAAATTGCGAACCTTAAAGACGACGGAAAAATAATAAAATTTTTGCTAAAACGATATGCTGATAGAAATGAATTGACAGAACGACTCTGGGCTATGGTAAAAAGTAATATAGCTTCCAATATGTCAAAAATTTTTGCTCTCGATTTATTGAGGGATATTGATTCCGGATGGAGCTATGACACTTGTGACGCATACCTTGATAATCCGGAGGAATTTGTTGATGAAGATACAAAAAAGCTGCTTGCCACAGCGATTCTAAACCCGGAAGTACAAATAGATTTTTTGGATTTTCTCAATTCACTTACCGCAGAAGACAAAGTCATTCTTCTGAAATCTTTAGGCCAAGATTACGAAAAAGACGAACTTGCCAATATATTAATTCCTGTATTTTTGTCTCAGCCAGACAGCGAAGCAGGTAAAACTGCCATTGAAATACTAGGAAACAGCAAATCACAACTGGCATACCACGCATTAAATACAGCTATGGACTATGTTCCTGAAAACCTAAAACCCACTGTAAAAAAGAATATATCAACACTCAAACTTTCAGGCATCAGAGAAGATAATTCTATTGAATTTTATAAAAAAATTCTTGAAAACTCAAAGCCGTATAAGTGCTGCATAACTTACCCTGACGGACATGGAAATATTGCCGTAATAATTTCCAGAATAAATAAATCCGGAAAAGTTCAGTTTGTAGCAATAGTCATTGATGATTATCGAGGAATTAGAGACTGCTTTGGATTTAACGAAATTACTAAATTTGAATGCAATACGATTATTGAAAGATTTTATAGGGAAGAAAAAGAAATTTACCTACAGCCGGAAGTAATTAAAACATTACTTCATCAGGCCGAAATAATTTCTCATAAATCAAATAACTGGCTTATTCCATACGAATATGTCTGCTGGAAAAATCTTCTTGCAGATGTTGAAGAAGCTGACAACAATATAAAATCGGTTTTGGATAATGAATTTTCTGCACAAAAAATATCAAAAGAAGAACTTCAAGAAATAACTGTATCAGACTTTATGCTTCACTGGTTTTTAGATTCTGACTACAGTGACGAGTTTCAAGAATTTTTACAAATAATCAATAATGCGCAACCAGAGGATTTTGATAAAATTATAGATAATTATGTTCTAAAAGTATTCTATAAAGAAGAATTTGATGTATGGTCTGAAAGACTTTTAACTGTTGCTTACATAAAACTTAAAGAAGGCTTGAATGAAGAAGCTCATAAAATTTATAATCTATATTATGATATGAATATGAAAATAGAATTTTTCAAAAATATAATGAGAATAAGTGTTTACCAGTACTATTTCAAACAACAAAACGAAAATATACCAAATGCGTCTGAAATTGTTTCAAAAATAGAAAGAATGTGGGTAGCAAATGTATAAAGTTATGGCTCTTGACATAGGTACAAAACGAATAGGAGTAGCGTTAAGCGACTTTTTATTAATGCTTGCAAACGGACATTCTTGTCTTGACAGACAACCGGAGGATAAAGCATTAGAAAATATTCAAAGTATTGCAAAAGACAACCACGTTCAAAAAATAGTAGTCGGCATTCCGTATAATATGGACGGAACTCAAGGTGAACAGGCTGAAGATTGTAAAAATTTTGCGTCAAAAATAAAAAATTATGAGATAATATTTGAAGACGAAAGATTGACTTCTGAACAGGCAGAAGAAAATCTAAGAGCAAAAAAAATTGATTTCAGAAAAAATAAAGGACTGGTTGATATTGAAAGTGCTTGTATTATACTGGAACAATACCTGAGTAGAAATAATTAAAAATAAAAAGGAGACATTATTATGGCAGATGAAGAACAAATAATTGAGACAGTTGACGAAAACGGCAACATTATCAAATTTGAATTATACGACATAGTTGAAGTTGACGAACAGGAATATGCACTGCTTTTACCAGTAGAAGCAGAAGCCGGCGAAGAAGATGAATTAGTTTTAATGAGATTAACAAAAGACGGCGAAGACTACTTGTTTGAAACAATTGACGATGATGCAGAATTCGATAAAGTTGCAGAATACGTAGAAAACTTGGAAGACGAAGAAGAGGAAGAATAACTTGTTTGAAAAATTTACTGAAAAAGCAATTAATGTAGTGAGTCAATCACAATTGATAGCTAAAGAAATAGGCGCGGCAAAAGTTAAGCCGGAACACCTTTTGCTAGCACTTGTAAAAGAAGCAAAAGGAATTTCTTTAAAGATTTTTAAATCATATAATATTAATTACGAAAGTCTTAAAGAAGAAGTTCTAAAAATAGAAAACTCAACGAATTTTTCTATGCAGCAGCAAACATTGCCGTTTGACAATGAGTATAAAGAAATTCTAAAAAATACACTTGATCTTGCAAACAAATCAGGTAATCCGACCATACTTTATGAACACCTATTTCTTGCAGTAATTAGCGACAAAAAGTCAAACAATGTTAAAATTCTTGAGAATATGGGCTTTGATATCTACAAATCAAAGACTTTACTAGAAAAACTTGTTCAAAAGAAAACAAAAAAGATGTATCATCCAGAAATAGATGATGCAAAAGATAATGAAAGCAGCCGTTCACAGGCAACAGATAACATTTTTGACAGCAAAGAATCTGCAGAAGTGTTTGAAAGAGCGGTTGCAAAATTATCTGCTTCAAATTACGAAATTCTAGGAACAGAACAAATTATATCCTCTATATTGGAAGATAAAAATTCCGAATTATCCCATATTCTAGCGCAATATGGGATAACAGAAGAAAAATTTGACGAAAAACTAAAAAATATTCAATCCCGCCAATCTGAATACGAAGGCCGTCAAATCATATTTACGCCAAACGCATTTACAACAATGAATCTTGCTCTTCAAACAGCAAAAGAACTTGGCTCATCTGTAGTTTTACCTGAACACATTGTGCTTGGATTGTTAAAAACAAAACGCGGTGTCGCTTACGACATATTTAAAGAACTAAAAGTTCCTGATGACGACCTAGCCCACAGCATTATTAAACCAATTGAAAAACAAATGCCTGAGACTTTAACTATCTTACGCCTTGCAAAAGAAGAAGCACGCAGACTTGGCAGAAATATTGTAGGGACAGAAATGTTTTTGCTTGGTATTATTGGAGAAGCAACAGGTGTAGGTGCTCAGGTTTTAAATGAGCTTGAAATTAATATAAAAGATGCAAGAGCTGTTGTTGAAAGCTTAATTGGCTTTGGAAATGAATATTTTGACAAAGAAATAGTTTTTACAAAACGCGCAAAACGAGTTCTTGAAACGGCCTGGGAACTTGCGAAAAAAGAAAATAAGACTAGGATTGAATCGTCACATATGCTTCTTGCGCTGACAACAGAGCCAGACAGCCTTGCAATGAAAGCATTAGAGCAGCTTGGAGTTGATGCTGTTGAAATAAAAGAAGGTGTAAAAAAATTTACATCACTTTAAAATATTTACAAAACCGCCGGTATTAATATGAATGTTACAGAAAAAGTTGAACAGTTTTTATTGAAATATGACTTAATCCAAAAAGAAAATACTGTAATTACGGCTTTTTCAGGCGGCTACGATTCAATGTGCCTTCTTGATACTGTAATAAAACTTTCTCATAAATATAACTTTACTCCTGTTGCAATTCATTTAAACCACAACTGGCGCGGGGACGAAAGCAGAAGAGAAGAAGAAAAATGCAAAGAATTCTGTCAGAAAAAAAATATTGAATTCTATTCAGAAACACTTTCGAAAAATCTTCACTGCACAGAAACATCTGCAAGAGAAGCTCGTTACGAATTTTTTGAAAAGTGTGCAAAAAAATTTAATTCAAAATGTATTTTGACAGCTCACAATGCCGATGATAATGCTGAAACAGTTTTATATAGAATCATAAAAGGCACCGGAATATCAGGTCTTGAAGGGATTAAAGAAAAACGTGATATTTTTTATAGACCGCTTTTGAAAATGTACCGCAAAGATATTGAACTCTATTGCTTTAACAACAACTTAACACCAAACAACGACAGTTCAAATTCAAATACAAAATACAAAAGAAATTTGATAAGACATGAAATTTTTCCGCTTTTTGAAAAAATTAATCCAAATTTTAAAGAGTCAATTAATTCTCTGTCTGAACTGACAAGGGATGAAAATACTTATTTTGAAAGTATTATCAGCCTTTTAGGAAATAACCATTCCTTAAATACATCAGATTACAAAAAGCTTCCAAAAGCTGTTAAAACACGCTTCATTCACGATTTATACAAAAATTTAAACCTTGATTATGACAGAGAAAAAATTGAGTATATTTTTGAATTTATTGAAAGTAATATAACTTCCAAGTCAGGAAAAACTTGCTCTATAACAAGCGATTTATGGTTGTACGTCAGTGACAAAATAATTTCACCGGTAACAAAAGCAGAAAATCATTTTGAAGAAATAAAAATCGACCATTGCGGAGAATATGTCATACAAAATCATAAGTTTACAATACAAGAAACGACTAGTTTTGACAAATTTCCGAATGATTCTGAAAACACTGCAATTGTCGATTTAAGTAAATTCAATCTCAATTTTATTTTACGAAATAGAAAAGACGGTGATATAATTCAACCGCTGGGTGTTTCAGGAACTCAAAAATTAAAAAAATACTTAAATAACAAAAAAATTCCCAACTATAAAAAAGATACTCTGCTATTTTTATGTTTAAATAACGAAGTTCTCTGGGCGCCATCAATAGGTATAAGCGATAAAATTAAAGTTATAAATAACCCTACACATATACTAAAGTTAGAAAAAATTAATAAGGATTAAAGATTATGAAATTAAAAGAAGAAGAGATAAAAATATTGTTTAGCGAAGAACAAATTCAAAATAAAATAAAAGAACTTGCACAAACAATGAACAATTTCTACAAAGGCGAAGAAGTTGTCGCGATTTGTGTACTGAAAGGTGCTGTTATGTTTGCAGTTGACCTTGTAAAACACCTTAATATGCCTTTACAGATGGAATTTATAAGATTATCCAGCTATCACGGAACAACACAAACGACAGGAAAAGTCAGAGCTGTTGATATAACATTACCTGATTTAAATAACAAAAATGTTCTTATTATTGAGGATATTATTGATAAGGGCTATACAGCAAAGTTCCTAATCGATTTTATTAAATGCAATTTTCACGCTAAGACTATAAAATTCTGTTCACTTCTCGATAAAAAAGTCGCAAGAATAATTGATATAGATGCTGATTTTTACGGTTTTGAAGTGCAAGATCAATTTGTAGTTGGCTACGGGCTTGATTTTGATGAATACTACAGAAATTTACGCTATATAGGATACATTGACAAAAACATTCTGGGGTAATTTTGGCTGAAAATAATATTTATAAAAATACACTAAAAATTATTAACGAATTCTTTTCAATTAATCCAAACAATGAAGATTTTGAAAAGACTATTTTTTCAATCCTAAAAAAAATTATAAACTTTAATTCAGCCTACATATTTTTTATCAACCCAGAGCAGATAAGATTAGAATATTCACAAAATTCAAAACTTACAAAAAATGAATACAATATTCCATTATCACTTTCAGACAAACTCTTTAAAGGAAAGTTTTGCAAAGATGCTGCAGATATTTTGAATATTGATGAGCCTTATCTTGCAGAGCCGCTGAGCCTTAAAGAAAATATTTACGGTTACATAGTTATTACAGTCAATGAATTTGACGACGATATAGAAGAGGTTTTCAAATCTTGCGCAGTCATAATCTCTAATCTGATTAAAGATATCGAAATGTCAAAAATTATCTCAATGCAGGTAGAAGCTTTGCAAGAAGGAATAAGTGATGTAACTCACAAAAATAAAAAAATCATTGAAGCAGACAAGCTAAAAACAAATTTTCTAGCAAACGTAACACATGAGCTTAGAACCCCGCTAAATTCTATAATTGGATTTTCAGAACTTTTATGCAACGAGCTTGTCGGGAAGTTAAATGAAAAACAAAAAGAATATTTAAAAGATATACAAGTTTCCGGTCTGCATCTTCTTGGAATGATTAACGAAATTTTAGACTTATCAAAAATTGAAGCAAAAGCAATGAAATTAAATAAGACTGAATTTAATATACAGCAGGCTGTAAATGAAGTTTGTAATATTGTACGACCTCTTGCCCAGAAAAAAAATATTGGAATTTTAACGGAAGTCGAAGATTTTACAATAAACGCTGATTATCAAAAAATTCAACAGATTTTGTTTAACCTTATAAGCAATTCTATTAAATTCACACAAAACAATGGAGAAATAATAATTTCCGCAATAGAAGACAAGAAAAATATAATAATTAAGGTCAAAGATAACGGTATAGGCATTGAAAAAAAATTTCTAAAAAAAATATTTGACAAATTTGAACAAATTCATAACAATTCAATAAAAAACGAAAGTTCTACAGGACTGGGCTTAACAATAACAAAAGAACTCGTAAAATTACACAAAGGCAAAATAAAAATAGATAGTATTCCTAAAATAGGAACTACATTCACAATAATACTACCTATTTAAGAATAGGCACTTGTTTTTTATTTAAATATATGTTATAATTAAAGAAAATATTTAAAGTGGCATATCACATAATGACATAATGAGGAGTTGCTATGGCATCAATAAAAGACGCTTTTGAAGAAGCACTACAGGACAATCTAGCTGCATTAAAATATATTATTTATGCAGCACCACTATTTTATTGTACCTATCTATACACAACTGCTGACAAAGACTATACAGGTTTTTGGTGGATGGCATCTATAACATTCTTACTTCTTTTTGGCTTTATGTTGAAATGCACCTCTAATGTAAGGAAAGGTTTGGATCATGTATTGCCATCATTTAACATTTTTGGGCTATTTTGGGATGGTATAAAAGGGCTGGTAGCACTGGGACCTTCTATTGCAATTAACTGTTGGCTTGCCTCTCTTATAATAGGACAGGTTAACATCTATATACCGGATCCTAATGTAAATCTTGTTTTTAAAATTATAGTATGGTCTGTATTTGGTGCAATTATGCTTACCGGATATATGCTTTATGCTAAAAACTTTAAAATTAGTGATGCGTATAATTTAAAAGTTATATCAGAATCATCAATGGATATTCTTGTAAGAATTATATTTATGGTACCAGGATTAGCAGTTATTGATGGTTTGATAGTCGGCGCAGTAACTTATGTTATCTGGGTATTTGTAGGTTTGCCTAATATGTTCTGTACATACTTCTGGTGTGTTGCAGTAATATTCAACCTTGCAATTATTGGAAATTATATTGCGCAGGTTGATTATGAATCTATTGAAATTAAGAATGAAAAAGACTTCTAAAGAAATGCTTTAAATTCATAAAATTGATTAAGAAAACTAAGAGGTAACCATTTCTCTTAGTTTTTTTAATTTGTCACGAATTTCCGCCGCACGCTCAAAGTCGAGAATTTTTGCGGCTTTATGCATATCTTTTTCAAGCTTGTCAATAAGTTTAGGCAAATCTTTTTTCTCTATATTTAATTCAACCATTTCTTCAGCGACAATATCTTCAAGATCTCTATAACTCGCAACAAGCGAAAGAAGGTTATTTTCAATCGGTTTCTTAATTGTTTGCGGAATAATACCATATTTTTGATTATATTCAATTTGGATTTTACGGCGGCGCTCTGTTTCGTTAATTGCTTTTTCCATAGATTCGGTTATTCTGTCAGCATACATAATAACTTCACCGCAAGCATTACGGGCAGCACGTCCAATTGTTTGAATTAAACTTGTTTCTGAACGCAAAAATCCTTCTTTATCCGCATCCATAATCGCAACAAGGGAAACTTCTGGAATATCAAGCCCTTCTCTCAAGAGATTTACACCGATTAAAACGTCAAATTCTCCAAGGCGCAAATCTCTTAGAATTTCAACACGCTCAAGTGATTGAATTTCACTATGCAAATATCTTACTCTTATTCCTTCTTGAACGAAAAAGTCTGTCAAATCCTCAGCCATCTTTTTGGTAAGAGTAGTAATTAAAACACGCTCATTTTTATCAGTACGTTTTTTAATCTCTTCCTTAAGGTCATTAATCTGGCTTTCAATTGGTCTTACAGAAATCTTAGGATCAACAAGTCCTGTCGGCCTAATAATCTGTTCAACAAGCTGCTGAGAAGTTTTGCGTTCAAAATCTCCAGGAGTTGCTGAAATATAAATTTTTTGATGAACTTTATTAAAAAATTCTTCATTTTTCAACGGTCTATTGTCTTTTGCGCAAGGAAGCCTGAAGCCATATTGAATTAATGTATCTTTTCGGGCAGCGTCACCTCTGTACATACCTTTAAGCTGAGGCAAAGTAACATGGGACTCATCAATCACTGTAAGAAAATCACCTCTGAAATAATCTAACAGTGTAGCAGGGGCAGATCCAGGGGAACGGCGTTCTATTATTCGCGAATAATTTTCAATCCCGGAACAATATCCCATTTCCTTAATCATTTCCATATCGTACTTAACACGCTGTTCAAGTCTTTGGGCTTCTACAAGCTTATTTTCATTATTAAGTTCTACAAGCCTATGCTGCAGTTCTTCTCTAATAAGACCCAATGTCTCATCAATATTATCATCATAAGAAAGATAATGCACAGCCGGATAAATCACAACGCTTTCCGGAGTTTCAAGAATTTCACCTGTAACATTATCAATTCTGACAATTTTTTCAATTTCGTCTCCGAAAAAGTAAATTCTTGTAATAACTTTTTCATAAGCAGGCATAATCTCAACAATATCGCCTCTTGCACGAAAATTTGAACGCTCAAGCACAAGATCATTCCTTGTATATTGAACGCTGACAAGATGTTTTAACAAATCATCCCTTGCAACCTCATCGCCGACTTTTAGTTCTACAGAACCCCTAAAATAATTTTCAGGTAATCCTAAACCATAAATACAGCTTACAGATGCAACTATTATAACATCATTTCTTTCATACAAACTTCTTGTAGTATTATGCCGAAGTCTATCAATTTCTTCATTAATAGATGCTGATTTTTCAATATAAGTATCAGTCCGCGGGATATAAGCCTCCGGCTGATAGTAATCATAATAACTTATAAAGTATTCAACTGCATTTTCAGGAAAAAGTTCTTTAAATTCATTGTATAACTGTGCCGCAAGAGTTTTATTGTGCGCAATAATAAGTGTAGGCTTCTGAATTTTTTCTATAACATTTGCAATAGTAAATGTTTTCCCTGAGCCTGTAATACCAAGAAGTGTTTGAGCATCATCTCCGCAATTCAAACCTTCAACAAGCTTTTCGATTGCTTTTGGCTGATCTCCAGAGGGTTTATATTTTGAATGTATTTTAAATTTCTTTTCCACAATATAAATTATACTCCACTTAAATTAATTTTACAAAGGTAAATGGCAAAAAAAAATATTTACAGGTATTATATCAAAGGTTAACTTTATTAATAAGGTTTCAAGAGTTGATAAAAAACATAAATAGTAGTACTACAACTAATATTAATAATAAAACATCATCGGACATAATAAATTCTCCACCAAAATACAATGACCCGCTTAACAATTGGGTATTAAGGGGAATGTCATATTCGAGCGATATCGGTGTTGCAATTAGTGAAATTGCGCCAAAATTTGGTGCTGCTCTGTGGGCACCAACATTTATGTACCTTGGAGCTGATATATATGACAAGTACAAAACAGATAAAAACAAATTTGACCCAAGCGCCAAAAGAGCATTTAAACGTGCTGTATTTCAAGCACTTATGTCATTAATAGTAATGCCGGCAGTTATTTTTACTTCACAAAAACTAATATCGCCGCTATCTAAATTAACTAAGTCTAAGCTTTCAACCAATGCAAAAGATGCAGTAATTAAACACACTAAAGATATATTAAGCCAGACAGATAAAGAAAATTTTGACGACTTTGAAAAGTTCAAAAAAATTCTGGTTTCAACTTTAAAGAACAGGCTTGAAGCACAAAAAAATGAAAAACGCAGCACAAACATAGTAAAAAGGTTATACAATCTTGTCACAGGGAAATATTCAATACTCAAAGCCGATAAGGATAAGTTAGTTGAATTTGCAGAAGAAAATGCAAAAAAACTTTTTGAAATCAAAGATGCAATTTTAAATAAAAACAAAAAGAATATTCCGTATAATGTTCAAAAAAAATATAACAAAGTTCTTCCACAAATAGTTGAATTATATGGAAGAGATTACTCATACAGCGCCTTGAGAAGTGCTCTTAAAGAATATCAGAAATCTTTAATTTTTAAAAATAAACTGCTGAAAACAGCAGTTGGTTTTGCAGCAATGATAGCATTCACATCACCGGTGACAAGCTTTGTAGATAAAAATATCATGAAAAAATATATTTATCCTGAAATTGATATTATGTCAAAAGAGCTTGTAGCACGCTCCAGACTCAAAGAAGTATTTAACGAAATGATTAAAAGGAAAAATTAATTTGATTCTCTATAGAAACGAGACTTCTTGACAGCAACATTCTCCGGTAATAATGAATGCGCTTTGATAGATGTATAAGGCTGAGGAATGTCTATTATATATGAATTATTTTCCCATTTTGCTATGTTTTTCATAGACAAAGCCATTGTTCTTGCAGGTGAAAGTTCTGTTATAGAGGTAATTCTTCTTATCCCGTCTGAACATTTATTTATCTGAACAATATAATCAAATGTTGATAGGAATTTAAATTTTGCATATTTTTCAGTACATTTTTCTTCTGCCATATATGCACCAGCAATTTTTGATATTACATTTTCGACATTGCCGGCACGCAAGCTTAGAATATTACAAAAATTATGTTCAATAGCAGCGACAGAAGGATTGAAATAGAATGGATTATTAGAATCTACAACCATAAAATCAGGCGATATTTTAGTTAAGTTTGAAAATAGCTGCCTAAATTCATAATCGGATTTTATTGAAGAGAAATCAAATTTCATTAATGTATCAGAATCCGCCTGAATTTGAGGGAATTCTTCTAATATAACACCTCTTTTGTTTGAAAGAGCAAGTTTGGCTAAAGCGTCGATAAACAAAGTTTTTCCTGAGCCAGAATCCCCTGAAACAATTACATTTTTTCCGGAATTAACAACAGAAACAAGAAATTCAAATAAATCTTCTGTAACAAAACCGGAATTTATAAATGTACTAAGTTCTAACAATTCAGGCCTTAGCTTTCGAATAACAATATTCACACCACTTTGAGAAATTGGAGGTAGAATTACTGATATTATGAAATTCTCATATTTAATGTTTCTGACATATTCATTTGACTCAAAAGATTTATCAGAAAATGAAAAAATATTTTTTAAAATTAGATCTAATTGATTTTGTGTTAATTTAATTTCAGTATTCAATATTTTAGACGAAATTTCAATATGAACAGCATTTAGCCCATTAACATAAACAACATCAACATTGTCTTGTTTTATAAGATAGTTTAGAGGACCAAAACCTGTGACAAAATTACACAACTTATCAATAAGAATAGATTTTTCCTGCTCAGAAATATTGTGTTCATCTGAATTTAGTTTTGAGGTTACAAAAGTAGCAATTAATTCTTTTTGTTTTTCTAAAGAATAATCGTTCCAAACAGGAATTGATTCTATTTTTTTTATAAGCTGGTTTTTATAAGTTTCTTCTAAGTCACTTGCAGAGACCAAAGCCAGCTCGACATTTTCCTTTGGAACTTGAATGTTTTCATTTATCTGTACCGGTGTTTCTGGTACAATTACCTTTTGTTCTTGTTTTTTCTTAAATCTATTACTTAATCTGCTGCTCTGTAACACTATTTACCTTTCTAAAAAATTCTTTCCATAACTTCATTAGCAGGAGATGAAAATTTCTTAATCAAATTTTGCTTGTACACACTGTCTGATACCATTAAAGCTAAATCCTTATAACTTCTGGCAACATTAGAATCCTGATTAATCTCGGCAACAGGAACACCTTTATTAATAGCTGACATCATGGTGAAGTAATTGTTAGGCACTTTCCAGAATATTTTCTTGCCCAAAACTTCTTCTACATCTTCTTTTTTTATTTCATCATTTTCCATATATCTATTAATTAATATTTGGATTTTTGAGTTATCAAATCCAAGCTTATTGAATAATTCAAGGCATCTTTGTGAACTCCGCAAAGCAGGTAAGTTTGCAGTAGTTACAAGAAAAATTAAGTCTGAAAACTCCAAAGCTTTCATTGTTTTAGCATCAAATCCTGCTGATGTATCAACAACAATGTATGAAAAAGTATCTTTCAAAATTTCAAACAATTTTGATATTTGGATTGGAGAAATATTATCAGCCTGCTTAAAATAAGGTGGATCAGCAAGCACATACAAACTTGTATCCTTATATTTTTCAAGGGTGCTTAAAAGAAAATCCTCATTTATCTTATCGAGATTTTGAAGCATATAAGATATATTAAAAGATGGTTTTAAATCAAGAACAGTAGTTATATCACCCAATTGAAAATTTAAATCAATAAGTGCTACATTTTCTTTTGTAATTTTTGCAAGTTCTACTGCTAAATTTGAAGCAATAGAAGTTTTTCCAATGCCGCCTTTGTTAGAAAAAACTGTTAAAATACGGCATTTTGTTTTCTTTTTTTGTTGTCCGCAAAACTCACTTAAAATATCAGAAAGAATTGTGAAAAAATCATTCTTTATTAATGGAAGAGAAAGAAAATTTTTAACACCAGTTCTCATAACTTTAACTATCAAATCAACATTTGGCCTGTCTGAGAGCGCAAGTATTTTACAATTTTCGAATTCCTGGGATATTTTAGCCATAAAGTTCAAGCCAGGGTCTGGATAATCAGAAATATCAATTATTATAAGTGATTTTGAAAGCTCTTTAACTGCTTCATAAGCCTTTGAAAAGTCGTCAGTAGCAGCCAAAAAATTGAATTCTCCGAATTCTTCCAGATAAAGTTTAATTAATTCCTGAGTATGTTTATCCTCAGAAATTACAATTGTAGAAATTTTCTGTCCCATACTGCAATAGTAGCACATTTAAGAAAAAGAGGCAATAAAAAATTACCTCTTTTAAATATAATATAACTAATACTTTCCTGTCTGATAGTTTTCAGTTTCTATTAGTCTATCATTTGCAAGTACATAGTCAATATTTCCCCAACCACTACTAGCATATCCTAAAGAATCGGTTCTAAAAGGTATTTCAAAGACATCGACACCAATTTGATTTGGACCTTTTAAGCCATTTGTATCAAATGCGATTCTTCCACAATTATCAGAAGATACCTCTTTCCCTTTAAATCCAGTTGGACTAGATGGATCAGGAATAAAATTACCATGTTCATCTTGTTCATTCGCCCAAGAAGTTTTTTTACAAGAACCATTAACAATATCAGAATGTATGGCTATAAATGAACCGTCAGTCATAACTATTCTACTGAAATTAGATATCCAATCCTCACTAACTGTTTCACCAGAACCGTTATTCATTTTTTTATATTGCCTTATATTATAATAGCCTCCACAACGCTCGTTATCAGAGCCTAAGCAAATTTCAGCATGGTTTAATTCTTTAGCAAATTCTAATGTTAAATCTTCATCATTAGACTTGGAAAACCAAAACGCAGAATAATCACCAGGTGTTTCATTTTTCGCAAGCCAGCTGTTCATTGCATTCATTATTGTTGAATAAGATTTCTTTGCGGACGCTACAAAAACTTTTTCTTTATAATTAGCTATTAAATTAGGCAAAGTTAATGCAGCAACAACACCTATAACTACAAGAGTAATTAAAACCTCAGCAAGGGTAAACGCGCTAGAAAAGGAGACTAGGCCTGTGCCCCCCCCCCGCGAAGCTCACTAAATAAATTTTTCATAATCAATCTCTTCCTTTCACTTAGCTATTTAACCTAAAAAGAAACTCTGCACAGACGCGATTTTGTTACCTGCTTGTTCTCGCAGGTGGGTGAACGCCTCGGAAAATCCGTTTCCCGCTGGCGATTTTTCAATCGGCGGGTATACTTCATATCCTGTCAGAGTCAATTCTCCCTTTATAGTTAATGTAGGAACAAAATTAACATCCGCACAGAGCAATTTTATTATAACATATATTAGCTGAATTCTCAATATAAGACAATTGGATTATATTAGAGAAAATATTAATGCATTTTCAAAACTTCCATAGCATTCTTTTCAGCAGCATCTGCACGCATCATTGCCTGATTTGCTGCAGTAGGATCTTCTGTATCAGGTTTTATCGGTGCTGCAGAAGGAGATGGCACGTATGAACGCTGCGGCTCAGTTGAAGCGATTTTAACTCCTTCCGGTGAAGGAATATATCGTCTTACAGGTTCTTGAGTTTTAGTAGATACTTTTGGGGTCGTATTCATGCCTGGCTTCAAAGAATTAGATACTGGTTGCTGTGGAATTTGCGTCTTATATTTATTCAACAAATTGCTGTCACTTGGGTACGAGTTTACCTTTCCGACAGGAAGGGGCTGTTTATAAATATTCGGCTGGTACATTTCACCAGGTATCGGCTGAGGTTGTTTTGTAGTATCTTCTTCCTTATCCAACAAAGAATGCTGTGGACGTCCAAATAATTTATGAATTCCTTTTACACCTAAATTATTCAAGAAAGGCATTAACATAAACATTATCGGAATAATTCTCATTGGATAACCAGCACCTTGTTTCAACCAGTATTTAGGATGCCTGAATATTTCTTTGAGTTTTCCAACAAACCCTTTTTCCACTGCTGTCTTTGTATAAGGTCGGATTTGTTCAAGACCGACTGTTCCAATTCTTGCAAATTTCTTAAGTAATTTAGTAAATGGATTTTTTGTATCGCCGCGTAAAAGATATCTTAAACCTTTAACACCGCCTTTATGTTCAGCCTTAGACCAGCCTGCACGCAATGAACGTTCGTTAAAGTCTTTTAATACTTTACGATATGCTTCATGCGGCTTCATACCGGATTTGCATGCATCTTGAAACTCCTGCACAAGCTTTTTAGCGGCATTAAATTCCGCATCTGATTTAAAGTTTTTACGTTTCAAATTATTCATTGCATTTTTTACAAAATTTTCGGACATGCCTGCATACTGAATACCACCGAAACTATGCCACAACTTAATTGCTACAGGTGTAAAGATAAAAAATCCAAGCATTTCTGTAAATCTTTCTGCAAATGTTTTAATTTTTTCGCTTACTCCTTCTGCCTGTGCAGTCTTAATCAAACACTCTGCAAGGAAATATGCCTGCATAGCAGCAATAAACTTACCGCCTGCTATTCTGTTTGTTGAAGCTTCCAAAAATATGTTGCTGAACTTAGGAAGCATTTTGCCTAACCAGGTTTTGTGATTAGAATTTTGCAATCCTAAAGAAGCGGTTAATTTATTTGCAAATTCAGACGCGTAAACTTTTCTTCCAAACAAATGTCCCTGAACTTTTCCGACAACGTTATTATCATGAGCCCATATTTTGGAAAACATATTTTTCTTAGCTTTTTTAGAAGCTGCTATAACATCGTCTATATGATTATGAATATCCTTTGTAACTTTTTCAAAATGAGCAAAATCATCATAACCAAATGCCTGAGCTTTTAATTCCTTCAACGCATTTGCCCTGCCTTCAGTATTTAAAGCTTTAAATGCTCTTATAGCATCATCACTTTTATCCGGACTAAGCAACTCAAACTGAGCTCTTTCTAATATTTCATCACGCATTTTAGCTGATGTTGCCCTGGACATTTCATCTTTAATCTTTCTGATAAAATTCTTATCAGCTCCATAGCAATCTAAATCATCAGCATATTTTAAAGGTTTCAAAAAGTTTTCTGCTACCTGCGGATAATCAAAAGCAAGTGCACCTTTATCAAACGTTGCCTGCCCCCTTACCATATCATGATATGGAACTGTTGGTGTTTGGGTAAATGAACGTAATATTGCGGATTTTTGTATAATATTGTTTTTAAACCATCTGTTAAGTCCGCGCATTTTTGTATTCAATCCGCGAGCAAAAGAGGATTGCCCAACACTCGTATTATTTACAGTATTAACTAATTCATCGCCCAAATTCCCAATTTTATTATAAACAGTATCTTTATAATTTCCCCTGCAGGCTTTTGCAAAATAATCCATTGATTGTGATAATCCATACCAGATAGGAACAGCAAGAGCATACTGCTTTAGCATATCATCAGGATTTTCACCGCTCATTTGCGCTAATCTATTAACAGTATAATTATCTTCAACTCTCTGGTCCACGCGCTGTTTAACCTGTTCAGGATCAATACCCTGCATAGCAGCCTGCTGCTGCGACGCCTGAACTGCAGCTCGAATTTGATCAGGTGTCAGTGCCTGCATCGGTATTTGATATCCATAGTTAATACTGTTATCGAGCATAGTTATTCCAATTTTTCCCTATATTTTATATAAAAACAATTTTTTATCGAAAATTGACTTAATAAGGAAATATTTATCTTATTGTAACGAAATGTAACAAGTTTAATGTTTTGTGAAATTCGAAAAAATTTATATACTTTATATATACATAAGAGATAATTAAAAAAGAGAGGCTTTAAAATGGCAGTAGCAAATTTAAAAAAGATTGATAATAAATTAAAAGAAATTTATGAAAATCAAGTGACTGTTAACAATAATCAGCCCTTTGAAGATAGATCCGAAATCTTATTTGCGCAAATGAATTTCATTGCAATTGCAAATAAACAAGCTTTACACTTAATTTAAATTTTTAACTCCAATTAATTTTTCCCCTACAAATTTTGTACCTGGCTTCTTCCCGATGTCAGGTTTTTTTTATGAAATTTATAGTATAATTTTTGTATGAAATTATGCGTTTTTCAGGGAACATTTAATCCGATACACAAAGCCCACCTTCAGATGGCAGAATATGTATTAAAAAATTACGGTTTTGACAAAATAGTTTTTATTCCTGCATATAAGCCACCGCATAAAGATTATAAATCAGATATGTGCCTTCACAGGCTCAATATGGTTAAACTTGCAACAGCATACAATCCGCATTTTGAAGTTTCTGATATTGAATTCAAGAATGAAGGAAAATCTTATTCATATCTTACAGCGCTTGAATTATATAAACAATACAATATAGACGGCAAAATAAAATTCATAATAGGAACAGACGCTTTTGAAAAAATTGAAAACTGGTATGAAACTGATAAATTTAAACAACTTGTTGATTTTATTGTTTTTGTGCGGGAAAATAAGCTGGAAAAAGAAAAGTTTGAACACCTAAAAGCAAAAGGATACAACTTCGAATTTACAAACATGAACTTTATTGATATATCGTCAACTGAACTAAGAGAAAAAATTCGGAATAATTTGCCGGTAGATGATATAATTACAGAAGAAGTGAAAGGATATATTCAAAAAAATGGATTATACAAAAGTTAGCATTGATGAAATTTTAAAATGGTTAAAAAATAATTTATCAGAAGAAAGATATGTTCACACACTGGGTACAGCAGAATGTGCAAGAGAACTTGCAAAAAATTATAATCTTAATGAAGAAAAAGCTTATGCTGCAGGATTATTACACGACTGTGCAAAGTGCTTTACAACAGAAAAACTTCTAGAAATAATCCATGAAAATCTTGATGTTGAAGAAAGTGAAATGCTTAATTACAAGACACTTCACGCACCTGTAAGCGCATATATTGCAGAAAAAGAATTCGGTGTAACAGATAAAGAAATTCTCTCTGCAATCCGCTGGCATACGCTTGGGAAAATGAATATGACTGATTTTGAAAAAATTATATTTATTGCAGATAAGATTGAACCAAATACACGTGATAAAGAACATTCAGAAGAGATAAAAAAACTACTTAAAGAAGATAATGGATTAAACAAAGCTCTACTAAAATTATACAAAAGCACACTAAAAAGCCTTGTAAAGCGCGATTTGAAGATTTGTGTTCTAACTGTTGAAATATACAACCACCTTCAAGATTTGGTAAATGTATAAAAACTTAAATATTTTGCAGTAAAAAAGGCATGTTCATGATAAAATAATTTCATAATAATTGAGGAGTTATTAATGAGAGTATTGGAAGTCAAGAATAATTTAGTAAAAATAGCCTATGATGTAAAAGACAATGTTGTCCTATCAGGCTTTGTAATAATAGAAGATGAAAATACACCGTATGTTGCACAGGTTATGAATTTAAAAGCTGACGTGACCTCAAATTTTGCAATTGTAAAACTTCTTTTTACATTTAATGAAGAAGGGATTCTGAAAAACTATGACGGATCAATACCATCTGTAAAAGCATCTGTGTCAGTACTTCCAGCAAATGAACTTCTTGATATACTTCCCGTAGAAAACCCAATAACTTTAGGAACACTTGCTCAGCAGCAGTTTAGCCTTAAAGTTGATGAAAGCATTTTCAAAAAAAATCTTGTTGTGTGCTCTAATAACCAGGAAAATACAAATATCTTGATTGATAACTTCTTAAGACAAATTAGCGATACTGAACAAAAAATCGTAATATTTGACATTAAAGGCGAGTTTGGCTGGGAGAAAAAAATTCATTTTGGAACTGATTTTAAATTACCATTGAATTACAACACAATAAATTATATATATGATCACGACCTTGATGACATTGACGCCACTAGCAGAGCAATTATTCAGGATATTTTTATTGAACTGCAAGAATATACAAAAACTCTGCCAGAAGGTTTCTTACCATTTGATACCTTCTTTACAGTAGTTGACCAGCAATATAAAGAAACAGGTATTACTCAGTTAGTACTATTAAAAAATAAACTTTTAAAATACAAAGAAGCAGAAGTATTTGCTCAAAACTTAAAAGACGTCCTTAACCTTTCTATTGCAATAGAAAAAAGTAATACAATTGTAATTGATATATCTCCTCTATCACCAAAATTACAAAATGAAACAATTAAATATGTTTATGATGTAATGGCCAAAATTGATGCACCTATATATTCTTTTGTAAAGGCTGAAAATGGCAATATTACAAAAAAATTAATCAACAGAATTATACATGATAAAAACAATATTTATACAACAATTATCTGCGGGCATGAATTCAAATATTTACCGGAATTAAAGCAGTATGCAGAAAATATGATTCTTTTTGCTCCACAAACACTTCAACATGATTTTGCATCATACAATACTTTCCTAAACAAGCTAAATCCGGATGAATTCATAGCATACGGCAATTTAACACAAAATATTCCATTAATAGTAAAGCTTGACAGGCTTGATCTTGAAGATAATGAAGAGGAAGAAGATACTTCTGAGGAAGATGGCGAGGCAGAAGACGCTCTGAGAGAAAATCATAATACAGAAACAGTGCCAATGCCGCAAATAATTTCACAAGAAAATTCCAAGCCAGAAGTAATCAGCCCTGAAAAAAATGTTAATGAAAATAGTTCTGATGAAATTATATTACAGGATGAACCAGAACTTGAAATAGATGAAAATATTCAAGAAAACATCATACTAGAACAGCCTGTAGAGGAAACTACCGTCCCAAAGTCTGATAACATTGAGGTTTCAGAAGTTGTAGAGCCTCCTAAAATGCACGATGAAGAACAAGTAGTAAATATTCCTGAAACAGCTACAGGTGAGTTGGAAACTTCTCAAATACCTGAACAAGAAGTTCCGCAACAGATTCAGGAAGATGATATAATTATTCAAAACAACAATTTAGAACCTGATTTGTCAATATCTGTTGAGCCATTAATTGATGAAACGCCAGTAATTGAAGAAGAAATTATTGACAATGAACCGGTTATTGAAACTATCGACGAGCCTCAAATAGTTGAAGAAGAAGTAATAACTCCATCCGCTGCTGAATCACAAATTGAAATATTAGAAGAAGTTCCGGAAATAGAAGAACCGGAAAGTATAACTTTACCGGAAGAAGCAGAAAATACAACCTTTGAAGAACTTGTCATGCCTGAAAATGATGAATTAACTGAAGATGATTTAAATTTTTTAGATGGCATATCACAAGAAAATCAACTTGATGAAAATATATCAACAGAAGAAATACTCAATGCAGTTGATGAAGTATCACAAAATTTTGAAACAGAAACAAATCAAAACTATAATGACTCCAAAAGCCTTCCAGAACCTGAATTTATTCAGGAAGAGGAACAAGTACCGGTAGTTCCAATTTATCCTTCAGACGATTTGGAAGATTCACAAGAACTAAAATTTGAAGCAGGCGACGAAGTAACTCATCCTAAATACGGAAGAGGAGTTGTCGAAAAAATGATTAAATATGGCAATAAAACCTTGTATTCTGTAAGTTTCCATGCCTCAGGCATTGGCAGAAGACTTCTTGACCCTATGATGACAGAATTAAGAAAAATTTAGAATTATCTTAAGTTAGATGCACCTTTGAGATAAACAAATTCAGGCTTAAACGAGTCATCACAGTTCACTACAACAAGCAGCCTTAAGCACATCTTAAGCCCTTCAGGAACATCAAGTTCATGGAAACACATCATTGCAACATCTTTCCAGCCAAAATCTAAACGTGCAAATTTCGCGGGGAAAGCTGCATTTAAATCATTTGTCAATGTAAAAATAGCATGCGATATTTTGTCAGAGCTAATATTATTTAATTCAACAATTTTTGTAAGTAATTCCAGAGTCGCAGATTTAATCGCCTCTTCTGAATTATTCTCAACAGTAATAGCACCGCGAATGCCTTTTGTAACCATACTCACCTTATTTTTTCAATCCATTATACCAATCACGAGCAAACATTTCTCCCTTGCCTTCAGGCTTTATTTTAACAAGCAGAAGACAATCTTTGCCGCAGCCAACTTCTATACCATCTTTTGTAACCTGAACAAATTCCCCGATTTTAGCCTGCTTTTCCAAAACCTTTGTTTGTAAAACTTTGATAATTTTATCATTATAAATAAAGTATGCAGAAGGGAACTTATAAATTCCTCTTACAAGATTATGAATTTCAATTGCAGGTTTAGACCAGTCAATTTTTGTTTCTTCTTTTGTTAGTTTGTTTGCCATGCACACACCCTCTTCACATTGAGGTTGCGGTGTAATAGATTTATCTACAAGTCCTAATAAAGTTTTTTCAAGCAATTGTGGAGATTTTTCACTAATTACTTCAAACAAATCTACGCAAGTCATATCATCAGGAATTGCAATTTTCTCTTTCAAACATACATCACCACAGTCAAGACCTAGTTCAGTAATCATTGTACAAATACCTGTTTCTTTATCTCCATTAATTATAGCACGCTGTATTGGATTAGCACCTCTATATTTTGGTAAAAGAGAAGCATGGAGATTAATAGTTGCATATTTTGGAATATCAAGAACTTCCTGAGATAAAATTTGTCCAAAAGCAAAGGTTACAAAGAAATCTGGATTTAATTTTTGCAATTCTTCCTGAATATCAAATTCTTTACGGATAGATTTCGGCTGAAACACAGGCAAGTTATTTTTCATGGCAAACTCTTTTAATGGGGACATACAAAGCTTATGTCCGCGTCCTGCCGGCTTATCAGGCTGAGTAACCACAGCAAGAACATTAATTTTGTCAGAATTGTAAAGATATTCCAAAGATTTTAAAGCAATAGCAGGGGTTCCAAAAAATACAATATTAATCATTCTTACCTAATTCCTCATCTAAATATGGTTCTTCAAGAAGCCTGTCTTCTTCAACAGGCGGAAGATTATGTTTTGCTAAAACATCGTTTGTATCAAATCTATTAACACAGTGATCAATAAACAGAATTCCGTCTAAATGATCGTTTTCATGCTGAATAGCACGTGCTAATAATGAACCATCTTTTGCCTCAAGCACAAAAGATTTTCCATGAACATCAAGTGCCTTTACCATAACATTTTTATATCGTTTAACATCTGTATAGGCCTCAGGGAAACTAATACAACCTTCCTGAGCAATTATTGCGCCTGATTTTTTAATAATTTTAGGATTAATAAACACCAAAGGATTTAAAGGTTCTTTGTCAGTTGAAACATCAATAACAAAAACCCTGTAATTAACTCCAATTTGGGGTGCAGCAAGGCCAACACCATTCTTGGCATACATTGTTTCCAACAAATCATGAACAAGATCCACGATTTTTTTTGAAACTTTATTAACTTCCTTTGAAGGTTCTCTTAAACTTTTTTCACCGTATTGCAAAACTTTTTTTACAGCCATTTTTATTTCCTCTCTTTGGGAATATTATAGTCTAAAATATTAAGATTTGCAAACAAGTGCTATTATTGAACATCTAAAAATTTATGAACTTGAGGAATTAAGCGGACTTTTGAATATTCTTTTAAAAATTTGTCTAAAATTTCTGCTGCAAAAATTGAATCCACAGCCATAGAATTTCCCGACATTTCAGGCTGAAGTATTAATTCAATACCGAACTTATTCCCGAGATCTGCACAAGCTTCAATTTCTGAATCTGTAATATTTTTATTAAAAACGATTTTTGCGAAAGTTTCAATTCCTCTGCAATTTTCAAAAAATTTTTCATGGAATTTATAAGAATCTTTTATCCCTGTTGCACTCTCAAGTTTGATATCTGCAGATACAATATCAACAAATGGCTTAATTTCAAGAAACTTATCAGCTAAAGTTGCATTAGTCTCAAGATAAATTTTATTTTCTGTAATTAATGGTAAAAAATCCTTTAAAAATTCTGTAGATAACAGAGGCTCACCGCCGGTTAGAGATATTGAATGAATTGTAGATAAATCAAACTTTTTCAGTTCATCCGCAAGCGTATATGGAGAATATTCTACAAAATCAGAATTCGAAGAAAATTCAGTATCACAGTAATTACATTTCAAATTACAATTACAAAACCTTATAAACAGCTGTTTATAACCGACATAAGGCCCTTCACCTTGAATAGATTCAAATATTTCTTTAATCTTTACTAAACAATTTTTATTCATTAAACAAATTCTCTCTAATATTATTTTGTGATAATTTTCTTAGTTTTTCATATAGTTTAACTTCATCATCCGACAAAGAACAAGGAATTTCAATATGCACAGTTACAATCAAGTCACCGATTTTTCCATTTTGCACTAGTCCTTGGCCGGCAAGTCTAAATTTCTGTCCGGAATTTGTATATGCAGGAAGCTTTATTGATACATTACCTTCAAATGTCGGAACTGAAATATTTCCTCCAAGAGCAGCCTCATAGGGGGTTATTGGAATATTGTATAAAATATTTAAACCATCATATTTTATTTTAGAATTATTTTTTATTTTAACATTAATGTATAAATCTCCGTTTTTTCCGCCAAATTTTCCCTGATTGCCTTCACCTTGCAATCTTAATTTAGCCCCATCTTTAATATTTTTAGGAATTTTTACAGTTATTTTCTTATAATCTGACACTTCGCCTTTACCGCTGCAAACAGAACATTTTGCACCGTTAATAAACTTTCTTCCTTTGCATAAAGGACAATGAGATGTATGCATTATATTAATTGTTCTTGATGTACCATTTACAGCTTCTGAAAGAGTTATTGAGACATCTGCATAAACATTTTCGCCATTTACTGGCTTTAGCTTTTCGTGTTTTGAAGAATTCTTTTTAAAATCTTTAAAAATTTCACTAAATTTTGACGAAAAGTTTTTATTATAGCTTTTATTTTTAGAATTTAAATTTTTATTTTTAAAATTGTGCTGAGTTTGGGAATTATTATTTTTAGGACGATATTCTTCTTCGGCTTTTTGGCTTGATGTTGTTGTTTTTTCTGATTTAAAAAATCCATTTAAAGTGTCATATTTATTTCTTTGGGAATTGTTGGAAAGTATTTCATAAGCTTCGGTAATATCTTTAAAGCGTTCTGCAGAATCTGGATTAACATCAGGATGATATTTGCGCGCGAGTTTTCTATAAGCAGCTTTTATCTCTGCAGTACTAGAATCCGGTGTAACGCCTAAAATTTCATAATAATTTTTACGCTTAATCATATTTTTATTTATAACAATGAAAATAAAAATATCAACTGCATAATTTACTTAACTATCGGACAAATATCAGAACGGAATTTTTTACCTTCAAAATTTATCAAATCAATATCTTCATATAGATTTAAACGTGCTCTAGAAAGAGTTCTTGAGGTTTTTGTGACAACAAGTGCTTTACCGCTGGGAGTTTCATATTCCATATAGTGATTTTTGCGTGTTGCAAAATGTGAAATATCATCTGGATTATCTAAAGTCTCTATTCCTGAAATAACTTTACCAGCCTGCCTTGAATACAATACACAAGAAACAGAAGCAGCATCGAACAAATTAATTCCCTCATAATCATCTCCAAATGAGCCTACAGCACATGCCTCAAATAAATTATATAAATTATCATCAACTAAATTCAGTACTGCCTGACAATCATGGTCAGATAAAAATGGACGAAACTCTAATACAGAAATGCTGCCATCATTTTTAAGAACACAATCAATACCTAAAATACCTAAATATGGCGTTTCTTTCACCTGCAAAGAAGAAATAACATTCAACACTACATTTTGCATTATATAAGCTTCAATATCACTAGAAATTTTATAGTCAGGAGCAAAAGCGCCAACGCCGGAAGTTAATAAACCTCCTTCCCCTTCCTCCATAAATTTATAGTTTGCAACAGCACACAAAGGTAATACAGTATAACCGTCAGTCATCACATAAAAAGTAAATTCATGACCGTATACATAATCTTCGATCAACACTTTCTGCTCACCTTTTACAAACAAATCACTTATAAAAATTTTAGCAATATTCAGAGATGAAGCAACAATTCTATCTCTTCCTTCAAGTTCTTCATCCATTCTTATAACTACAGGCATATTAGAATTTTTTATATAATCCTGTGCAGGCTGCTCTTTTTCAAATACTCCAAATTTTGGGGTTGGAATATGCAATTTATATAAGAATTTTTTCCCAAATGATTTACTTAAAGCACAATTTGCACTCTGCGCAGTTGGCGCAAAAATTAATTGAGAATTAGCTTGAAAAAAGGATGAAATATCAGCTTTTATAGCCTTTTGAGAAGTTGCAATGGTTAAATTGATATTCTTTTCAAGAACAAATTTTAATAAATCATGTACATTATCTTCTCTAATATCAACGCAAGAACAAAATTCAGCCATCGCAGAATTTCCTGGAGCGACAAAAACTTCCTCAACATTATCTAAAGATAACATCTTTTTTGCCAGAGAATATTCTTTAGCAGAAGAGCCTACAATTAATATTTTCTTTTTTGAAGTTTTATTCATCATAACAGTTTAATTATACTACATAAAAAGAATGATTTTGTTAAGAAAAATTAAAAAATTAACAATTCTTGTGCTATAATAATGACAAAGCAGATTGGATAATTAAACATTTAGAAGAAGTGAGGTTATAGTAGAATGGCAAGTTTAGTAAGTTTATTATCACAAGTATTTGCACCGTCAACAACGCAAGTTGCGGCACCTGTAAGAAGTATTTCTTCAAATCCTTACAGTAACAACCCGTTTGTAAATTACAAAGGGAATAATCTGAATAATTATGCAAAAAATAATCCAGTCCGAGGCGGATATTTTGCGGGCTATTACAATGGCAAACAAAATATTGTTGGTCAAAGATTATTTATAGAAGTATAAAACTCCCGCTATAACCGCTTTACAATTGACAATCTGCTGAAAAAAGGTTATAATATAGTACGGAGTGGTTATGAAATTAAAAAAAATATTTGGCTTTTCATTAGCAGAAATGTTGGTTGCAATAGCAATTATAGGAATTGTTGCAGCTCTTACTATTCCTGTTGTTTACAGTAATCATCAAAAGAAAGCTTATTTGCTTTCACTAGAAAAGAATTATAGTGACATAAATCAGGTTATGTCATTATTTATTGTTACGGAACTTGTTCAAAATATATCAAGATCATATCTTGCAGTAAAAAAAAGCGAAGCTGACGAGACAGATATCACAAACAGTTCAGGACGCTTTCTAAAGAAATATTTTGACGTGTCAAATGACTGTGGAACAACTTTAACCCCTTGTTTTGCAGATACATATAGTAATATAAACGGCAATAAATCAGCTGCACTTGATTGCAGTGGTTATTCAGTAACTTTAAAGAACGGGGCGGCAATTTGTTTGGAACCGCCATTAAGTAACGGAGCAAACTTTACTCCCGGTCAACTTTTTATTGATATTAACGGGCAAGATGATCCCAATATCGGCGGACGTGACATGTTTAGATTTGAAATATTTAACGATGCTACTATAACTTCTGCTTATGACACAAATACAGATTATACAACAACATGCAAGGATTCTGTTGATGGCGATCAATGTTTAGAAGCAATTATTAAAAATAAATGGGCTATGGATTATTAATGAAAGGATTTTAAATATGAATAATTTGGTGAAAAAACAATTTGCATTTACTCTTTCTGAAGTTCTTGTAACTCTTGCAATTATAGGAGTTGTATCAGCGCTTACCGTACCAACACTGGTAACAGGCTATCAAAGAAAAGCCTATATTGCCCAGTTGAGGAAAGCAACACTTGAAGTCGGACAGGCTGCTGATTTGTTATTAACTGATGAAGGAAAAACAACATTGGCTGCTACCTCTTTAAAAACAAATGTAAGTACATTTTTAAAAAATTATTTAAGAATTACTCAGGATTGCGGTACTACAATGACACCGTGTTTTGCCGCATCTTATGCTACAACAAGCGGTTCTGCAGCGACTGTAAAATGTGAAAACGGCTATTCTGTAACAACAAATGCAGGCTATTCTATTTGCGCAATTCCAGGTAACCCTGTTACAATAGTGGCTGACGTTAACGGACCAGATGATCCTAATATTGCAGGCCGTGACCTGTTTACTTTTTCAATTTATGAAGATGCCTCAGTTGATGAAGGAATTTCACCATCTGACAAACAGTCAAAAGGTTCTGATGATTTAAAAACTTTAAGAAGTACAAATGCCGCAAAATGTGGAGCTGCCGACACATCGAATGGTGAAGGCTGCTTCTCTAAAATAGTTCAAGATAATTGGCAAATGACATATTAATCATTATTTAAATTGACTTACACAAAAGGGAATATTCATTTGAATTGAATATTCCTTTTTTATTTTAAAATTTTGAATACAGAATTACCCACAAATTACCCACATTGGAAAAATCTAATAAATACAAAATAACACATAACCGCAGAAAAGCTTGCTATATAAGGCAAAACAAAATGCCGCGTCTCGGAATCGAACCAAGGACACAGGGATTTTCAGTCCCTTGCTCTACCAACTGAGCTAACGCGGCATTTATTGTTATTTATTAAATTATCAAATTGTTCTTTGAAATGACAATTAAAATATTCCTTGGGATAAATGGTCTTAAATATCTAATTGCCACGTCTTTTATTGTACTTGCTAAAAGTTTTAAGTCAAGAAAAACTTTTCTATGATTGTGGAGCCAGATATAATGTAACATTACGTCCTTCAAGCTGCGGTTTCTTTTCAACAGTTACAGGCATGCTTTCTACGTCTGCTAAAAATCTGTTTGCCAGTTCAAATGCTAAATCTGAATGCTGCATTTCACGACCGCGGAGCATTATAACAATTTTTACCTTATTTCCTTGAGAAATAAATTTTTGAATGCTCTTTATTCTTACTTGATAATCATGGGTATCTATTTTATAACGAATTTTAATTTCTTTAACTTCTACAGTATGTTGTTTTTTCTTTGCTTCTTTTGCGCGTTTTTCTTGTTCATATTTAAACTTACCATAGTTAAGGATTTTAGCTACAGGTGGTGTTTGGTTTGGATTTATCAAAACCAGATCTAAATCTGCATCATATGCTAGCTGCAAAGCTTTTGATGTTTCAACTATTCCGTGATTTTCACCATTTTGATCTATCAATCTTACTTCTTTTGAACGAATTCTCTCGTTTATAATTGCTTGATCTTTACCTTTGTTGTTTCTATTATCGTTAGCTATTGTCTTATCTCCTATACTATGTCTACATTTACAAGTTTATATTAACATAAAAGTTATTTTTTGGCATATATTTGAGGTTAATTTTTTGTAACATTATGTAAAATTGATTAAAGATTTTACCAAGCCAATCCGATAAGAATAATGTTGGTAATAAGAAACAAAATTTGAACAGATAATTAAAAGGAGTATTCTATGGGACAAACAACAGCAAATGATTTCACAGAAAGAGAAGTAATTGTAGATTTGCAAAATGGGGAGTATTTACAATTTGATATGACATTACCTTTGCAAATGCTATTTGATGATGTTATGAATTTTGTATCAAAAACTGATTTGGAGTAGTAAAGATTTAAAATTAGCATTAAAATTTTAATAAGCGGTTAGCATAATATGTTAACCGCTTTTAGTATTAAAAATATAACTTAATTGTAATAAAATATAGTAAAATAGAGATTTTCATGCAACAATGCTTTATATAAAAATAGATTGTGAGAAGAAGAGGGATAATGTTATGAGAAAATCAAATATTATTTTAGGGGCATTAATAGTAAGTTTATTTATTACAAACCCGGCCAACGCGGATTTCAAAGAACATTTTGATCTGGGGCAGCAATATCTCTCAAACTTCCAGTACTCAGGTGCAATTGCGGAATTTAAAAATGCAATGAGAATAAATTATCTTGACAACTCGGCGAGAATTGGATTAATAAATGCATATTGCGCAAGAGCACAATATTACGCTGATAAGGAACAAAATTATAAAAAGGCCGCTGATGATTTTAGAAGTGCTTTATTTTATTTAGTATACTATCCAAATGCGAATGCCGTAAAAAATTCTAGCAGTGCAATAGTACAAGTTACGGCGAATCTTAATAGCTGCCTTAGCGCAATTAATTTTGACACATCACCTTCAAACCGTTTTAATACAGCTAAGCAGCTTAGAGCTGATGGAGAATTTGCAGCTGCTGCGTATGAATTTAATCAATCTCTTGGGGATAAAAATTATATTAAAGACAGCTTTGAACAGACAGGCGATATAATGAAACTTTTAGGTAACGATCAAAAAGCCGCTGAATACTACAGAAAAGCAGTTGCAGTTGCACCAGATGATATTGATTTGAGAATGTCATATGCAAAAATTCTTGATAAACTTGGAGCTTCTGACACTGCGGTTGAAGAATATAATTATGTCCTTGCAAGAACAACCGATAACAAAGACATTTTATATTCTCTTGAAAGAATCTATAAAAAGAAACTAGAAGAATCCCCTAACGATGCCACTGTAACATCTAATCTCGGCGCAATTATGCAAAAACAGGGTAATTTTGATGAAGCACTAAGATACTATTCAAAAGCAGAATATCTGGATCCTTCAAATGTAAATACAAGAATTAATGTTGGAACTTTATACCAGCAAAAAGGTGATTATAAAACTGCAATAACAGCATATGACTCTGTGCTGGTACTTTATCCTGACAACACTCAGGCACTTGTTAATAAAGCACAGTCTCTTGCGTCCTTAGGTGATAAACAACAGGCACTAAAGATTTATAAAAAAGTGATTGCTTTAGAACCGGACAACAGGCTTGCCCAAGCTCAGATGATGGATATTGTACGAGAAACAATGACTCCACAACAATTTGTAGAATACATTAAGAAAAATAATTCTGGAGGCAGCGCATTCGATATTCTTTATAATTATGCCCTGGAACTACATAGGCAAAACAAACTTGACGATTCAATTGCAATTTACAATGAAGTATTGAATATAAATAATAATAATCCTGAAGTGTATGTAAACCTTGCAATTGCGCAGGGGCAGCAACAAAAATATAACGAAGCCATTACGACTTTAAATTCTGCGAATTCTAAATTTCCAAATAATCCGCAGGTAAAAGATGCATTAAAAAATCTTACAGCAGAAGCGACTAACAAAAAGCTAGAAACTGCTGCGAATTTTTATAACAACAAGGATTATCAAAACGCAATTAACGAGTATTTAAAAATTCAGCCGCCGACAGCTGATGTAATGCTCGGTATAGCATCAAGCTACCAAAATCTTAATGACAATTCTAAGGCTATAGAATATTACAAAAAAGCTTTGCAGTTGAAGCCAAATGATTCAGACATTGCATACTATATTGCAGCACTCGCAGCGGATTCTCAAAATTGGAATGAGGCAAAAACGTACAATGATAAAGCATTAGCACTAAATAGCAACAACCAGCAGGCGTTAGAATTAAATAAGGCTATCCAGCAGCAAAATATTGCAAATTCTTTAGAAAAAGCAATCTCGATGTTTGAAGCCCAAGACTATACAAACAGCTTAAATATTTTAAATCAAATTATTTCATCTGATGCGCAAAATTCCTATGCACTGTACTATAGAGGAATGATTTATGATGCACAGAAAAAATATAAAGAAGCTATCAATGATTACCAGAAAGCATTGACTGCCAATCCGGAATTAACAATAGTTAATTATCTCATAGGTATTGACTATGATTCACTGGAACAATATAAAAATGCACTAAATTATTATCAAACATTCATTTCACAGTACCAGGAAGATGATGATTATAAAAAATATGCTCAGACAAGAATAAGTGAATTAAGTAAATATGCACAACAGAGTTCAACACCTAATACAAAGTAAAGTTTCACTAGCTCCTATGGCAGGAATAACGGATTATGTTTTGAGAAGTTTAATCCGTAGATATTCTAAAACCTGTCTTCTTGAAACTGAAATGATAAGTTCGGAGTATCTCGCACAAACGCTTAACGGAAGAAGTGGAACAGAAATTTTTAAACGAGATGCAGACCACTCGCCGATATCTTATCAAATAAGCGGCCATAAGCCAGAAATGATGAAAAAAGCTGCAGAGTTCTTAACAAATTATGCAGATATGGTAGACATTAATATGGGCTGTCCGGTTAACAAAGTTGTAAAAGGACAGGATGGAGCAGCATTAATGAGAAATCCATCACTTGCGGCTGATTTGGTAAAAGCAGTAAAAGCCGGGACAGATAAACCCGTAAGTGTCAAATTTCGTTTGGGATATACAGTTGATGAAATGAATTATGTTGAGTTCGGTCAAAAAATGCAGGAAGCAGGTGCTGAATTTATTACTATACACGCCCGCACGCGTTCTCAAATGTATTCAGGAAAAGCGGATTGGGGAAAGATTAAAAAACTTAAAGAGAATGTTGATATTCCGGTGTTTGCAAATGGAGATGTTGTATCAGTAGAAACAGCAATTCAGTGTTTGGATGAAAGCAGCGCTGACGGCATTGCAATAGGGCGCGCAGCAATGGGGGATCCTACGCTAATTCATAGGATAGAACACTATTTGCGAACAGGTGAAAAACTTCAAGAGCCAACTTTAGAAGAAAAAGTTGAAATGATAAAATTACACATTAATGAAGAAATTAAACTGCGTGGTGAAAATGTCGGGATTAAATTTGTCAGAAAATTTTATCCATATTATATTTCAGGTTTAAAAAACGCGGCGAAAGTTCGCCAGGCCTTAGTAACTGAAGATGATTACAATAAAATAATGACAATTCTAGATGAATTGCCATTATTATGTAAGTCTGTATAAGATTTATAAATTTTCGAAGAATCTGTTTATTTACCTGCAAGCACAACAGTGTAATCAGTATCAGCACAATAATAGTTTGTTGGATCGTAAATAAACTGCATACCTTCTAACTGTGGTGTTTTCTTCTTTAACCAGTTAAAATACTCATTAGTAGCCTTATCAGAGTGCGCAGTAAAATGTGAATGAGTTCTTGAAACATTTCCTGTACATTTAATTGTAACACCGCCTGCTTTTAATTGTTCCATTAAAGCCTCTGCTTCAGCCTGTTTATCTGATGAATACAAAACACTTGCAGTGTATAGTGTAGTTTCATCGAAATGATACTTATCTCTGTATATAACTCTATTAACAACTTCTTGAGTTTTTTCAGGGTCAAGAATCCAGTAGCTTATATAGCCGTGCTGATTAGGCGCTCCAGGAAGCATTGCAACCTCAATTTTATCCATATCAATATGCTTTGCTAAAGCCGCATACTGTGACATTTCATATAAAGACATGTCTGTTTTAACGTATTTTTTTGCAACAGCAATAATATCAGGAATTTTAGCAATAGTCTGCGGACTCTTTAATTGATTTAACAAACTTCTCAAAAACCATTGCTGTCTTTGAGTTCTGCCGATATCACCGAGGGCATCATGTCTGAATCTCAAATATTCAACAGCTTCCTGACCGGACAGGTGATGAAGGCCCTTAGAAAAGTTGATATGCAGTTTACCTGAATAATCATTGTAGTGCATTGGCTTTTCTACATAAATATCAACACCGCCCATAGCATCAACAATTTCTTTTACAGCACTATCATGAACCATTATATACTTATCTATTTTAACACCTAATGTATCCTCTACAGTACGTTTAGTCATTTCAATGCCGCCGATTGCATGTGCTGCATTAATTTTATTCACCCCATTGTCATCAGGAAGATAAACTTTACTATCTCTTGGAATAGATAAAGCATTAATCGATTTTGTTTTAGGGTCAATATTAACTAAAATCATAGTGTCAGTTCTTGTTCCTGACCACAAATCAGAAGGAGATCCGCTTGCATCAACCCCCAAAAACAAGATATTTTGGCGTCTTAAACCAAATGGAAGTGAAAAATCAGCATGTTCTTTACGTTCTTTGGTTTGCGCAAGTTTCATAAAGAGTTCAGTTATAGGTGAATCCTTTCCAAAATGTTTTTCCAAAAAATTTTCATTATCAGCAAGAATAAAAATACTTAAAATCACCGCAATAAAAATTATAGTCATTATAGACAAAACTCTAATAAAAGAATTTTGCTCCTCAACTTTTTTTCTTGCATGTCTTAGATAAGGAGTATTTTCATTTTGTACTCTTCTATCTTCCGGATATCTTTGTCTTCTTCCTCGTTGTGTATTATTTGTCATTATAATTACCTTTTATTCATTTACTCTAATTAAGTTATAATAAATAATTTAAAATTAGTATCCAATATTTTAATGATTTTATTTCTACAAAACTTTGACAAGAAAAGTAGAAACAAGGGAAAAATATATTGCAAGTCCCAGCACATCAATAGTAGTTGCAATAACAGGACCTGAAGCCACAGCCGGATCAACCTTGATTGATTTCAGTGCAAAAGGAGTAAAAGTTCCGATAACCGTAGCCATAGTCATATTAATAGCCATAGCAACACCAACAATAACACCTAATTCCACATTGTGCTGCCAGCCCCAGGTTACTAAAGTAACCAAAAGGCCAAAAAATCCGCCAATACAAAAGCCAACAAACATTTCACGCATCATATGATGAAACGCCGAACTTAAAGTTATTTGTCCGGTTGACAAGCCGCGAACCATAAGTGTAATACTTTGTGTTCCGATATTTCCGCCCAAGCCAGCAAGCAAAGGCATAAAAATAGCGACGATAGGCAAAGCCTCAAGCGTATGGTCAAAATAATGAGCGACATTTACAGCAACAAATTCACCAAGAAGAGTTATAAACAACCATGGTGTACGCGCTCTTATTGCATTGAATATATTACCCGAAATAATTTCATCTTCGTCAACCACTTCAGTAGAAATACCGGAAGATTGATAAATTTCTTCAGTTGTTTCTTCTTCAAACAAATCATGAACATCATCCCACGTAATCATACCTTTGAGCCTATTATATAAATCAACAACCGGCAAAGCATTATATTGATATTTCATAAATTCATCAATTATATAGTCGCTGTAATCATCCACATGTAGCTTTACGATATCTGAAATCATAATGTCTTCTACTTTTTGATTAATAGGAGAAGTCAAAAGTTTTCTCAAAGAAACAACTCCAAGCAGGTGATTTTGTTTATCAACAACATAAACATAATAAAGTTCCATATTATCCTGCTCTGCCTTAATCCTAATATGATTTAAGACATCTTGCACACTCATATCTGAATTAACAGTCAGGACAATAGGGTTCATAATACCGCCAGCCGTGTCTTCATTGTAAGTAAGTAATTCTCTAACTTCTTCTGAGAATTTGTGCGGGAGTTTATCTAGATAAGTTTCACTCTCATCATCTTCCATATCACCCAAAACATCAGCAGCAGCGTCATGAGGCATTTTGGTAAGAATACGGGAAGCAATATCTTCATCTATTTCACCAAGCAGTTCAACTTGAATTTGAGCGGGCAAATATTCAATTAAATCTGCGGCTTTTTCCAAATCAAGAAGTTTAAAGCACTGCAATCTTTCTTCAGGCTTCAACTCTTGAAAAATATCAGCCAAATCAGCTTCATGATAACTATTTAACTCATCTTTCAACTGATCAAGCGTTTCATCTTCCATAATTTCGCGTATTCTGTCAACTATGTTTGAGATGTTTAGCATATCAGTATTATAGTACAAACATTTTTATAAGAAAATTATTTTTATAGTATAATTTTTACATAAGATTTATACGGAGAGAAATTATGATAAAAGATTATTTTATAGAAAAAATAGAAGCGGCAATTGAAAAAGCAATAAGCAATAATAAATTAGGAGAAATGAAAGAGTATCAAAAAGGGACTCTTGCTATTGAAAGACCTAAAAATCCTGATTTTGGAGATTTTGCAGTAAATGTATCATCACTGGCAAGATTTGCAAAAATTGCACCTCCTCAGATTGCAAACACTATTCTTGAATTTATTGATAAAGAAGACAATGACTATACTGTTATAGGCGGCTTTATTAACTTTAAATCAGGAAATACACTTTTAATAAACCTTGTTGATGAAATTTTCGAAAAGAATAAAAATTTTGGCAAGCCTGAGAATATTGAAAAAGAAAAAATTATATTGGAATACGTTTCAGCAAATCCGACAGGGCCTTTCCATATCGGACACGGCCGCTGGGCTGCAATGGGAAGTGCACTGGCTAATCTTTTAAAATTCTATGGACATGAAGTTTATCAAGAATTCTATATCAATGATGCAGGAAGCCAAATTCAAAAACTAGGCAACTCTCTTGCAATCAGGATTAGACAAGAATTAGGTGAAAATATAGATTTTCCTCAAGACGAAATTGAAAGAAAAAATTATTACCCTGGAGATTATCTAATTCCTGTTGCAAAAAAATATCTTGAAATATATCCGGAAACGAATCTTTCTACATTCCAACCGCTATCTTCTTCCACTTTGAATAAACTTTGCGATTTTGCAAAGGATTACGAAGAAAAAGTTCAACGTGACCTGCTTGACAAATTCAGAGTGCATTTTGATAACTTTTATTCAGAACTAACACTTCACAAATCAGGCAAAGTTGATGAATGCGTAAACAAATTAAAAGCAAGCGGAAAAATCTACCAAAAAGATGGCGCAGATTGGTTTAAGTCATCAGATTACGGCGACGATCAGGATAGAGTTATAAAAAAAGCTGACGGTTCTAATACATACTTAACAGCAGATATTGCATACCACATTGATAAACTAGAACGCGGCTTTGATAGAATGATTAATATCTGGGGAGCCGACCATCACGGTTACGTTGCAAGAGTAAAAGCCTCAATTGAAGCACTCGGCTACAACCCTGATAAGCTGGAAGTTCTTCTCGGTCAGCTTGTTAACCTTGTTGTAAACGGCAATGAAGTCCGTATGGGTAAACGTAAAAATATGGTAACTCTAGAAGATTTAATTGACGAAGTAGGCGTTGATGCAACAAGATTTTGGATGTCTATGAGAAATATTGACACAACTTTAGATTTTGATATTGAATTAGCTAAGACAAATTCTGATGAAAATCCTGTGTTCTATGTTCAATATGCCCATGCAAGAGCGTGTTCAATTCTTAGAAACGTAATTTCTGAAAAAATTAATACAGAAACCGGAGAAAAAACACCGGCTCCATTAACTGAACAAGAATTAAAAGAAATTACGGAAAACTACAATAAAGAGTTGATTTTCCCAACGCTTGATACTGCAAGAAAACTTATATTAAAATTGGAAGAATATAAATCTGTTATAAAGAATTCCGCAGAACAAAGACAAGTTTACACGATTTGCAGATATGTTCAGGAATTAGCATCAGAATTTCATTCTTTCTACAATGCAAACCGTGTAATTTGTGATGACAAATCATTAATGAAGTCACGAATAGCTCTTGTTTACAGCGTTAAAACAGTTCTTTGCAACGCACTTGAAGATATTCTCGGTGTTACTGCACCAGAAAGGATGTAAGTCAAAAATAGAAAATATAACTAAAAAGGCGGCAACAATATTTGTTACCACCTTTTTTGAATTTCTTCGTCGCTTAAATGTAAATAATCCATATTATGATGCTTCAATATCCAATAACCGCATGTTGCACCAGGAAACCAGTTATAAGCCCGCCGACACTGATTTTTACCACCCTGCGGAGAATCATCTATATTATTTGACCAGCGCGCTCCTGGAAGAATTTGCTGATAATTTGACATTGTATTAAACGATAAAAAATGTGCATCTTCGCCAAACTTATTTGGTCCCTTATTGCCATTTAAATCAACAAAAAAATCAACTACAGTACCAGGAAAATCATAAAATACAATAGATTCCCCTGAAATTAACCTTAAAGCAGGGTATTTGTTATAAGCACTATGAGAGTAATCTGTATCATTTTGTGAATTATCCAAATTTTTATAATAATCTTGATAAATACATTTTTTATTACTTTTACCAGCAGGACAATCAACACTAATAACTAAATAAGGTTTTAATTTGTTATAAGTGTCAACTGCAGATTTTTCCCAAGAGTCAAATGTTCCATGCTCGGGTATTGCAAAAGTATACGCTTGATTAAGAATACTATAAACCCGCAAATACGCAGTGACAAGTTGTTTTTCTCTATATTTTTGAATGACAGAAGGGAGCGTTAAGGCAGCGACAATGCCGATTACACCGAGAGTAATTAAGACCTCAGCCAGCGTAAAGGCGGAGTTTCGCTGCAATTGATTAAAGAACCTACGTGAGCAGCATCTCCAAAGAGGGCGAGGGGATAAAAATATAGGTTGGGCTTTCAGCCCAACAAGTTCTAATATATTAGCTAAAACACGCTTTACGCGCGTGCCCCCCCCCCGATGAGCTTTCTAAAAGATTTTTTCATACTTATCCTCCTTATTTCTTATTTAAATATATCAAATTAAAAACGAATTTGCAAGAAGAATTATACGTAATAAACAAAAAATATATATGTGCTAAAATGATAATATCTTGGAAATATACAATGACAGACATAGAATTTTTTAATAATTTTACGGTAATAGATATTGAAACAACAGGCCTGAACCCTATAAAGGATAATATAATAGAATTATCTGCAATACGGGTACGAGAAAACATTGTGGTCTCAACATTTTCCAAGCTTGTAAATCCACAAAAAGAACTTCATCCTTTCATCTCAAAGCTAACAGGAATTAATAACACCATGCTTTCTCAAGCTAAATTAGTAAATGAAGTGCTTCCAGAGTTTTTAGAATTTGTGGGAGATGATGTAATACTCGGACACAATATAAGGTTTGACATAAGCTTTATTAATCAAAAATCTTTAACTATACTAAATCGGCCGTTTATAAATAAAAATACCGATACATTAAAACTATCAAGAAAGTTAAAAATTCAATCGCAAAATCATAAACTAAAGACACTTGCGGATTTTTACCGGATAACCCAGGGTAGAATGCACAGAGGGCTAGAAGACTGCCGCATAACGCTCGAAGTTTACAAACATCTGCGTCAAGAAGCAATTGAAAAAAATCTTAAATTTGTGTAAAATAATCATATAATATGTGCTTGTAGCTCAGCTGGATAGAGTGTTGGTCTCCGAAGCCGAAGGTCACGGGTTCAAATCCCGTCAAGCACATTTTTTTCATTTTTAAATTAACATTGCAATAAATAAATTTTTAATCAAGATCAAACTTATTCTTTTTAAGCTTTAAAAAGTGCTCTATGTTTCGATATTTAAAAACTTTAGCTGGATTACCGCCGGCAATAGCATATGGAGGAATTGTACCATGTACCACACCTCCAGCCTGAATAATCGCACCTTCTCCGATTTTTGTTCCTGGAAGAATTATCGTTTTAGCACCCAACCATACAAAGTCTCCAATCTCAATTCCATCCTTATCTATAGATGTTCTATCGTATGGAATATCATTACCTTCGTAATTGTGCGTATCTGAAATAATTTGAGAATCGAAACCTGCCACAAAATAGTTACCCAATGTAACCTTTCCGGCTCCGCTAATGCGCAATCCATATAATCTTACATGATTTTTTATAACAGTATTTTTATTTACTGTAGAAAACCTTCCGCAATACAAATTTTTACCTATTGATTTTGCGGTAAAAATAACTTGAATGCTGTTGCAAATTCTCCTGAACATATCTCTAAGAAATTTGTTTGGAATTAGGCAGGATAAAAGTTTAATCATATCTATAAATTATATTTTATAAAAAGTAACTTGTCAAGCACTTTTTATAAAAAAGTTACCTGCTAGAGGTTTTTAAAAAGTACTTTATTGGTTATCCTGTTATAAAAAGGAGAGTTATGTTTCTTATTGATAAGCAAAATATAGGTTCAGTTATCAAAAAAGCAAGGAAAAAAGCGAAGCTTAAGCAATACCAACTTGCTGAAATGGCAGGCTTTACTGACAAACATTTAAGCAGGATAGAAAATGGGAAATATCTTCCCAAATTGGAACATTTTTTAATTCTTTCAGCAATTTTGCACCTTGAACTATCAGATTTTGGGATAATTCCAGATACAAAAAAATTTTCTGATGAAAAAAAGTCATTAATAGATAAAATTATTTTATTAGATAGTGAAAAATTAAAGTTATATGAAAATATACTTAATTTAGTAGAGGAAACAATAGCATTTAATTCGAAAAAAAATAGTTAAAATTTTGAATTTAAATAGCAGTTTATACTAAATTTAGTATGTATCTTGTTAGAATTTTTATGCTAGAATTATAAATATAAACTTCATTAATGGCTTCGTAGCTCAGCAGGATAGAGCAGCGGTTTCCTAAACCGAAGATCGCGCGTTCGAATCGCGCCGGGGCCAATTTTCTTAAAATATTATAACCGCCAGCACTGCAAAAACAATTAACGGGATATTATAGTGCAAAAATGTTGGAATACAGGTATCTTTTATATGATCATGCTGCCCGTCAGCATTTAAACCTGCAGTTGGACCCAGTGTAGTTCCGGATGCAGGAGAGCCAGCATCCCCCAAAGCCGCTGCTGAAGTAAAGACAATTATTGCTTCCATAGGATTAAATCCTAATTTTAAAAATATTGGAACAAACAAAACCGCAAGAATAGGAATGGTGCCAAAAGACGTACCAATTCCGATAGTAATAAGCAAACCGACAAACAACATTAAAATTGTTGCAATTAATTTGCTTCCAAGCATAAACGGAACTAAAGATGATACAAGAGAATCAACTCCGCCAGTAGCATTCAATACACCGGCAAACCCTGCAGCAACAAGCATTACAAAAGCGACATAACCCATTAAACCAATACCCTCATTTATCAAAGTATCCATTTTTTCAGGGTCAATTGTTCTAGTGCCAAAAATTATTGTTAAACCTATTAACGCTCCTAAAGGCAACGATTTTGTCCATAATTGCACACCAAGAGTTGCAATTGCAGCTAAAAAAGTTATATAATGGCTTCCCGTAAAACGTAACGAACGTCTTCTTTCTTTTTTAATCTCTAAATTTTCATATTCTCTTGGTTTTCTGTAAGAAATAAATATTGCAAACAAAAGTCCAACTAAAAGCCCAATTCCAAGAAACCAAACAGATTTCCAAATATCAGCCACAGAAGTCTGCATTCCATTTGCAGTTAGATTATCTGCCAGCAAACGCTGAAAAATTAAGCCAAAGCCAGCCGGGAATACAATATACGGAGTAACAAGTCCAAATGCAAGAGCACAGGCAACAGCCCTTCTATCAAGCTTTAACCTATTCATAACATAAAGCAATGGAGGAATTATTACAGGTATAAACGCAATATGAACAGGAATTAAGTTCTGAGAAGCACAAGCAAGTAATGTAAGAATTAACAATAAAATAAATTTATTATTTTTTATCATTAGAGCAATTCTTTTTGCAAGTACATCCGCTAAGCCTGTATGAGCCATAGCCGCTGCAAAAGTTCCAAGCAGAATATAACTCAAAGCAGTTTCACTATTCTTCCCCATACCTTGAATAAATATATCCATAATTTGCTGTGCATGCATCCCAGCGCACTTGCCCGCAACAATTGCAGATATTATCAATGCCAGTAGAACATTAATACGGCATAAACAAAGAACACAAAGCAATATGACCGATATAATTATAGGGTTAATCAATAATTCCATAAAATTTTTCCAACAAAACTTATTTTACGTTGACTAATTCATCAAATTTTGGTTTTCGTCCGCAAGATTTATCCTCATCGCAAAAACCTAATCTTTCGCATTTTGGCACAAGATAAGGTTTTAGCCATGGTTCTTCTGCAACCAAAGCCTCACACATTTTTTTAACAAGTGTTCTAATCTCATATTGAGCTCTTGTGCATAATCTTAAATTTGCAAGGTGAATCATTTCTCTTAAATTCAAACTTGCAACAAGAGAGCTTGCAGCAGCATTTGGAAGAACAAAACGGGCGTCTTCTGCAGGGATACCAGCCTCAACAAATTCTTGATATTGAGCAGAAATTTGCGCCATAAAATCTTCAAATTTTTGTTTTAACTCAGGATTACGCTCAATAGTCGGAGGAATGATATAATCAAATTGGCCTTTTTCTTTTACATAACGCTGAGACTTCTGAGAAAATGACATATGTCTATGTCTTACCAACTGGTGCGTGCATGCTCTGGAAACATTTGAGATTGCAAAACTTACCTGAATATGTTCAATAGTGGAATAATGACCAGATGAAATCACTCTTTCTATAAGTTTAAGCATTTTGGTTTCATCATCAGTACTATTGTAAATATTTATTGGATAATCCGCACTATAGCATGTTCTGCAGGCAGTATAAACAGTCTTTAACATATTTTCCGGCTTTGAAATCAAATTTACAACCGGTTGATTATTTTCTTGCATCATATTAAATATCCCTCTCTTAAAAATCTTATAAAAACAATTATAACACTCTCAAAGATAGAATGTTAAAATGTAAATTTTTGTAGAGAAATTAAAATTAATTATACAGAGAGAATACACAACCCATTTGACAGTAACAAAGTAAAATAGTAAAATCAAAATATTAAGAGGAGAAAAAAATGGAAACCAAAGCAGTAATACTTGCAGCCGGAAAAGGCACAAGAATGAAATCAAATACCCCGAAAGTGTTGCATAAAATTTTCGAAAAGCCTTTATTAGGCTATGTTCTTGATAATGTAAAAAATATTGTAAGTGAATCTTTTGTAATAGTAGGTCATCATGCAGAAGAAGTAACCAATTTTGTTGAAAAAAATTATGAACTTGCGAAAACCGTATTGCAGTCACCACAACTTGGTACAGGACATGCTGTTTCAATGGTATGTCCGGAATTGGAAAACTTTGAAGGTCAGGTAATAATTCTTTGCGGTGACACACCTTTAATTACAGAAGATACTTTAAAAAATTTTATAGAAACTCATAACAGTTTAAAATCAGATTTAACCGTAATGAGCACGATTTTTGATAATCCGACAAATTATGGAAGAATTATCCGAGATAAAGATAATTCATTGAAATGCATTATAGAAGAAAAAGATGCAACGCCTGAAGAGAAATCTGTAAAAGAAGTTAATGCCGGGATATACTGCTTGAACTGGGAAAAGATAAAACCAGCTTTTTCACAATTGACCAGCAATAATGCTCAAGGAGAATATTACCTTACGGATATCATTGCCTGGGGAAAACAGCATAATCTTAATGTAAACGCATATATTTTAGAAAACAGTGATGAAATTTACGGAATAAATTCGCGTTCAAACCTTGCCACAGCAACAAGAATTTTGAATGAAAGAAAATTAAATGCATTGATGGATAATGGAGTTACGATTGTAGATCCTTCATCAACATGGATTTCAGAAGATACCGAAATTGGTTCTGATACCGTAATCTATCCTGCAACATACATTGAAGGTAAAAATAAAATAGGCAGCAACTGTAAAATAGGGCCTTGCGCTCATCTTAGAGGCGATGTTGAAATTGCTGATAATTGTAAGATAGGGAATTTTGTAGAAGTAAAAAAAGCAAAAATTTTAAACAATACAAATGCAGGCCATTTAAGCTACATCGGAGACAGTGAAATCGGTGCACACGTAAATATCGGCGCAGGAACGATTACTGCAAATTATGACCCGATAACAAAAATTAAAAGTAAAACAATTCTTAAAGATAATGTTAAAATCGGTTCAAACACCGTCCTTGTAGCACCTGTAAAAATAGGTGAAGGAACAAATATAGGCGCAGGAAGTGTAATTACAAAAAATATCGGCGAATGGGCTCTTGGCTTAACCCGTGCTCCGTTAAAAATTATTGAAAATTGGGTAAAAAATAAAGTATAATTAATTAAAAAGAAAACTCCTGCATTTAAAAATTTTATGGGAGAAGGAATGAAATGTAATTGTTAAAAAAAAGTAAATCGAAAAAAGTAGATTTAAAATTCCTCAATTTTGGGGAATTTTTTTTATATGATAAAATTAAACTATGAGCACTAAAGAGATAAAATGGACAATGTTTGTAATCACGGCAGTAGGCAATTTTATTGCCATGCTTGATTCAACATCAGTAAATCTTGCATTATACCCTATGGCCGTTGATTTGCACGTAACAATGGGACAAATCCAATGGGTTATGATTGCATATATGCTTGTTCTAACAGTTTTTTTACCATTTTTTGGAAAACTCGGCGACATATTTCCAAAAAATAAACTTTATACAGTAGGTTTTTCATTATTTGCTCTTGGGGCTTTTTTAAATACAACTGCAGGAAGTTTTTGGCTATTAATATGCTATAGATGTCTTGAAGCTCTTGGGGCTTCAATAATGCTTTCAAACGCTCAAGCAATTATTGCCACAATTTTCAAAAACGAACGACGCGGCAAAGCACTAGGCTTAAACGGCTGTATTGTAGCTATTGGCGGAATGAGCGGGCCTGCATTGGGAGGAATTTTAATTAATTCATTCGGCTGGCATTCAGTTTTTATTCCTTGTATTCCTGTTGCATTAATAGGTGCTTATTATGCTTGGAAAATGCTTCCTCACAGTATTAATACAGATATCAAAAACTTTAAATTTGACTACAAGGGTTTCATATATTTTACAATAAGCTTGTTTGCCCTTCTGCTTGGAATATCTGAAGGTCACAGCTGGGGCTGGCACTCTATTAAAATAATATTTCTCGGATGCTTAGCATTAGTTTTTGGAATATTATTCTACATAAGAGACCATCATATAAATTATCCTTTAATTAATTTTGAAATGTTTAAAGTAAAGCAATTTACGTTTGGAAATCTTGCTGTAATGCTTTCATATATGGCAATGTATACAAATAGCATTTTGCTGCCGTTTTTCTTACAGGAAATTTTAAAATATAACCCGCTTGTAACAGGGCTTTTAATCCTGCCGTATTCAGTAACTCTTTCTTTTATAGCTCCAATAGCAGGAAGATTATCCGGTAAATACGGCAGCAGATATTTAACAATAGCCGGTCCAATAGTATATTGCATTGCACTAACTATGTTTACCTTGTATGGAAAAAATGCTGCAATGTGGCAAATCATTCTAGCATCAGGAATAATGGGAATCGGAAATGGGTTGTTTCAATCACCTTCCAATAATGCAATTATGACAAGTGTAGAACACGAACAACTCGGACTTGCATCTGGAATTCTTGCACTGTCTAGAAATATGGGAAATATTCTAGGAGTTGCGGTTACAATAACTCTTTTTGAAACATTCCGGAATATTTTTATAGAAAATGGCAAAGTTTACGATATTGCATTCTTAACCTCATACAAAGTAACAATGTGTTTTGGAATTTTATTTGGCTTGTTATGCATGTCATTCGCGTATATTGCCTACAAACCGCATAAAACGAATTAATCCTATTCATATTTGCCAGGCGTATAATTTTCAGTTTTGATTAGCTTATCATTTGCAAGAACATAGTTAAGATTTCCACGCGTATCATCCGAATAGCCCATTATATCTTGATCAAATCCAAAGCCAAAATAATCAATACCTACTTGATTTGGCCCCTTAAGTCCATTTGTATCAAAAAATATCCAACCACAAACATTATTTCCAGTATAATAGCCTTTATGTCCTGTTGGACTTGATGGATCTGGAATAAAATATCCGTTTTCATCTTTTTCATTTGCCCAATATTGTTTTTTACAACTGCCGCCATATCTTAAAGCCTCAGAATATATAGCTATGAACGTACCGTCAGCTAATACAGCTCTACTCTCACTCAATTCATAAGCTTGGCGAGTATTACCGGAGCCATCATTTAACTTTTTGTATTGCTTTACTGTATATTTACCACCACAAGAGTCTATATTTGAAGAATCACAAATTTGAACTATATTTAAATATTTAGAAAGAGATTTTAGTATTTCGTAATCAGAAGTTCCTGCTGTGAAAAAATAAAAATAATCGCCAATTGTTCCATTATCAGCATTCCAACGGTTAACAGCATTCAAAGCCGTAGAATATGATTTTTTGGCAGCCGTGACAAATTGTTTTTGTCTATAATCTGCAATTAAATTTGGCAGCGTCAATGCCGCAACTATTCCAATAATACCTAAAGTTATTAAAACTTCAGCTAAAGTGAATGCACCAAACCTGCCGCAAAAGGAGACTAGGCCTGTGCCCCCCCCCCGTGAAGCTCATTAAGTAAATTTTTCTTTTCCATATCTTATCTCCTTACAATATAAATCACTATTATTATAAAATATTATATTAATTTTTTCAAGTAACTAACGGTCTTGAAAAAATATTATGAGCAAGATAGAATAAAATTAGAAAATTTACCCTTAAAAAATTTAATTAAAGAAAGACTGGGATTTATGACAAATACGAATGAAAAAATAAGAAATATAGCGATAATCGCTCACGTTGACCACGGCAAAACAACTCTTGTAGATTGCCTTTTAAAACAAGCCGGCGCCTTTCGCGCAAATCAACAGGTGCAGGAACGAGTTCTTGACAGCAACGATTTAGAAAGAGAACGCGGTATTACAATTTTATCTAAAAATATTTCAATAAATTACAAAGATACAAAAATTAACGTAGTAGACACCCCCGGACACGCAGATTTCGGCGGAGAAGTTGAACGAGTTCTAGGAATGGTTGATGGCGCACTTTTAATTGTTGATGCCGCAGAAGGACCAATGCCGCAAACAAGATTTGTGCTGTCTAAAGCTCTTGAATTAGGCTTAAAAATTATTGTTGTAATCAACAAGATTGATAAACCTGCTGCAGAACCATTAACTGCACTTGATAAAGTTTTTGACTTATTCACAGAACTTACAGACAGAGAAGATTTGATTGATTTCCCATTCATTTTCTCTAGCAGTCTAAACGGATTTGCAATAAAAGATTTGGATGACGAAAGAAAAGATATGACTCCGCTTTTAGATTGTATACTGGAAAATATTAAACCACCTAAAGGCGATGCGACAAAACCTTTACAATTCAGAGCAACAACACTTGATTATAACGAGTATGTAGGCAGAATTGTTATAGGACGAATTGAAAACGGAAAAGTAAAATCTCAAGAACAAGTTTGTGTTGTTCACGCTGATGGAAGCCAGGAAAAAGGGAAAATTACAAAACTATTCGGCTTCCACGACTTAGGCAGAATAGAAATAGATGAAGCGTATGCCGGAGATATAGTTGGAATAGCAGGATTTTCAGACATTCAAATCGGTGAAAGCATTTGCTCCATAAATGATCCACAGCCGCTTCCTCTGATAAAAGTTGATGAACCTACATTACAGATGAATTTTTCAGTAAATGACAGCCCATTTGCAGGTACAGAAGGCAAATTCGTAACATCTAGACAATTAAGAAAACGCCTTTATGATGAACTTGAAAAAAATGTTAGTTTACGAGTAGAAGATACAGACAGTACAGATGTTTTCAGAGTATCCGGAAGAGGCGAACTTCACCTTGGCATATTAATTGAAACTATGAGACGTGAAGGTTATGAATTCCAGGTTTCAAAGCCTGAAGTTATTTACAAAACCATTGACGGCAAACAGTGTGAACCTTATGAAAACTTGATAGTTGATGTGCCAGAAGGTTATGCCGGAAGCTGTATAGATAGACTTTCTGGCAGAAAAGCCGAAATGAAAGAAATGAATAACAACAAAGGCAGAACAACAATGGTATTCCATATTCCGGCACGCGGTCTTATCGGTTTTAGAAGCGAATTTATCCGCATGACACGCGGCGAAGGTATTATGTACCATACATTTTTGGAATACAGACCATTTGCCGGAGATATTCCACGCCAAAGAAACGGGTCAATAATTGCCCACGAACAGGGAGAAGCTGTTCCATACGCACTTGCACAATACGAAGATAGAGGAACATTCTTCATAACTCCGAAAACAAAAGTTTATCGCGGAATGATTATCGGAGAATGCAATAAACCTCAAGATATCGTAGTTAATATCTGTAAAACAAAAAAATTAACCAATATGCGAAGTGCAACCGCAGATGTAATGGTTACCCTCCAAGCACACAAAGAAATGGCTCTGGAAGAATGCATGGAATACATTGGTGATGACGAACTGGTAGAAATTACTCCACAAAATGTCAGAATAAGAAAAGCTGACTTAACTAAAAAAATATATAACTAAATTAAAAGCCTCCTTGAAAAGGGAGGCTTTTTAACTAACTACCACGGATAATCGTCTTCGAATTCATAATTATCATATTTTATCAATAATGTTGCACACTTAATTGGGCTTTCTTTACACATAGAAATTGCTTTATCACGACTATTTGCATCAATTAATCCATCAGGACCAAAATCGATATTTTCACCAAGATAAGTTGCTCTTTCTGATTTTTTATGACAAAATTCAAAACCAAATCTGTCTGAACCCAATTTATTTGGAGACTTATCTGCATTTGCATCAAAAATCATAGACATACAACCGCCATTCCAGATTGCAATTGAGGTACCATCTGCTAGATATACAATAGCTCTGGATGAATACATAGTATCTTCACCAGTTCCCTTTTCTATTCTTAGCGTTTTTATATACGGTGCAAAATACTTATTCCAGAATTTTACAGTTTCATCGTAATTCTTTGATGCAGCAGCATCTTCGTCCTCATCGGTTAAATTAGCAGAACGAGACCAGTCCTCTGACATTCCATGATCGAGTTCAGATTGAATAATTGCTTGTGAAAAAACACTGTAAAACTTTTTTAAACGTGCAGAAGTTTCTTTTCTTCCAGAATTTTGCATCAAAGTTGGCATGGTTAAGGAGGCAACTACACCGATAATACCTATAGTTACTAAGACTTCAGCCAACGTAAATGCTTTACGATTGTTGGAAAAGGAGACTACGCCTGTGCCCCCCCCCCGTCAAGACTTCTAAACAAATTTTTCATACATTATCTCCTTATTTTTCTACAAAATGATTATAAATTAATTTTGAAATTTTTACAAGATTAAAATTTTTATGCTAATCTAAATTAACAAGGGGAGAAATTATGAAAAAAATATTGATTATTATATTTTTAATTCTAGGAATATTCACACCTGCAATCGCAGAAGACAAAACAGTTATGCCATCAGAAACAGGCATTGTTGAAAGTATTAAATACGAAGATATAGACGGGCTTAATCAAGGCGAACAAACGACAAAACAAGAAGTTACAGTCCGCGTTCTTACAGGGGAATTTAAAGGGACTGAAAGAATTATAGACAACATGCTGACCGGAAATCCTGCTTATGATATTCAACTATCAAAGGGGGACAAAGTTGTTCTTCATCTGGAACCTGTTTCTGAAACTGTAGCAAGCGCTGATGATGTTAACTTCTATATTGCAGATATTCAACGTGATAATCAAATATTTATTTTTGTTGGAATATTCTTTGCACTACTCATTCTTATCGGCCACAAAAAAGGCTTAACAAGCATAATCTCAATCGTTTCCACAATAGCGTTAATCTTTTTAATGCTAATGCCAATGATTTTAAGTGGTTTCTGTCCAATTGCATCAGCAGTTCTGGTATGTATTTTATCAACAATAATTACCATTTATCTTGTTGGTGGATTTAACTCAAAAAGTTCTGCAGCAGTAATTGGTACAATGCTCAGCTTGATATTTGCCGGCGGACTTTCAATTATAGCAATATACTTTGCTCATCTAACAGGATTTGCAGGAGAAGAAAATATGTTTCTTTACACAGCACGTCCTGACTTAAACTTCGAGGGAATACTATCAGCTTCGATGATTATTGCGGCACTTGGAGCACTAATGGATACAGCAATTTCTATTGCCAGCACAATTAATGAAATTTACCTGACCAACAAAGACCTCGGTATAAAACAACTTTTTACATCAGGAATGAATGTAGGACGTGATATTATCGGAACAATGTCTAATACATTAATTCTTGTATATCTTGGAAGTTCATTACCGCTTGTACTTTTATCAAGCAATATTGATATGAACAAATTTTTCAATCTTAATCAGGTAGCAACTGAAATTCTATCAGCCTTAATCGGAAGTATTTCTATTCTTATATGTGTACCAATAACAGCAATAGTTGCAGCAATTTTAATAAAAAGGCAAAAAGAAAAAATCAATTTTGACTTTAATAACTAGAAAAAAAAGACTGTCATAATTTCTGACAGTCTTTCTTTTTAAATATCCTTAATCAACCTGCTACTTTGCGCAAGAACAACAGCCGCATGCTTGAGATTTCAAGGCATCAGCTTTATCAGTTCTTTCCCAAGGTACATCAATATCAGTTCTGCCCATATGGCCGTAAGCAGCCAGAAGTTGATAGAATTTACCACCATTTTTAGCCGGCAAACCACGTAAATCAAAATGATTAATTATAGCCGCTGGTCTTAAATCGAAGTTTTTAGAAACTAAAGCGGAAATTTCGTCATCTGAAATTTTACCAGTTCCAAAAGTGTCAACCATAATTGAAATAGGTTCAGCAACACCAATTGCATACGCTAATTCAATTTCACATTTTTCAGCTAAACCGGCAGCAACAATGTTTTTGGCAACCCAGCGGGCAGCGTAAGCTGCAGATCTGTCAACTTTTGTAGGATCTTTACCTGAAAAAGCACCGCCGCCGTGACGAGAGTAACCACCATAAGTATCTACGATAATTTTACGGCCTGTTAATCCAGCATCACCTTGAGGACCGCCTACTACAAAACGGCCTGAAGGGTTAACTAATATTTTAGTATTTGCATCCGGCTGAATAGCTTCACCGGCAAACACAAAGTCTATTACTAACTTTTTAATATCGTTTCTTATAATTTCCTGAACTTTAGAATTGTCACAAACTCCATTAATTTCAGGGTCATGCTGTGTTGATATCAAGATTGTATGAATTCTAGAAGGTTTACCGTCAACATATTCAACCGTAACCTGAGATTTTCCATCCGGTCTTAAATAATCAACAAGTCCTTGCTTTCTAACTTGAGCGAGTCTGTAAGATAATTTATGAGCAAGACTTATAGGTAACGGCATTAATTCTGGAGTTTCATTACAAGCGAAGCCAAACATAATACCTTGATCGCCTGCTCCGATATTTTCAGTTTCAGCAGAAGAAGTGTCAGCATTTTCAGCTCTTGCTTCTAAAGCTTTATTAACACCGCCTGCAATATCGCAAGATTGTTCGTCAATACTTGTTAAAACAGCACAGGTATTATAATCAAATCCGCCGCCTTCTGTTGCGGTATAACCAATATTTTTTATGGTATTACGAACAACAGATGGAATATCAACATAACAATCTGCAGTAATTTCGCCGCAAACCAAAGCCATACCGGTTGTAACTGTAGTTTCCGCTGCAACACGAGCCTGCGGATACTTAGTTAAAAATTCATCTAAAATTGCGTCAGATATCTGATCACAAACTTTGTCGGGGTGTCCTTCTGTTACTGATTCAGAAGTGAATAAAAAATTTCTTGGTGTCATTTTTTTTATCTCCTTAATTTGTATTTTGGATCCGGCGAACCTTATCACCGTCAATCCAGCCGGTAAGGTTTTTAATTCCGACCCGGCAACATCATTAAGCAACAGTGTACAACCAAAAATATTCAAAATCAAACTTTATATTAATATTTATTAATTTAATTTATCCAGCAAAAAACTAACTACAAGATTAATACAAAAATTAATCCAGCATGATTTAATGATTAGGTAGACAAAATAAAGGAGGTTATATGTTTTATAACGTATTGAAATTAAAAGACATCATTGATTTAGAAGATAGCAAATTTGCAAAAGAAATTCTTATGGAAAACGAAAACGGAAGTGTTAGTGCTATTGCTTTGAAAAAAAATGAAATAATAGATACCCACACCTCTTTAAATGATGCAGCAGTTTATGTTTTTGACGGGGAAATAGAAATTCACTTTGATGCTGAAAAATTTAAAGTAGAAAAAGGTGAAATTATAATGTTTAAGAAAGATGCAGAACACAAAGTTGTTGCACAAAAAGACAGTAAATTCCTTTTAATAAAAATATAATTTACTTTAAATAAGAAACACACAAAGAAACATAATCAGATTTAATATCGACTATTGCCCAGCGGACAAAGTCGATATTATTTTGTTTTAGATAATTCTCAATAAATTCTGTGCTTAATATTTTAGAATTCTTAATTTTTATAAGTTCAGTAGTAATCATAAAAATTTTATATCATAAAATATTGATATTGACAAAAGGTATAAAATAATCAATAATAAGTATATGAAAGTAATAAGGAGGCTGAATATGTTGAATAGAGAAGATTTGCGCGTATGCCCCCCCCCCGTAAAGCTTTAATTGATGGCGTTTTTTATTTTTGGGGTAAATGTGCTACGCACGTAGATATCTGCACAAATATTCAAGAGACTTCAAGAATATTGAAAGAAGATGTTACGCACGTAGATATCTACATAAATTCCCCTCACCCTATGGGAGAGGGTGCACGTAGTGCGGGTGAGAGAACAAAAAGAAATCAAATAATTCATTCAAAAAAGACAAAGGCTGCATTCACATTAGCAGAAGTTCTTATCACACTCGGAATTATCGGGGTAGTCGCTGCACTTACTTTACCTAATTTGATTGCGAACTATCAGAAAAAACAAGCTGTCACCCAGCTTAAGGCAACTTATTCTGTTCTTGCACAAGCGTTCGAAAGGGCAAAAGTAGATTATGGGGATATGGAAACATGGGGTTTAGATTCTATTTACGGACAGACATCCGGCGAGAGCAATCTGTATACAAACTTTGTCGAAACATACTTTATTCCATACGTTAAACCTATAAAAAACTACAAGATAACAAGTTTAAAAACTATTGGGTATAAAAACATATATAAATTAGACGGAACTCCTGATAACAGCCTACTAGATACACCAAGATATTATGTAATTTTACCAAATGGAACTATTACAGGATTTTCATTGGACGGTCATTGTGATGCATCACATGAAGATAGTGATGGGAATACTGTTTGTGACTCTCAATGGTATTACACAGACCTATATATTGTAACGGATATTAATGGAAAAAAGGCACCTAATACTCTCGGGAAAGATATATTTGTTATGAGTACAATGGATAACCAATTTGGTTTTTATAGATATAAAGGCCTTGAAAGTGACAGAGAATGGCTGCTCAAAGCTTGCAGTAAAGGAAGCAAAGAGAACAGGCATTGCGGAAGACTTATTCAATACGATGGGTGGGAAATTAAAGATGATTATCCATGGTAAAAATGTGAGCAAAAAACAAAAAGCGAACTGAGTTAAAATTTACCAATTTCCTAAAACGCAATCATATCAAACCTAACCAAAAAGCCGATATGGAGGCTCGAACTCCAGACCTACTCATTACGAATGAGTTGCTCTACCAACTGAGCTATATCGGCTTTTATATGTTTATTTTATTATTCCACTGTTACAGATTTAGCAAGATTTCTTGGCTGGTCAACATCTTTGCCCAAGAATTCTGCAATATAATAAGCCAGAAGCTGCAAAGGTACAATTGCTATTAATGGTGAAAATAGCTCTTGAACATCTGGAACATACAAAATATGTTCAAACAAATCAACGAGTTTTGCATCACTTGAATTTGTAAGCGCTATCATTCTTGCATTACGAGCCTTTGCTTCTTCGCTATTTGAAAGAAGTTTTTCATAAACAGAACCTTTCATCAAAATTGAAAGAACAGGCATGGTTTCATCAAGCATAGCTATAGGCCCGTGTTTTAATTCTCCGGCCGGATAGCCTGTTGCATTGATATAGCTTATTTCTTTCAATTTTAAAGCACCTTCAAGGGCTGTCGGAAAATTTATTCCTCTTGCGATATAAATAAAATCTTTTGTATTTGCAAAAGCTCTTGCACATTTTTGAACATCATCCGTGTTTGCAAGGATTTGGTCTATTTTTTGAGGCAAAAGCATCATTTCTTCCTTTAAAGATGTCATTGTTGAATTTTCGACACTTCCTTTGATTTCAGCCATATAAAGCGCTAGAAGATAAAATGCCATCAATTGAGCGGTGTAAGATTTAGTTGCAGCAACAGAAACTTCTATACCGGCATTAACAGGGACTAAACTGTCTGCTTCACGCGCCATTGCACTATCAGGCCTGTTTGTAATAATCAAAATATGAGAACCTTTAGCCTTAGCCTGTTTTATTGCCGTTAATGTATCCGCAGTTTCACCGGATTGAGAAACACCGATTACAAGAGTATGAGCGTCTGTTACTGTTTTTCTGTAAATATACTCACTTGAAGCTTCAACATCAACTGCAATACCGCAAAAACTTTCTATTAAATATTTACCGACCATAGCTGCATGCAAAGAAGTTCCGCAGGCAATAATCTGAATTCTATTCAAATTTTTCAAAGTGTCTTTGTTGAGTTTAACTTCATTCAGAATAATAGGTTCATCAGGCGCATGAAGTTTTCCAACAAGAATATTTCTTATAACATCAGGCTGTTCATGAATTTCTTTGAGCATAAAATGCTTATAGCCCATTTTGCTTAATGCAACAGGCTCCCAGGGTAAAAGTTCAATTTTTTGAGGAACTTCTACACCATCTTTATCAATAAGAAGCATCTTGTCAGGCGTCAAGGTTGCAATCTGATTGTCGTTCAGGTATAAAGCTTTTTTGGTATGTTTTATAATTGCAGGAACATCTGAGGCTACATAAAATTCACCTTCACCAATGCCTACCAACAAAGGAGCATTTCTTTTGGTAACAACAAGTGTATTTTTGTAATCGTTATGCATAACACAAAGAGCATAAGCTCCCTCAATTTCTTGAGCGGCAAGTCTTACAGCTTCTGTTAAGTCTTTAGTTTCCGCATATTTTGATGCAACAAGGTGGGCAACCGCTTCCGTATCAGTTTGAGAACGGAATACACATCCTTTTGCTGAAAGTTTTTCCCTTAATTCCTTATAATTTTCAATAATCCCGTTATGAACAAGAACAAGATTACCGCAATTACAAGTATGCGGGTGTGCATTCAATAATGTTGGCGCACCATGAGTTGCCCATCTGATATGACCTATTCCCATTGTTGATGACATAATCTCTGAAATGTGAGGTTTCAATGTATTACGTAAATTTATCAATTTACCTTCTGCTTTGTATACTTTTATTTCGTCCTCTAATTTAAGCGCAACACCAGAAGAATCATAACCTCTGTATTCAAGCTGTTCTAATCCGTCAAGCAATATATCAACAACCGGTCTGTTACCTACATATCCTACTATTCCACACATATTTCTCTCTCCAATAATTCTAGTCTGTATTAGATATTATAGCATTTAAAAATACTAATACATATTTCCTTATAAAAGTTTTACATTATACTTGCAAAAAAATTTTTACTATAGTATGATAACCAAGGAATTAGAAAAAGAGGAATTATTATGAAAAAGTTATTAGTTTTATTTTCTGCCATACTAATTGGCACGACTGCATTTGCAGACACTGTATTCATTGAAACAGGTCTAAACAAAGACAATTTTTGGGAGAAAACCGGCAAACAAGAAAAAATTATTTCTAACATAGGTTACAGAATTATTTATGCAAACAAACTTAAACAAGCACCAATTGAGGTAGAAAAAACTCCACGAATTGTTAATGCTTATTCCATGACATTCAACAAAAAAGTATATATTTCTTCAGGAATTATACCTTATATAAATAATGATGACGAAATGGCTTATGTAATCGCACATGAACTAGCTCATTCAATGGAAGCATACGGCGGATTTATAAAAACAATGTCTATAAGCGGAAATTCTAAAAAATATGAATATAAAGCAGATTTAAAAGCAATAGATTACATGGTAAAGGCTGGATATAACCCGATCGCCGCAATTATCGTTGCAAATAAATTGTTTGATGAACCGCTTTGGGATTGGGGCGGATCTCACCCGAAAGCTTCTAAAAGAATGATGAAAATGTATGAATATATTTATACAAAATATCCTCAATACCTCAATTCTTCAATGACATCAAGCATTAACTATCAAAACTTCTTGAATGCTCAAAGTGATGATATTAAAAAATTCCATGCAGAATTGAGAAAAAGACAACTTAAACAACAAAAAGAGGATATTTAATGTTTAAAAATTTAATAACCCTATGCTTAATCATATTATCTGCTGCAAGTCAAACACTTGCGGCGGATAATTTAATAAAAATTACACCATTAAATGACTTTGATACCTGCACTAAACAAAAAATCGAAGGCAAAGAACTTTTATTTAAAGTTCTGGAAGGTGACAATAATATTAAAGAAAATGAAATTATTACCGGCAAAATTCTAAAATATCAGGAAAACGGTTACAGCGGACAACAGGCTAAAATTGTCATTGGGAATTTCAAAAACTCCGACGGTAAAAGAATTGCAGGCGAAGTATACTTATACGGAAATGAACATAATGTTTATGATGAATACATGAATAGTGATAGTAATATTGGTGCTGTGGCAATTCCTTTTTTAAGAGGCGGTGAAATCAAACTTAAAAAAGGCGAAATATTATCATTCTTCACAAATCACGAACAAACATCAGAAAAATTAAATATTGATATTCAGCCGATAGAGCTGATTTCAACCTGCCATGATGAGACACAAATTAATGATATAATAAGATTTAAAATTCTTAATGATGTATATTATAATGACAAACTGTATATAAAAAAGAATTCGCGACTAATTGGTATAGTAGATTATGTTCAGGATAACGGCTGGGACTACGACAGCGCGCAAATTCAGATGAAAAAATTCAAAACCCGTGATGTTAACGGAAATATTGTAGAAATTCAATATCCGCTCGAGATTGACGGTTTTGAAATTCTTAAATACAAAGGTAAACGCTTTGCACAGATGTTCAACTACGCTGGAATTCTCTGGCGCGGGAAAGAAATTGAAATTATCCCTAATCAGGATAAAAACGTAACATTCACAATTTGGCTGACAAAATAATCATTTATTAAACAGATTTATTAAATGAATTACTACCGGGCAAGTTGTAATGTTTAATAAGATTAAAAAATTCTTTTGAAGAATCAATATTTAAATTAATAGTTCGCTGAGCAATATCTTGCCAGCGGCTTTTATTATTAGCAGATGGAAATTCATTTTTTAAAGATGTGTTAACAGTATTCATAAATAATTCTTTAAAGCTTCTGCTATTCTGCGGCAAATCTGACTTTGAATAATTATTTACGAAATAATCCTGATTATCATAAATATATTTTTCAAATTCACAATGCATTTTTTGATCTTTATATTTTTTCAAAACAGTTCCGCGATCAACATGAAGCCCAACAGACATATCATCAAGAAAGTGTTTTGCTCTTGCTGCATGTTCAATTTGCATTTCATGATTTGATTTTTTCATAGAAGAAAACATATTTATAATATGATACATAAAGCGAGCAAAGGCATTATGCTGCCCAAAGAAATCAAGGTGACTCAATCTGGGGTGAAATTTCTTTTCAGGATAAAAGAAATGATTATTACAGGTTTCTTTGCCAAGTATTTTCAAACCAGTTTCGTCAAAATCTGGAACCTGTACATAATACAAAAAACTTTTAAGGGCATCATCAGAAAATATATTAGCTTCACCTGCAGTCTTTGCATTAATAAACCTATGAGTTTGGACTTTTAAGCCAAAATTTTGTTTTGATTGTCTTATACTGTCTATTTTCATTGTTTCCACCTGACACTACAATTATAGTATAAATAACTAAAACGGAATAGCAATAAGCTATTCCGTTACAAAAATTAATTTCAATTTTTACAATATTTAGCTTTAAACCATTAAATCTTTTGTCCAATATTATACTTTTTATAAATAGGATCACCGCCATTTAAAATATTTTTGAGGCTTTCAAATCCGGCTGCGTCCCAACCTGCTCTTATAAGATTTCCATCTTCATAAACACGTAGACTAAAAACATCAGCACCATACTGATTAGGTCCTTTCAAACCATTTGTATCAAATCTCATCTCCGCACAATGCATATAATTCCAGGTCTGCAAAATAGGATTTCCATCAGCATCGGTCTTAATACTTCCATCTTCATTGAATATATTACTTTGCTCTGTTCTATTACAAGAACTATATTGCGTAATACTAATTAATGAACCGTCATTCAGAACAAATAAAGGCGGTTTTATTTAGGCAGCACCTGCATTACCTTCTTGATTTGAAAGTATCTTAGCATATTTCACATTATAGACAAATTTTTTACATTCATTACTAGAATCCAGACAAAGATGTACAATGTTAAAATACTTAGAAAAATTTTCAGTAACCTGTTCCGAAGTTTTAGAGGTATCAAACAATCCTGTAATATCTCCAACAATTCCATTATCCGCCTGCCAACGCTGAATTGCCTGAGTTATTAAGGAATAAGATCTTTTTGCACGCGTTGCAAGTTCTTTGTTTTTGTAATCAGCAATTAAGTTAGGCAAAGTTAAAGCAGCGACTACTCCAATAATACCAAGAGTAATTAAAACTTCAGCTAATGTAAAACCGCAACTAATGCCAAAAATGGAGACTACGCGATTGCCCCCCCCCCGTGAACGTTGTTTAATTTGCTTTTCATATAAATTCTCCTTAAAAAGTACGGTATCCTAACAAAGGATACCATACCAATTAAGAAAATGCAAGATTTTATTTCTTTCTAAATGTGATTTCATCGTTATCAACATCAATTATCACTTTATCGCCACGCAAAAACTTTTGGGCTAGAATTTGTTTTGATAATGGATTTTCAATCAACTGTCTTATGACTCGCTTTAATGGTCTTGCACCATATACAGGATTAAACCCGCGTGTTGCAAGAAATTCTTTTGCATCATCTGTTATTTCAAAATCAATTTCCTGGTCTTTCAAAAGTTTTCTCAAGTAGTCCATTTGAATATTAACAATTTGTGATAATTCTTGTAAATTTAAAGCTTTGAAGAATATAGTTTCATCTATTCTGTTTAAAAACTCTGGTTTGAAACGGCTTCTTAAAACTTCCAAAACTTTTTCCTTTGTTTCCTCAAAATTTTGTGGTGAACCAATTGAGTTTAGTGTATTTTCAAGAATTATATCACTTCCTATATTAGATGTCATAATAATCAATGTATTTTTAAAGTCAACTGTTCTGCCTTTTGAGTCAGTTAATCTGCCGTCATCAAAAATTTGCAGCATGATATTAAATACATCCGGATGAGCTTTTTCAATTTCATCGAAAAGCACAACAGAATACGGTTTACGTCTGACAGCTTCAGTCAACTGGCCTCCTTCATCGTAACCAACGTATCCCGGAGGGGCGCCGACAAGTCTTGAAACATTATGTTTTTCCATATATTCTGACATGTCAATACGGATAAGAGCATCTTCATCGTTAAACATAAATTCTGCAAGAGATTTAGCGAGTTCTGTTTTACCAACACCGGTAGGCCCAAGGAATAAAAACGTACCTATCGGGCGTTTTGGGTCTTTCAAACCTGATCTTGCACGACGAATGGCATCTGAAACAATATCTACAGCCTCATCTTGACCTATCAAACGCTTATGGAGAATTTCTTCCATGTTTAATAATTTCTGTTTTTCACTTTCAACAAGCTTGTTAACAGGAATTCCTGTCCATTTACTTACGACATTTGCTATGTCTTCATCGTCAATTTCTTCTTTAAGCAGCTTATTTTCTGTTTTTTCTTTTGTTTGAACGGCTTTAAGCTGTTTTTCTAATTCGAGAAGTTTACCATACTTAAGCTCTGCAGCGGTTTGCAAATCTGTATTACGTTCAGCCTCTTCTATTTGGTTTTTAACTTTTTCAATTTCTTCTTTTATACCGGCTTCTCCCGTAATAGAAGCTTTTTCTTGTTCCCACTGAGTTTTAAGCTTATTAATCTTGCCTTCTAATTCAGAAATTTGTTTAGATAAATCATCAACTTTAGCTCTGGCATCATCGTCATCTTCTTTTTTCAAAGCTTCACGTTCTATTTCAAGCTGTATTTTTTGACGGAGCATTTTATCAATTTCTTCCGGCATAGAGTCAATTTCTATACGTAATGATGAAGCTGCTTCATCAATTAAGTCAATAGCCTTATCAGGAAGAAATCTATCTGTTATGTATCTGTCAGAAAGTTTTGCAGCCTGAATTAGCGCACTATCAAGAATACGTATACCATGGTGAACTTCATATTTTTCCTTTAAGCCACGCAAAATACTTATTGTGTCTTCAACAGAGGGTTCTCCAACCATAACAGGCTGAAAACGTCTTTCTAAAGCAGGGTCTTTTTCAATATATTTTCTATATTCATTAATTGTTGTTGCACCTATTGTTCTTAGAACACCACGTGCAAGCATAGGTTTTAAAAGATTTCCTGCATCCATTGAACCTTCTGTTGCACCTGCACCAACTACAGTATGCAATTCATCAATGAACATAACAATTTCACCATTTGAATCTTCAACCTCTTTTAAAACAGCTTTTAAACGTTCTTCAAATTCCCCGCGGAATTTTGCGCCTGCAACTAACGCACCAAGATCTAAGGAAATAAGCTTGACATCTTTCAAACTTTCAGGAACATCGCCCCTGACTATACGCTGCGCAAGACCTTCTACAATAGCTGTTTTACCAACACCAGGTTCACCAATCAAAACAGGATTGTTCTTTGTTCTTCTGTTCAAAACTTGAATAATTCTTCTGACTTCTTCATCTCTGCCAATTACGGGATCTAATTTACCTTTACGGGCAAGAGCAGTTAGGTCAGTAGAATATTTTTCTAAAGCTTTCATATTTTCTTCTGCGTTTTTATTATCCACTTTTTTATTACCTCTTATTTTTTTCATTACATTCAGAACTGAATTTGTTGTAACATTATAATTTTTTAACAACAGCTGGATATTGCTATTATTAAGCTGAGTCATAGCCAGCAAAATACATTCAATTCCAATAAAATCATCCTTTAATTCTTCTGCTTGACGCCCAGCATAGTCCAATAACTGATAGGTCTGGCTTGACAAAAATACCTGACCATTTGGAGGACCTGAAATAGTTGGGAAAGAATTAACTACAGAAACGATTTTATCTATAAAACCTTGATTTAATAATTTTAACTCTGTTAAATAATCCTTGATAATCCCGCTATCTTTAATCATAGCGAGCATAATATGTTCAGGCTGCAACTCTGAATTTTTATGTGACTGCATTATTGCTCCTGCAGAATTCAGAATTTCCTGAGAATAATTCGTAAATTTTTCAAAATCTGCCATAACAAACACTCCATTTATACTAACTTATATTTTTATTTTAATAGAATTTTTGAAAAAATCTTTGAAATTAATTATTAATTAATAATTTTTCATGTATTGGCAAATCAAAAAACTAAATAATAACAATGAAATAAAGTGCAAAAAGTAAAAAAGGTGAATAAAAATATTAGACAATATCTTGCAAAATATCAGTAGAATGGAATTTTCGCGGTGAATGCACATTTATATATTCTTTTAAAAGCTCAAAACAAACAATACAAACTTTTTCGTTTGCTTTTTTTTCATACTCACACGTATCATCATAATCTAAAACCAACATAGTTTTCAAAAAGTCCCGGATTTTGTAATGCATAACTGTTTTTAGCTTATAATGTTCATTACAATTTTGGCAAACAACTCCACCTGTTTTGGAAGAAAAATACATATTTTCATCTTTAATCTTTTCCCCGCAGCAAAGACAAGTGTCAAATTCTATTCCGAAACCAGAAATTTGCATCATTTTTAGTTGAAATTTTATTACAGCCAACAATATTTCAACTTTATCTTGCGCATTTGCAATTTTTTCGAGACTTTTGTACAAAAGTTCGTAAATATCCTTTGAGCATGGATCATCTTCTATTCCAAAATTATTAACGACTTCAGATATATACATTGAATAGAAAATTTTATCCATGTCCTGACGGGTCTTATTAAAAGTATTCAACGCTTCAGCCTGACAAATTCTATCGAGAGTTTTACCTTTATAAAGCATTAATTTATTGGCAACAAGCAAATCCATTCTTGCGCCTAATTTACTCTTTGGTTTCTTCACACCTTTAGCGACACCACGTATTAAGCCTTTTTCCTTTGAGTACATGACAATTATTTTGTCAGCTTCACTCAAATTATATGACTTTAGATTAATCGCATCAGTCACAAAATTATTCATAAACTATCTACCCGTTTACTACCGGTTTCCTCCCGCGGCAGTCTTATTTATTGCCGAAAGTTCCGTGGAAAACACCCCTGAACATTTGCTGCAATTCATTTTTATTATCAGAATATGACATAGCAATATCTTCTGTAATTAACTCTTGTTCATAAAGTTTATACAATGAAGTATTCATTGTAACCATATTATTGAAAGAACCTTTTTTAACCAGTTCATAAATTTCTTCCAATTTATCTTTTTGAATAAAATCTTTTACAGTTGGAGTTACAACCAAAACTTCGCATGCCGGACGTCTGCCTGTACCATTAGATATAGGAACGAGTTTCTGAGAGACAGTACCGCGTAAAATTGAAGCAAGTTGATCTCTGACAAAATCTCTATCAGATGGTTCAAACATATTAACAATTCTGTTTACAGTCTGTATAGCGTCATTTGTGTGAATAGTTGCAAACACCAAATGCCCTGTTTCTGCAGCTTTTAGTGCAGCCGTTACAGTTTCTTTATCTCTTATTTCTCCGATAAATATTACATCAGGGTCTTGTCTTAATGCATATTTGATACCATCAGGAAAACTTGGAGTATCTATAAGAACCTGACGTTGAGAAACAATACTTTTTCTATTTGTAAAAATAAATTCAACAGGATCTTCAATTGTTATAATATGTTTTGGGTAATTAATATTGATATAATCAATTAAAGATGCAATTGTTGTAGATTTACCAGAACCCGTCGGACCAGTAATTAAAACTAAACCATTATTTAATGTTGCAAATTGTTCAATAGATTCAGGGAGCATCAATTCAGCAACTTTTCTGATATTATAAGGAATTGTTCTAATTACGAGAGCACTTTTTCCTAATTGCCTGCTTAAATTTACACGGAAACGTGAAACACCATGTATTTCATAAGCAAAATCTAAGTCAAATACAGAATTCACTTTCCCTTTAAAATGAGTTGGCAGTAGTATATCATACGCAATAGATATATCATCTTCAGACAACAGCGGCATGTCAACTTTAACAATTTTTCCATCTATTCTGACAGCAGGACGCTCGTCGACCTGCAAATGAATATCAGATGCTCCAACTGCAACTGCTTTTTTCAAAAAAGAAATTATGTTAAATTTAGAATTAGTTACGTTAATTGCCATGCTACCCTCTCTCTATATGAGATTATAACATTTATAGTCCAACATGGCAAGATAGAAGTAAAAAAGAGAAATATCGAAAGAAAAATGTAACATTTCCTTTACAAATTAAAAGAAAAAGGAAATTCTAATATAGAAAATTACTTTATATAAATGTAAGGGAAATCAAAAGAATTATTTAAAGAAAAATTGGAAAACGGATATTAAAAATACTAATCAGTATTTCTAGATAATGAAAACAGATTAAAAAGAAAGATTTTTTTATACTCTCTCTCTTAATATCCTCGTGTTTATTTAATGTTGCCTAGTTTCAGGCAACTTTTTTTTGCTTAAATATCTGAGATCTCTACTTATAAATTTATACAGTTTGTGGAATATCTTTTAGAGTTTCCAAATATTTTACGGCATAAACAGCACCAACAGCGCCATCAGCAGAAGCTGTAATTACCTGCCTTAATGGAGTTGTTCTAACATCTCCAACAGCATAAACACCGTCTATTGAAGTTTTCATAGTTTCATCTGTTACAATAAAACCACCGGCATTCTGCTCTAGCTGGCCAGAAATATAATCGACATTAGGAACCATACCAATATATGGAAATACTCCATTTACTGATAGATTAGTAATTTCTTTTGTTTTTACATTTTCCAAAACTGCTGTATTTACTAAATCTTCTCCTTTAATTTCCTTTACAACAGAATCCCAGATAAATTCAATTTTTTCATTTTTAAAAGCTCTTTCCTGAACAATTTTATCAGCGCGTAATTCATCACGTCTGTGAATTACATAGACTTTACTTGCAAATTTTGTTAGATACATAGCTTCTTCAACTGCTGCATTGCCGCCTCCAACAACTGCAACAATTTTATCTTTATAAAAAGCACCGTCGCACACTGCACAATAGCTTACCCCGCGTCCGACAAATTCTTTTTCACCAGGCACACCAAGTTTCATTGGTTGAGCCCCTGTTGCAATAATTACTGTTTTAGCACGGAATTCAGCTTCTTTGGTTAATATAGTTTTAGGATTAGAAATCAAGTCAACTTTTTCAATTTCCTGCATAGGGAATTTATGCACACCAAATTTATCTGCGTGTTCTTCAAATTTTTCCATTAAATCAAATCCGCCAACAATTGGAAATCCTGGATAATTTTCCAATTCAAGATAATTTGAAGGCTGCCCGCCTAACATGCTTACATCAACTATTGCAGTGGATATTGCACCTCTGCTTGCATAAATTGCTGCTGATAACCCTGCAGGGCCGCCGCCCAATATTACTGTATCAAAATCATATTGTTGCATAATTATTTATCCTCTTTTTCTAATACACTCTTACCTGATATTTTTTCACCTTTCAATATATAAACTGCTGTTTCTTTTTTTAATACTGAATTATCAACTTCTGAAATTGTTTCAAGCGTCAGTTTATTAATACCGGTGAAAGTATTATCTTCTAATTTTAACTCAACTACATCAGTTAGTTTCTTATTATCATAATTTCCTGTTTTAGAAAACTTTATAATATTATTATCAACATAACTTATGGTAATTGATGCAGATGCTCCAGTAAATGGATTACACAAATTTATGACGTCGCCTTCTCTTGATAAGTTCCAGATATCAACACTATTTGGTTTAAATATTGAAGTATCAGATGTTTCGCCTAATTTTGCAGTTACGCGCCAGTTCCCATAAAAAGATTCAGGAACTTGTTCTAATACAGAAATTCCAGCTTGGAGAGTTAAATTTTCTACATTACTAATTTTAGTAGCATCCAAACAAAAACCACGCAATGCTGATAAAAAGATTAATGATATGAGAAAAAATATATGAAGTATTTTTTTTGTAAAATAATGTTCCATATTTAAATATTTACTTATAAGCTAAATTTTTGCCATTTTTTCATTAAGCATATGAGCAGATTCTTCATATCCAGCCCTGCCCATTAATGCATAAGTGTAATTTTTAGCCTGCTCAACACCGGGCTGGTTAAAGGTATCAATATTGTATAATTCACCTGCTATCGCTGTTTGAACCTCTAACATATAAAGCAGCTGACCGACAAAATATCCGTTAACTTTCGGAAGTCTAATTGTAACACTTGGGCGGCCATAATCTGCAAGGGTTACACGTGTTGAATCTGCTTCTGCGTTAATCAACTGGTTAACAGTTTTTCCGCCAAGATAACCTATTCCTGTGTATTCATATATTTGCGGAATCTCTAATGTTGTATCAAATTCTTCAACACGTATAAAATTTATAAGTTTATTGTTCGGGCCTTCATTATAAAGCTGAATTTGAGAATGCTGATCAGTTGCACCGAGTGCTCTTATAGGTGTTGGTCCGACATGAACTTCATTACCATCTTTGTCTTTGTTTTTTCCTAAAGATTCTGCCCACAACTGTACAAACCAATCAGAAACATATCTTAAACGGCTTGAATAAGGCATCATAACACACAAATTTTTACCTTTTTTAACATCCATAAGATAATGAATTAATGCATTTTGTGCGGCGATATTTTCTTTGATATCGGTATTTTTCAAAGCTAAATCCATATCTTTAATGCCATTAACAATTTCATCAATATCGATACCTACAAGGGCAAATGGCAGCAATCCAACTGCTGAAAAGACAGAAAATCTTCCGCCAACATCATCAGGAACAACAAATGTTTTATACCCTTCCTGTTCTGCAATTTGACGCAAAATCCCTGTTTTTTTGTCGGTTGTCGCAACAATATTATAACGATAATTGTCGCCTAATTCTTCTTCAAGAATATTTTTAACAATCATAAACTGCGACATTGTTTCGGCTGTAGAACCTGATTTTGTAATTACATTAACAAGAGTTTTGGATAAATCAAGTGTATCTAAAAGGCTTTTCATATAATCAGGATCGATATTGTCTAAGAAGAAAATTCTTGGGAAACCGTTTCTTTGTTCCTGAGTTAATAAATTCCAGAATGGTTTTAAAAGAGCTTCTGTAACAGCGATTCCGCCAAGCGCCGAACCTCCTATTCCAAGAACAAGAATATTATCAAAACGTCCTTGAACCATAGCGGCATATTCTTTCACATACCATAGAGTTTCTTCGTTATACCCCAAGTTCATCCACTGAAGCCATTGTCCAAGCTTATCTTTTCTTTTATTCAAGTCAACGATAATATTAGCTATCTTATCTTTGTAACATGCAAATTCCTCTTCGAGCCTGAGACCGTTTTCGTCACCGAGAATTGCCGAGTCAGCGTTTCTATAGTCTAATGTTATCATTTCTCCCTTATAACCCTTTCTTATATAAACCTTATTAACACATACCTTATACCGATATTATATTTGCTAAAGGTTTTAATACAAGGGATAGAAGGATTATTTAATAATTGTTTACCAAGGGTAATCATCTTTTATCTGCCAGCCGTCTTGCAGAATAAGAGCCCCGCATGCATAACCGGCATCTACAGCATTTTTATTACATGCATATCTTTGAGTGCTTACAAGTGCTTTTCTATCCCAATACATCCAACTAAAATCAAGTTTTCCATCATTATAGACTCTTAACTCAAAAATATCTTTTCCAACAGTATTGGGTCTTTTCTTTCCGTTAATATCCACCAAAAATAAACAAAAACATTTATCATCACCGCCGCTTTTGTCAATTGTTGCCTCAAAAGCCAGTGCTGTACCGTCAGAAAGGCCATAATAAGCACGATTTGAGCTGCCAGAAGATGAAGTTGGAACTTTTTGTCCATTCAAATAATAAAACTCATTGGGGAAACAACTATTATTATTTTTTGAACCACAATACTGAGCAATATTAAAATATTTTTTATAATACTTTTCAAATTGAGCGTTTGAGTTTTCTCCACTCTGTGAAGCCCAATAAAACCCCATTTCCATAGCATTTTCTTCTGTCATTGACAACATATTTGCCTGATATAAAGTAGAATATACTTTCTTTAATCGAGCAATCGTAACATTTTTCTGATAATTCCCAATTAAATTAGGTAAAGTAAGAGATGCAACAACTCCGATAATTCCGAGAGTGATTAAAACCTCAGCCAGAGTAAAGCCTCTAAAGACATTGGAAAAGGAGACTAAACGCTTGCCCCCCCCCCCGTAAGCACTAAAAAATAGTTTTTTCATAACATTATCTCCTTAATTTTATCTATAACTTTGATTATAATCCATTTTCAATGAATTTGCAATGTTAGACTTCAACTTTAGACTTTGGCTGACGCTGAATTTTAATTTTTTCCTCTAAACGTTTTTGTTTATAGCCGTAACCTGCATATATTGCAAGCCCCATCAAAAGCCACAATGGAAAATATAATGATGATGTTGATAAAGTCTTCATTGAATAAACCATCAAGCCGCCGCAGGTTAAAATTCCTAAAATAGGAAACAACGGAGAAAATGGGACTTTAAAAGGACGCGGTCTGTCAGGATCTGTCTTTCTCAATATTAAAACCGCAATACAAATTATTATAAAAGATGTAAATGTTCCATAATTACAAAGTTCTGCAGAAATATTCAAATCCATAAACAGTGCGCATATGATTACAACAATACCAGAAATCCATGTAAGAACATGCGGAGTTCTGTATTTTTTATGAATTAATCTCAATGACTTTGGTAAAAATCTATCTCTGCTCATTGCATACAGAATTCTTGTTGTTCCTAATTGATAAATAAGAATTACAGAAGTTAAAGCACAAAGGGCTCCAATTGAAATTAATCCGGCAAACCAATCTTTTCCAACAGCACGCATAGCATGCGCAATTGGAGCCTGAATATCAATATTGGCTAAAGGCACAGTTCCTGTTAAAACAAGAGCCACACAAACATAAAGCACCGTACAAATAACCAGTGTTCCTAAAATTGCTATAGGCAAATCTCTTTGCGGATTTTCAGTTTCTTCAGCGGTTGTTGAAATTGCATCAAACCCTATGTATGCAAAGAATATTAAAAACGCCCCCATAAATATTCCTTCAAATCCATTTGAAACAAAAGGTGTCCAGTTTTCAGGTTTTACGTAAAATGCTCCAACGCAAATAAATGAAATTATCATAAACATATTTACGCCGACCATAACACTTGCAAATCTAGTAGATTCTTTTACGCCTCTGATTAACAAAATAGTAAGCAATAATACAATAACAATTGCAGGTAAATTTATTGCAACAGGAATTTTATCAAAAATATAAGGCATTTGAGAATGCGGATCAAGTCCATACTTATCACAGAATGCAAACATATATCTGTAATCGTTTCTTAACCACATAGGGAAATTCACAACAAAATCAGGCAAAATATGTTTAAAACCTTTCAAAAATTGAGCGAAATACCCTGTCCATGCGCAGGCAACTGTAATATTACCTATTGCATATTCAAGCATCAAAATCCAGCCTACCATCCAGGCCATGAATTCACCCATAGTAGCGTATGTATAAGTGTAAGCGCTTCCTGCAACAGGAATCATCGCCGCAATTTCACTATAACAAAGCGCTGAAAATACACAGGCAATACAGGCTAAAACCATTGATATTATAATAGCCGGCCCCGCCCCGACACTTTCCGGGCCGCCTTTAATTGCGGTTCCGATAATTGTAAAAATTCCTGTTCCTACAACAGCACCTATACCTATTACAATTAGGTCAAAAACATTTAAGGTCTTTTTTAATTCAGACTTTTTACTTGTTGCTATTAATTCATCGGGGCTTTTTATCTTTAAGGCATTGCCTATTATATTCTTAATTTCCATCAATTTATCTCAATAATTCCTGTTTTCTTTGTTCCACTTTTTCATTATGAATTTTATTTTCGTTAAGTCTGTTTTTAACGAACCCGTAAAGTAAATAAATTATAGCGCCAACGCCGAGCCATACAGGGAATAACAAAGCTGAACTTGATGCCTGCATAGATTTATAAATCATCAAACCGCCGCAGCAAATAATTCCAAGAGCAGGAGTTATAGGCGAAAATGGGACTTTAAAAGGCCTTGGTCTTTCTGGATCTGTCTTACGCAAAATTAAAACCGCAACACAAACAATTATGAATGATGTAAATGTTCCGTAATTACATAATTCAGCCGCTACATCAAGGTTTAAAGTTAATATTCCGACAACTGCCAGTAAGCCGACAGTCCATGTTAAAAGTGCCGGAGTTTTGAATACCGGATGAAGTTTTTGAAAACGCTGAGATATAAAATGATCTCTGCTCATTGCATACAAAATTCTTGTTGCAGCCATTTCTAATACAAGCAAAACTGAAGTTAAACCGGCTAATGAACCTATTGAAATCAAACCGGCAGCCCAGTTCATATGAAATAATGACATGCAATATGCCATAGGAGCTTTCAAAAATCCAACAGGCACAGCAGAACTTGTATCCTGTAAACCTGTTAATACTAAAGCAACAGAAACATAAACAATTGTTGTAATTATCAGTGAACCGATAATTCCTATTGGTAAATCTTTCTGCGGATTTTTACATTCTTCAGCAGCGGTTGCAAGCGCGTCAAATCCAATATATGCAAAGAAAATTAAAAATGCGCCGGCAAAAATTCCTGCAGCACCGTTAGGCGCAAAAGGCGTCCAATTTTCAGGTCTTACATAAAAAGCACCGGCAACTACAAACAACGCAATTACAGCAAGCTTTACAAAAACCATTATTCCTGCCATTTTTGTTGAGTCTTTTGTACCTTTTACAAGAATCGCTGTTATTAATAATACAATTAAAATTGCCGGTAAATTAATACAAATTGGAAGTCCAAAAAGCTTTGGAACAAATGTATCAGGGTTATCAGCGACAATTTTACTTGCACTAAATACATCATTTACAAGCCAAACAGGCGGATTAGCAAGCCATGATGGCAATATTTTTTCAAAACCGTTCAAAAATTGTACAAGGTGGTTAGACCATGCGCATGCTACAGCAATAAATCCAATTGCATATTCAAGCATCAAAACCCAACCAACCATCCAGGCGGCAAATTCACCTAAAGTTGCGAATGTATATGTATAAGCACCGCCTGCAACCGGAATCATAGTTGCAAATTCAGAGTAGCAGAGCGCTGAAAATATACATGCAATAGCTGCAATTACCATTGAAACAATAAGAGCAGGGCCTGCACCAATACTTGAAGTTGCAGGGTTACCAGCCGCTGCAATACCGACTACCGCAAAAATTCCTGAACCAATAATCGCACCAACACCAAGAATAATTAAATCCCATACTCCTAGTGTTTTTTCTAAACCTTCTGATTTTGCATCTGCAAGCATTTCGTCAGGATTTTTAATTCTTGTAATAGTCTTTAAAAAATTGCGAGTAAATGTCGCACGGTGAAATTTTTCTGCCATTTATTTTCCTTATATTTATTTTTTACAAAGAGGAAATCCCATTTCTTCTCTTTGGGCTACATACAATCTTGCAACGGCTGAAGCCATTGTTCTTACTCTATTTATAAAATTAATTCTTTCGTCTTTGCTTATAACGCCTCTTGCATCTAACAAATTGAATGTGTGAGAGCATTTCAAGACATAGTCATATGCAGGAAGCACCAGTTTTGCATTAATACAATTATCCACTTCCTTTTGATACAAATCAAACATTGTAAATAAACTTTTTGCATCAGATACTTCAAAATTATATTTAGACTGTTCAATTTCATTTTGTAAATAAATATCGCCGTATTTCAGGCTGTCATTCCACATAATGTCATAAACAGATTCCTTGTTTTGCAAATACATTGCAATTCTTTCTAAACCATAAGTAAGTTCAAGCGCAACTGGTTTAACTTCAACACCGCCAACCTGTTGAAAATATGTAAATTGAGTAATTTCCATACCATCAAGCCAAACTTCCCAGCCTACACCAGCAGCTCCTAAGGTTGGAGATTCCCAGTTATCTTCAACAAATCTAACGTCATGTTCTTTCAGGTCAATTCCCATAGCTTCCAAGCTTTTCAAATAAAGTTCCTGAGCGTTATCAGGGGATGGTTTTAAGATAACCTGGAACTGGTAATAATGCCCTAATCTATTTGGATTTTCTCCGTATCTAGCATCAGTTGGACGTCTGCAAGGTTCAATCATTGCCGTATTCCATGGTTCAGGGCCGAGTGCACGCAAAAACGTTGCAGGGTTCATAGTAGAAGCACCTTTTTCAATATCATAAGGCTGCTGAATTATACAACCATAATCTGACCAAAATTTTTGTAAATTAAAAACCAATTCTTGAAAATTTAATGCCATATCTATTATTCCAATATATTGTACTGTTTACACTTTTTAGCAGGCACTAGAATACCTGCTATTACACGCTTAATTTATACTACGTCTAACAAATTTAAAAATCAAATTTATGTTTAAAAATATTAAGCAAGAAATGTGTTGCGATATTATAGAAAAACTTAACTATAGAATATTACCACACACCTCCATTCCATCTTTTCTTAACTTCATCAAAAGGCAGGTGAAGATAATCCTTATTACGATGTCTAACTATCCAAAATCCGCACGAAACACCTGCAGTCCAACTATGAGCGCTATTAACATCACAATAATTTGCAGTATCAGTCCAAAAATTTTCAAAATTTCCCGGTTTTAGCCGTTCAGGATTATTATAATCGAATGAAAAGAAAAACTGATCTTTGCCTAAAGTATTTGGGCCTTTTTTAGAATTTAAATCTACAGTAAAATCCCCATTGCCATATCCAAATACAATACATTCTCCGGATTTTAAACTAACCGCAGCTCTAGCTCAATATTCGCCATTAGAATTTGATGAATATTCTGTTCCATCAAGATAACGTGATTTTTCCGGCCAGCAATTCTTCTTTCCAGTGTTAGCCCAATTGTCATTTTTGGGAAGAAAAGCCTCATTGACTTCAATATACGGTTTTATCATATATTCGTATAATTCCTTAGGCTGCGCAGCACCGCGTCTATTAGAACCCGTATCTGAAACATTAAAAATAGCCCAGTTCTCAAATGTGCCGTATTCACCCTGAACTCTACGGTATGCATTTTCTAAAACAGAATATACACGTAAATATGAAGTAACTAAAACCTTTTCTTGGTATTTAGCAATAAGAGTAGGTAGAGTTAATGCTGCGACAACACCTATGACTCCAAGAGTAATTAAAACCTCAGCAAGCGTAAATCCGCAAAAACGACACCAAAAGGAGACTAAGCCTGTGCCCCCCCCCCGTGAACTAACCTTAATAATTTTTTCATAAATGCACTCCTTTATTTAATATATAACATTAACGATTATAAAAAAATATTGTATACTTTTGCAAGTATATCTATTTTATCGTTATGGCTTTACAAATACAAATGCACACGATAACATAGATATAGAAAACAAGGAGAAAATATGGCTGACAAAATAATTATTTTTTCAGGGAAACAATATTCCGGCAAAGACACCGTTGCAAAAATCATGTTACAAGCCATGCCGGATTTTAAACGATGTGCCATGGGGGATATTATAAAATTAACTTACGGCAAAGAAAAAGGTTTAACTTACGAAGAAATTGAAAAAAATAAACCGCTTTATAGACAGGATTTAATTAATTTAGGCAACTGGGGGCGTTCACAAGATCCGGATTATTGGCTGAAAAAAATCATAGAGCAGGATGGCAATATAATGGTTACAGACGTCCGCGTCCAGCATGAATACGATGTCTTTAAAGCAGCTGGTGCAAAAACAATCCGTGTAGAAGCTTCACGCGAAACAAGAGCCCAAAGAGGCGAACTTATAGGAGAAAACGATATTACGGAGACAGGACTTGACCACATTACAGATTGGGATTATGTAATAGAAAACAATTCCGATTATGAATCACTTAATAAAAAAGTTCAAGAAATAATAAAAGAAATAAAAGAGGCCTAGAAAAGACCTCTTTTTTAGTTATATTGCTTAATTTAAACCATGCCTTCTTTGACAGCCTTAACAGCAGCCTGAACACGGTCATTAACACACATTTTTTGCAGAATTGAACAAACATGCGCTTTTGCCGTATGCACACTAACGATTAATTCTTTAGCAATTTCAGTATTACTCTTGCCGGATACCAGATGTTTCAATACTTCAAATTCTCTTTCTGTCAATGGAACCCTGCCCTCGTTTTGAGATTTATTTGGAAGAAAACCAATATTTTCAACTTTTGGAAGAGAATTAAGCGCAAGCTGTGCAACCATAGGATCAATCCAGCAAACACCGAGCGCAATATCTCTTACAACATCAGCAAGTTTTTGCGGGTCAATATCTTTCAGGCAATAGGCATTTGCACCGGAACTCAATGCTGCAATTACTTCTTCAGCTCTGTCATGCGATGTGAGCGCAATAATTTTCGTATCAGGAAGAATTTCTTTAACTCTTAACATAGCCTCAATGCCATTCATGCCAGGAAGTCCCAAATCCATTAATACAACATTAGGTTTATGTTTTTCAATTAGTTTTAAGCCCTCAGTTGCATCCTCCGCCTCGGCAACGACGCTTATATCCTTATTGGCATTTAATGCACATCTTAAACCAACCCTAGTCAACTTAAAGTCCTCTACGATAATAACTTTAAGAGGCTCACAACAATTTGCTAAATTTTTTTCTGCCATAATCTCCTCATTTCTTTAGTACACTAATGTACAACTACCTATTAGTTGATAGACCATTTAATCTATTAATACTATTAATAGCAGTGGAATATTAATAATCTATTACCAAGGTGGCTAATATTATTGTAAAAAATACAATTATTTTTATATATTTTGGAATTGAAATTCCTTTATTGTGCATGCTATAATACTTAATACAGATACAGATGAGGGAGTATATTATGCTAGAATTTTTATTCGGGAAGAAAAAAGAAAAAGAGGTTTTAAAGTCTATTGATATTAATGATTTTTATTCAAAAATAAAAAATCATTATAAATTTGATAACATATCTGATGATAGAAAAAATTACCTAAAAAATACTATTGAAAAATACGGTTACCTGCCTTACCCGCATGTTAAGGCACTTGAAGAACTTTCAATAGAAGAAACTTTATTCGGTCTTGAATTGAAATGGCTGCAAAATGGAATATTCAAAAATGGAAGGTTTGAATTTGATAATAACCAGATAAGTGTACTTTCAAGAAATCATGCAACTAATTCCGAATGGATACAAAAAGAAGGACATGACATTAAGCTTATAAACCTTGCAGGACTTGGTAATGGTAATATAACAAAAGAAACAGGGAAATTCTTTGACTGGCTTAAACAGCTTCTAATTCTTCCAACGGGAAACTTAGAAAATAATATATTTAATACAACAATATACTTGATTCCATTTCATCCAAGGGAGTTTGGATGTGCGTATCTTCCCAAAAGTTCTGATGTAAGCGAAAGTCTTCTTGATAAAAATATTCAACAAATTACAGGCATGGATGCAAAAGAACAGGTAAAAACATTTATTACACTTGCACAGCTTGCCGGTCATCCTGTTATCTATGACATATTGCCGCAAACTGGAAGATTTTCTAAAGCTGTACTTGCAAATCCTGAAATTGCAAGATGGTTTGATATAACAAAATTATCAGAAAATATTGCAAAAGATATCGATAAAGTCGCAGAAGAGCTTTCTAAAACAACAGATCCTGACGATATTGAAGTTATAAAAAATATTTACAAACAATCCGGCGGTAATGGAGATTTAACAGAACACTATCAGGAAATTTACAACAAATTTGACTCTTCGATGAATGACATTAAGAAAAAATATTCAAATGCCATGCTGCTAAAGGCAAACCAGGCTGAAATTCACAAACGAGTAAGAGGAATTGTTGCAAAAATTCTTGGAGCAAAACAAAATAAAAATCTTACAGAACATGACATAACAAAACAAATTGATATTATTCAAGAACTAATAAAAGAAGGTTTGTGGCCTGCACCTGGCGGAGCATGGTGTTCTGCAGGAGTACCGGTTTATGACAAAATGAGCGATTGCGGCGGATATCCAACATTCAAGCACTATGATTATAAAGGAGAAGATGTAACAGAATTTGCGAATCTTGATTGCCAAACACCTTATTACTTTTGCTTTTTAGAAGATGGAACATACAATAAGCCGGTTATTGAATATTTTGTAAATTACATGAAAAACTTACAAAAAGAATATAATTTTGACGGCTTTAGAGTTGATCACATAGACCACATTGTTGATAAAGTTTCCGAAAAAGATGGAAAACCTATAAGTTATAGAGCGCCAAGAGCTGTTCTTAATAAACTTAACTCTGCAATGAAGCAAGAAATTCCATATTTTGCAACACTTGCAGAATATATGCTGTGGGATGACTTCCTGAAAGAATATCATCAGGATATGAAATTCGACCTTCTATGGGGAAATGACATAGTTTCACAATCTGAAAAAACACCTCAAAAGATTATGTTAGATAATCAACATCTAACAAATTACAATATCAAATTTAAACAGGGAGAAATGCTTTCTATTTTGAAAACATACAATAATCAGGATGGTGAATTCAGGTGTATTGATCAATACCCGGGGCAGCTTGGAGAAAATGGAGCTTTATATAAATGGTTTAAATACAAATTTCTGCCAGGGGGCAAATTTGCACAAAGACCAGTACTTTATGTCGATGGAGATGAAAGTTACACAAGACACGGAATTGAGCATGCAATTGGAGAAGAAGTTTCAATGGCAAGAGAAAATAATGAAGCTTTTTTCAAAAAGTTCGACGCTATTGATAGATTTGTAAAATCAAATTCCATTATAACAGATGGTGAAGCGCAAATGATTATTCAGGATGATGAAGGTTTTGCAGCATGGTTGATTTCAAAAGAACCTTTAAAAACAGCATTCTTAATAGTTTCAAACTATAAATATCCATCAGAAAAAGTTACAAAAACTGATGAAAACGGAAATAATTATTCTGAAATAGTTGAAGGGAAAACAATTTATAACAAACAAATCCAACTTCCTGGGGATTATCAGATAGAAGAAGAATTTGTTTTTAATAATAAAGAATTTGAGTCGCAACCAGTAAACTTTGAAAATTCAAAACTTTCTTTTGAAAAGTTAGAACCAGCAGAATTCAAAATTTACAAATTGACCAGATAATTAATAAATAAAAAATAAAAAATCCGAAAATATCTTCGGATTTTTTAACTTTTAACTGATGTAAAACAGTTGCCAGTTAAGAAATTTTGGGATATCCTAAAAATATGATTAAACAATTAAGAATAAAAGATTATATCTTAATAGATGAATTAACAGCCAACTTTGATAAAGGATTAAATGTTATTACCGGTGAAACAGGCGCAGGTAAAAGTATTTTGATTAACGCAATAGATATCGCTTTTGCGCCTAGAGTTTCAAAAGAGGTAATTAAACATGACAAAGAAAAAGCCACCATAGAGCTAGTTATAGAAAATTACAAACATGATCTCAGGGAACTTTTTGAACAAAACGGAATAGATTATTTTGGAAGTGAAATTGTTCTTACAAAAGAAATTACTCAAAATGGTGTTCGTTCAAGGGTAAATGGCACATTAGTCAATCAGGATTTCATAAAAAATTTAAAAAATTATTTTCTTGACATTCATTCACAGCACCAGACTTATGCATTTATGCAGCCCAAGTATCATATAACTCTTCTTGATAATTACGCAAAAGAGTCTTATGGGAAAAAACTTGAGGAATATAAAGAAAAGTATAAAGAATATCTTGACTTACAAAATGATCTGGAGAATTTAAAAAATTCTGCAGATATGACTGAATCACAACTAGATTTTTTAAAATTTCAAATAGACGAAATAGAAACAGCCAACATTCAAGACGCCAATGAGGATGAAACCTTAAATAATGAACTTGAAGTTTTAGAAAACGCAGAAAAGCTAAAAGAATTAACAGGAAGTTCATACTGGGCAATAAACGGCGATGATGGCTCGATATTGGAAGCGCTCGGAAAAATTAAACAAAATGTTTCAAAAGCTGCATCATACGATGAAAAATTATCAGAAATAGAGCAAAATCTTATTGATGCTATAGAAAGCCTTCATGAAGTAGGAAGTGATTTAAGAAATTACAGCCAAAATTTGGAAAATGACACTGAAAGATTAAACGAAATTCAAGAACGTTTATTTTTGCTTGATAAATTAAAACGAAAATATGGCGGAACTCTTGAAACAGTATTAGAAACTTACGACAAATTATCAAAAGAACTTTCATCCATAGAGTTTTCAACCCAGAATATCGATGAACTTCAACAAAAAATAAAATGTATGCATTCTGAACTTGAGCAATCTGCAAAAGAAATAAGCGAACAACGCCATAACTTTGCGGAAGTACTATCTGTACTAATTCAAGATAAACTAACTGCTCTTGAACTTCCAAAAGCAAAATTTAAAATATCTATCGAGAATAAACCTCTATCATCAGACGGAATTGATAATGTTGAATTTATGATTTCAACAAATGTTTCAGAGGACTTAAAACCGCTTGCAAAAGTAGCATCCGGCGGTGAAATATCAAGAGTTATGCTTGCAATAAAATCAATTTTTGCACAAAGTGATGATATAAACACTGTTATCTTTGATGAAATTGATACTGGAATTTCTGGTAAAGCCTCACAAAGTGTGGCTGATGAAATTCTTGAATTATCAAAATACCATCAGATAATTTTAATTACACACCAGGCAATAATTGCTTCAAAAGCTAACAAACATTTTTACGTCAGAAAATCACAAGAAGATGAGACTAAAGTGGAAGTTTATGTTTTAACTGGAGAAAATAGAATCAAGGCACTTGCAGAACTTGCCGGAGGAGAAATTAACGAACAATCAATTGAATTTGCAAGATCTCTTGTTCAGGCATAGCTCTTCTTAACCTTTTCTTTTTATAAAAAAAAAGGTACACAAAAATGTGTACCGCAAGGAGTTGTTAGTCGTCTATGAAATCTCTAAAATGTCTTAATTCCTCTTTCTCTCTGATTTTTACCAAAGCAGCTTCTTCTAACTGCCTTATTCTTTCCTTTGAATAACCCATTATTTCACCTAATTGTTCAAGAGTTTTAGGCGCTTCGCCATTTATTCCGAAACGGCAGGTTATAATTTTCTTTTCTCTTTCATTTAATGTATTCAACAAATCCTGAATACTGCCTTTTAATACATTAGTTTTTGTCTGCGACTCAGGTGAACGATAACTCTTATCTTCAATATAATCTCCAACACTCAAATCTTCTGTAACAGGAGTTTCTAAACTAATGGGTTCTTTTATAATCGATCTTTTTATAGAAATCAGTTTTTTTAATGGTATTTCCATTCTTTGAGCAACCTCAATATCAGTCGGCTCTCTTCCAAGTTCGAAAGATAGTGTTGTAAAAACTCTTTTGTACTTTCTTATTTTATCGGCCATATGCACTGGAATACGAATTGTACGTGAACTATTAGAAATAGCCCTTATTATTGTCTGCTTAATCCACCATGTTGCATAGGTTGAAAATTTAAAATTCTTTGAATAATCAAATTTTTCAGCAGCTTTAATAAGTCCTAAAGAGCCTTCCTGAACCAGGTCCATAAAAAGCACACCCTGTCCAATATACTTTTTAGCAATGCTGACAACAAGGCGCAAATTAGCCTGCACAAGTTTACGTTTTGCGATTTGTGCTTCTGTAGACTTTCCACCCTCTTTAATCTGTTTACCTAAAGCTTTCTCCTCTTTTGAAGATAACAATTTTACCTTTCCAATATCTTTAAGATACATTTGTAAAATGTCATCATCATTTGATATAGAATTAAAAGTTTTAATCTCTTCACCCTCTTCTATAAAATCAGGCAGATTAACAGTTACATCAGATAGTACAGAATCCTCAACTTCTTCTGAGATATAGCCGCAGCGAAAATCTTTATACAATAAACTATCCTCAGCATTCTGATACTTCAAATTTGTAGCCATTCACAATCCCTCTCATCTTAACCTCTAATATAAAAATGCTATGTACAATAACCTAGACGAAAGTATAAAAAAATTGTTTCCGGTGCAATGTAGAAAATACACGTTTTTAATGTAAAATATAAGTATGAGTAGGATTGCAGAATATAAAAAAACATTAGCCCAAAATATCAATATTACCGATTTGGATAAGCTTGAATCAATAATTTCTGATGAAGAATTAAAAAAATCTTGTGAATCATTAGACGAAAAAGCATTTAAGCCTGGAGAAAGAAGTAATAAATATATTCTGGATTCACATGATTTCAGATACCTTGAAAACGGAGAATTCAAAGCTAATTTACATGCACACACCAACCATTCAGATGGCCTAAGTTCTGTACAAAACCTTTTAGACAACGCAAATGAAATTGCTGAGAAAAATGGAGAATTTATAATTGCAATAACCGATCATGACACAATAGAAGGCTGTAAAGAGGCTGTAAAAATAATTTGCAAGTCACCAGAACAATACAAAAAGTTAAAAGTAGTTTTAGGACTGGAAATTTCAACATTTGGAATAAGTTTCAAAAATCAGATGCAGCCAGTGTCAATACACTTGCTGGTTTATGGGATTAATCCATTTGATACAAAGCTAAACGAATTCTTAAATAATAAACGAGACTTAAAACTACAGCTTGCGGACAAAACAATAAATGCGCTAAATCAAGAATTATCACAGGATTTAGGATACAAATTTACACTGGAAGAAGCTGCTCTAGTACATAGCATGATAAAAAAAGGGCAGGATGAAATTGCCCATCCGCTAAAAAAATACACTGCTGCGAAAATTTTACATGCATATTACTGCCCAAATGCTGAATTTACATATGAAAAACCAATAAAAAAATATAAATACATGTTCAAAAGCCCGCAGCCATATTATAAAATCTATAAAACAGCATTAGAAAAATATATTGGGAAAGAATTACCAAAAATACCAGAGGAAATAGAAAACTATATTCTAAAGGCACAGGAAATTTATTCAAAATCTCATCCTTCAATTGGAAGAAAGGTTGACGCCATTGCAGATTTTGAAGATACAGTCCAATTTATTTCGCAATTAGATTATGGCTATATGTCAATAGCACATCCTGCAAGAACAAATGCATCAAAGATAAATTCATCGCTTGAAGAATTTTATACAGACCTATTTGCAGTTTTTAAGCAATATGGAGGAGAAAAAGCTTGTTTTTATGAAGGATATTACCAATCCTACGAAGGAGAACAAATAATTAACTGGCTGCCCTCAATTGACAAAGCCGCAAAGAAATTTAACCTTATTAAAACAGGCGGACTTGATTCACACGGACTTGACGTTATATCAAGATGCCCATATACTTAAATTATTCATAAGGAAAAAGATGAAAAAGATTATATATTTAACAATATTAGTTTTAATATTAACAGCAAACATAAGCTACTGTGATGAAGGTTACGTTAGTCCTGAGAGTTATGCAGTTAACGAAGCAGACATGACTGATTACATGTCAATACCTGCTCCTAGCGAACCTAAAAGAAAGCATAAAAAACAAAAAATTGAATACGAAATAAAACCAGACAGCAAAGTAACTGCAGGAATAAAATCCTGGCTGCGTGAAAGACGTTACAATGCGCAGGAACCACATCATGGCCAGCTTCATGAGATTAAAGTCAATTCAAAATACAAACAAAATTTAGAAAAAGAAAAACAAGAAGAAAAAAAGTAGTTGACAGTAAAATTTTTTTTAGTTATGATTAATCTTGTTGAGGGCGTTTAGCTCAGTTGGTAGAGCGCCTCCCTTACAAGGAGGATGTCAGAAGTTCGAGTCTTCTAACGCCCACCATTTATAAAAAGAGCCGAAAAGGCTCTTTTTAAGTATATTTACACTGTTTGCAACGAAAAATAAACAAAACCCAAAATTAAAAAAAATAGGCTAAAACCGTTAATCATCTGAGCTTTCAGAGGTTCAAGTCTCTTTAGATGTTTTTTGGGGTTCTAAGTGCCTTAGCAAAAGCCTTTCCGGCATATTCCGGAATTTTTACTCCTTTGATTTTTGCTAAACTCTCCAAAAATTGTTGATAAAGAATTGCTGTTCCTTCTTCTGAATATTCTTTATCGTGAAATGTGATTATTACATTTACATCTTTTCTAATTTTCATAAAAACCTCCTTTTAAATTTGCGTGTTAACTATAAGCGTGCTGTCATCCCGAACTTGTTTCGGGATCTTACCGGTGTGGCATGTTATAATTAGTCTATGAACAAAACTTATGCTGTCTATATAATGACTAATTATTCACAAACTTTTTTTTATATTGGAGTAACTGGGAATTTGCAAAAAAGAGTTTGGGAGCACAAAAATAAAGTTGTTGAAGGTTTTACAAAAAAATATAATATTGATAGATTAGTATATTATGAGTTGACAGACTCTGTTGAAATTGCTCTAAATCGTGAAAAACAATTAAAACGCTGGCATAGAGATTGGAAAATAAATTTGATTAAAGAAATGAATCCTGAATTTAAAGACTTATCAATGGATTGGGAATAAATATTGTCATTCTGAATTTATTTCAGAATCTTACCAGTCTATCGTTATAACATACATTTGGTAAGACCCTGAAACAAGTTCAGGGTGACTGCATGTTTTAATTAGCATCCACAAGTTTTTTATGACAGTTTATGTTATTTTCTGATGTAATATATGTTTGTTTAAAAAGTCTATTCCATATTATTCTTATACCAATTAATATATCGATATATTGTATCTTTTGAAATGTTAAATTTCTTTGCAACTTCTTCCTTAGATACACCTTTTTTCAATTCATTTATGACAGGAGCAACTTTACCTTCTTTACGAACACGCCAAGCTTTTATACCTGATTTCCTACGGAGTGAATGTACTGCAGTTATACCTATTCCTAATTTTTCAGCAATTTCGTTGTCTGGCAAGCTTGATTTTAATAAAAATAAATATCTTTCACGCCTTTGAAGCCTTGGACTTACGATATTATTTTCCTTAAACCAGCGGCTAATAATAAAGGTAGAAACTCCTATTTTTCTTGCAATTTCTGCCATAGAACGCGGAGGATTATCTGAACTGTTTAGTAATTCTCTAATTTGCCTTCCTAATTCAGATTCTGCGAGCTCTTTTGGGGATTTAATTCCAAATTTAGCCAAAATGTTATAAATTGTTTGTGTTGAAGTATCATACAAAGCAGCAATATCCTTTACGTGTTTATGCTCTTCTTCAATAAGAGAACGAATTTTTTCCAGTGACACTTTTGGTGCCCCTCTAAAAGCAAAATCTTGTTTATATGTATTTGTATTATTACAATTATAATAAGGATTAAAATTTATATTCATTGTGCCTCTAGAAATATAAAACTCAAATAATATTTTTCTTGCTAAAATTTATGATATTATAAAGTTATGCAAATCAATCAGGAATTAATTGTAAATATAGAAAAACTTTCAAATTTAGGATTAGGCATTGCAAAACACGAAGGATTAGTTATTTTTGTGGGAAACGCCTGCCCTGGTGATGAATTAAAAATTAAAATTACAAAGATTAATAAAAATTATGCAACTGCTAAAATTGAAGAAATTATTTCACCATCACCGCACAGGGTTAAACCTTTCTGTGCGATGCAAAATGTTTGCGGCGCATGTCAACTGCAGTTTATAGATTACAATTATCAACTTTTGCTGAAAAAACAGATAGTAGAAGATGCTATGCGGACAATTGGAAATTTAGATATTGAAATACCACAGCCAATTGCAAGCCCGCAAATTAAAGAATACAGACATAAAATTCAATACCCTGTATCGCAGACTAAAGTTTCTAAAAGGCTTGTTGCAGGATATTATAAGCCAGCGACACATGAAATTGTTAACATAAAGCATTGTCCAATACAACCAAAAATTTGCGATGAAATAGTAGAATTCATAAAAGCAAAAGCAACTGATTATAACATATCCGGCTACAACGAAAAGACACACTCAGGAGACCTGCGACATATCGTAATGAGAATATCTGCAGACAACAATAAATGCCTGCTTACATTTGTTCTTAATTCTACAAAAGCATCTGAAAAATTAACATCTTTTGCAAAATGTGTTTATGACAAATTTGAAGATGTAATTGGAGTTTGCGCTAATTTTAACATAAACCACAACAATGTAATCTTAGGCAAACAATCGCAATGTCTATGCGGGCAAGATTTTATCGAAGAAAAAATACTTGATAAAACTTTCAAAATCGGTCCAAATACTTTTTTCCAGATCAACCCCAAAAGTGCTGAAAATATCTTCAGTTATGTTAGAGAATATATAAAAAATAATTTCAAAAATCCCGTAGTACTTGATGCGTATGCAGGTGTAACATCTTTTGGAATTTGTGTAAGCGATGTTTGCAAAACTGTTGTAAGCGTAGAAGAAAACCCTGAATCAGTAAAGCTTGCAGCTGAAATTATTAAAAATAACAGAATAGACAATATTGAAATTCATAATCAAGATGCTGCTGAATTTTTCAGCGAAGAAATGCGGAAATTCGATGCAATAATCTTAGATCCTCCGCGAAAAGGCTGTACAAAAGAGAGTTTAGATGAAGCTGTAAAGCTATGCTCAAATAAAATTATTTATGTAAGCTGTAACCCTGCAACACTTGCACGCGATTTGAAATATTTGAAAGAAGAAAAAGGCTGCCGCATTGAAAGCATTCAGCCTTTTGATATGTTTTGCCATACTTATCATATTGAAAATGTTGCCATTATTTCAATATAATATAATTATTTTTCGCCGAATTTTTTAATAGTCTCCTTTAGCAAAGCCTGCGCTGTTGCAACAACACCAACGTCTTCAGCTTCATACCTAGGTAGAATATCAAGAAGATGCTGTCTCAAACGCTTAATTTCTTCCGGAGAAATATTTTTGTCAGTCCTTTGTTTATATTCTGACGAATTCTTAATAATTTCTATAATAGCTTCATCAGTTTTGAGTTCCTTACGTCTTTCCTTGTAATACAAAGGTAACTTTTGCCTGATACCTGACATATAACCATCAAGCATTGCAGAATGAGCTTTACTAATAACTACAGGAAGCTTTGCCTCACCACGAACTTTTAAATCTGCATTATAAGCATTGGTAAATAAAGGTCTTGAAACATCCTCACGCAATCTTGTTTTAATTACGTCGATATTATTAACAATACGCCTTCCAGGAGATTTTTCTGAGTATTTTTTATTTAATTTAACATGCAACTTGTCAAAAGCGCGTGTAATATTAAATACATATTTTGACTCTAATTCCTTAGCTTTTGCATAATGCGGGCCATATAACATTATAAGCTCAAGCGGAAGTTTATTAAAGGTTTTACCACCTGAACTAATTGGAACAAATCTCATTTGATAATCAGCATAACTGCTGCTTCTCGGTTTAGAAATTTCAGCCATTTTCAAAAATTCTCCTAAAATTTCTAAATCTTCAGGCGCCACACCGTTCTGTCTAATTTCTAAATCAGGTACTTTTGTAAGAGTAGATGAATCCGGAGATAATTTAACCTTTATAGGTGCAATTTCATAGCCTTCCTCCTTCATAGCATCAAGGAATTTTTTAAATACTTCTATATTATGTTGTTCAGGCCAATATACAGTACCGCGAACAGTATCTTGAACATACCCTTGTCTTGAATATTTATCTACAAAGGATTCCAAAGATTTTACGGGGTGTTTCTGGTTGTAAAGTTCATCATATGAAAAACCCAAATCTTTCAATTTTTCACAAACATTTTTTAAAGTAATATGAAATTTTTTAGCAACATTTGCAAAATGCAGTTCACTGGATATATAACACTGCTCAATTGCCTCTTCGAAAACACTCTGCGATTTCGGCATTTTCCCTGAGAAGGATACAGTATCTGCCTTCAAGCCTGAAAGGTTTGAAGGCATTACAGTACTACTGTAATGCGATTTATCGCGTTTTTGAGACAATGGAATAATTTTTGGGGTTAACAATTGTATATTCATAATTTCACCTTCTTTACACTTCAAAATAAGTAAGTGCTATAAATATTGAAATTTTACTCGAATTTATAATTTTATGCCATATCGTAACAAAAATTTACAACGATAATTTTTTTGTCAAAAATTTTTGTTTGTATTATCATGTAAAAGTACAATTATTAACCAAAGAAGGTGGAAAATATGGTAAACAAACTTATTAAAGAAGACACAAAAATGTTTTTAACCGGAAATGAAGTTTTGGCTTACGCAGCAAATGCTGCAGAGGCAGAATTCATGTATGGTTACCCGATTACACCGCAAAACGAAATTATGCACACTTGGTGTAAATTACTTCCAAAAATGGAGGCAGGGTTCTTACAAACTGAAGATGAAATTTCTGCAGGATTCTCTACTATCGGCGGTATTTTAGCCGGAAAAAGAGCATTCACTGCAACAGCAGGCCCTGGTAACGTTATCATGCAGGACGCTCAGTCTATGGCTGAAATGATGAGAATACCTTTTGTTTGCGCTGTTATGCAAAGAGGCGGCCCATCTACTGCTACTGTTATCTACGCTCAACAAGAAACTAGATTGACATGCTTTGGCGGTAACGGTGAAGGTTTCAGAGTTGTTTACTCTACTGCAGGCCACCAGGATTTATACGATTACATGATTAAAGCTTTCAATACTGCATGGACTTACCGCTTCCCAACTTACGTATTGGCAGACGGTTATCAAGGTAAAATGAGAGAACCTGTTATGTTATATGATCCTGCTTCTCGCGGAATTAAAATGGTTCCAACTGAAAAATATCTTCTTGCAGATGGTAAAATCGGTGTTGACAGAAAATCTGCACACATGAGAAATACTTACAACATGGAAGAAGAATTGATGGAAGTTCTTGAAGGCTATCAAAAAGATTATGACAAAATGGCTGAAGAAATTGCTGAATACAAAGAATATAAAGCAGATGATGCAGAAATTCTTATCATTGCTCATGGTATTGTTGCTCGTTCTGCAGTTACAGCAATCGACCAATTAAGAGCAAAAGGTATTAAAGTAGGCTTGTTCAGACCTATTACAATCAGACCTTTGGCTGTTAAACCTTTAAGAGAAGCAGTAAAAAGAGCTAAACAAGTTCTATTTACTGAATCTGCTAACGGTCAATTAGCTCAAATGGTATTGGAAAAACTTTACGGCTTACAAACACCATATTCAACATTATTCAAAATGGGTGTTGGCGTAACTGGCGATGATATCGTTAACAAAGTAGAAGCTATGGTTAAAGAACCGGCTACTGTGTAAGCAGAGTATTTAAGACAATTAGAATTTAATTAAAAGGAGATAAATTATGACAGAGGTATTAACATTACCACCAAATCTACCTAACGCTCAAAACGCAGAAGTTGGCGCTAGTAAATTCTGCCCTGGCTGCGGTCACGGTATGATTTTAAAATCATTAGCTTTCGCTATTGATGACTTAAATTTAAAAGAAAAAGCTGTTTTCGGTTGTGATATTGGATGTTCATTACTATCCTGGAATTACATGGACGTAGATACAGTTCAAACTCACCACGGTCGTACAACTCCTGTAATCTATGGTGTTACAAGAGCTAACCCGGAAGCAGTTGGTATTGCATATATGGGTGATGGCGGCGGTTTGGCTATCGGTGCTCAACACCTTGTTAACGCTGCTGTTCGCGGTGAAAAAATGCTAATTATTGTTGCTAACAACACTAACTATGGTATGACAGGCGGTCAAATGTCACCGACTACAATGCCTGGTCAACGTACTGAAACTACACCTTACGGACGTGACTGCTCTGTTACAGGTAAACCTGCTAAAGGTGCTGAAATGGTTGCTGCTATTGCTGACCATGAAAAATCTTACGTTGCTAGAGCTTCTGTTTCTAACTTAAGAAACTTAAGAAAAGTATTCACTAAAGCTCTTAAAAACGTTGAAATGGGCGGTTTCTCTTTCGTAGAAGTTCTTTCACTTTGCCCTCTTAACTGGAGAACAAACAATGTTGACACTTGGGGCAGATTGAAAACAATGGAAGAATGTTTCGAAGTTAAAGAATTTCTTTCAAGAGAAGGTCTGTAATTAGAACTAATTATAAGAAAGGTAAGAAAAATGGCTAGAACAAAAATCGTATTAGCAGGTGAAGGCGGTCAAGGCGTTCAATCCGTTGCTAAAATTCTTGTAGAAGCCGGTTATGAAGCTGGTAAACAAGTATTATATATTCCAAACTTCGGTGTAGAACAACGTGGTGGTGTTTCAATTGCATTCTGCCAAATCGCTGATGAAATAATCGGTGAACCTCGTTTTGCTAAAGGTGACATTGTTATTATGTTGTCTGATAGAGCAATCGACAGATGCGAAACTTACGTTGATGAAAATGCTACTGTAGTTTATGATTCTTCAGTTTGCACTAAAAAACCGACTTGCAAATGCAAAAAACTTATTGCAGTTGATGCAAATAAAATAGCTAACGAAGATCCTTCATTAGGTGCTCGTGTATTTAATATCATTATTTTAGGCGTGTTGCTTGCTGCAACTAACGTTCTTGCTATTGATGATATTAAAAACGCTATGGAACTTGCATTGAAGAAAAAATTCGACGCTAAACCTGAATTGAGAACTAAAAACCACAAAGCTCTTGAAGTTGGTATGGAATTAGTTAAAGAAAAAGCAAGTGTATAACAGGTTTTGCACTAGATATAAAAGCAAGAAAGGTAGTAGATAAAATGACAGAATTAAAATATAACGGATACAAAGTTGAAGGCGTAGGCAAAGGAAAAGCTGATTACTACGTATATACTGATCTTTGTAAAGGATGCGGTCTTTGTATCGCTAAATGTCCTATGAATAAAAACGGTGAACAAACTTGTTTGAAATGGTCAAAAGAAGTTGGTTTATTCCAAACACCGGCAGTTGAACCAGATCCTAATGTTTGTATTGCTTGCGGAACATGCGCTTTAGTATGTCCTGACAGTGCAATCAGAATCGAAAAGAAATAATAGGACAAAAATTTATATTAATAGAGCCCCTTGTAATTTACAGAGGGCTCTATTTTTTAGGTTAAAATAAATTTACTTGATGATTTAATTAAAATGTTTTTGGGAAAAATAAATATATAAGGAGAGTGGTTTGTCAGAAGCTTTTGAATTAAATTATACAGATTTTATTGAAAACATCATAAATCAAGTTGATAAAACAATTTCTGATGATTTGAATGTTTTTGAAAAAAAATATGTAAAAAATTCAATAAAGAACTACACAACAATAGCCGCAAAATATTGTCTGCAAAGTGGAATTTATAAAGATGAATCTATTTTTGAATTAACAAGATTAATCGCAAAATGGACTTATCACAAATGTATTGATCTTATGAAATCTACAGTTCCGCAAAATTATTGGGATAGTATTTTATTAAAAATCAATTTTACAATATTTGAATTCTACAAAGCCGCTAAAATTAATGAATATTCATCCCAAAGATTATATTCTTTAATAGAGGAAGAAGTTAATCTTTGCTATAATGATTGCATTAATGAATTAAAGAATCGAAAACTAATTGATGAAGAAACATTTGCAACTGCTATTATGCAATCAAATGTAGATGATTTTTTGAGCGAAAAAGAATGTTTAAAAGAAAAATTATTCAGATATTTAAAACAATTATTCTCAATACTTGTGATATGCTGCGGCGGATTTATATGTTTTATGAATGCTGATTTAAGCATAAATGAAATATTTTTTACAATATCAATAATTGCACTTGGCTGCTATATGCTTTATAGAAACGAAGTTGTTTCGCAGGGATTTTATTTATACACAATTTTTTCAGCCCTAACAGCAATTCTTATCAGCAGTCAATTTATAGACAACGAAATACTTTCAGAGCTTCTCAAACTTTTAATTAGTGTTTACAGTGTTGGTAATATTGTCGGCTACAGATTTGGCGAAAAAAAGACAGAATTACTATAAATTCTGTCTTTTTCCTAATTTTAACCTTCACACTTATCCAGAGGAATTATTCATTTTCTTCGAAATTATCTATTTCTTGCTCAGCGTCATTAGAAATATTTTCTGCCTCACGTTTTGCTCTTATAGCATCAACTTTATCAATAACTTCCTGAGGCATATCAGATACTACACCATCTGCTAAAATAGCCATTTCTTTTTGGTTATTTAAATCTTGCATTAGAAAATCGTTTTTAGCCTCTAACGCAGCTTTTTCTAAAGAGGCTTTTTGAAGCATCATATTTTGCATAACAGCATAATCACTAATCTCACGGAGTCTTGCCCTAGAAAGATTGACTTGTTTTTCTTTCATTTTGTTGTAATTATCAACAAAAGCTGCTGCTTTTTCGTTAGCGCCATACAAAGAATTAGCTATACCGCCAAGCAGCAATGCTGCCGGAGACCAGTCAAGCGCAACCATTGAAGGTATCTTTATCCAATTTGGAGTCCGTTCTCCAAGTTTATTATATGCATTTTTCATAACATCAACAGGATTACTGTTATTTAATTTTTCTGCATATTTACCAACTTTAGAAGCAACCTTTTCTGTAAATTCCGGTGTAAATAATTTACCGGCTCTAGCAATACCAAAAGGGAGTGCTGTTAATGCTGCAATACCGGCTCCAAGTGCTGTCATAAAGGCTGCTGTTGGATGTTTTCTTTCAAAATTTCTTACATCCTGAGATTTTTCGGAAAGCTTATTACGAGCCAAACCTAACAGATTAATAGCAGCTAAAGCTGTTCCAAAAAATGCTGTAGCTTTTAAACCTTTAGCCATTCTACCTGCAACGCCCGAAATTTCTTTAGTAAACAAAGTAGTATTAGATCTATCTGTTAAAAGAGCTGTTGCCACACCGGATGCTATTGGGGCTGAATAAATTAATAAATTTGTAATTCTTTTATTTTTCTTATCATCAACCTGAGTGAGTGCTTTTTCGTAAGCTTTTTGCTGAATAAGTCTATCATCAAGTTTAATCATGGCATCAACTCTGTCTCTATGACCTTGAAAAGCCTGATTTGAAACTGATTGAACCTGCATTTACACACCTACACTTTCACATTTATTATACAATATTAAAAACAAAAAGTAAAATTTTTTGCTACTTGTGTCATATTTTGTTAAGTTTGTTTACAATAAATTTTATTTTTTATATGATACAGAAATGAGAAAATTTTACATCCACACAATGGGCTGTAAGTCCAATCAATTTGAAAGTTCTATAATTATAGAAAATTTAGAAAAAAACGGCTTGCGTCAAACAAATAAAATTGATGACGCTGATGTATATATTTTAAATTCCTGCACTGTCACACACAAAAGTGACAATGAGGCATTGTATTTACTAAGAAATGTAAAGCATAAAAATCCTGATTGTATTACAGTTTTGACAGGCTGCCTTGCTCAAATTGAAAAAGAAAAACTACTTGAAAACGATTTTATTGATTACGTTATCGGTAATGATGAAAAATTACATATATTCGACTTTATAAACACAAATGAAAAATGCCATGCTTCTGATATTATGCAGCTTTCAGAATTTAACAAAACAGTACTAATTGATACATCTAAGACACGTGCAAGTTTAAAAATTCAAGATGGCTGTGATAATAGATGTTCATACTGCATAATACCTTTTGCAAGAGGGAAAAGCCGCAGTGCTGATGTTGAATTTATTTTAGAGCAGATAAATAACTTTTCAAAAAATGGCTTCAAGGAAGTTATTTTGACAGGAATTCACATCGGGCAGTGGGGCAAAGATATAGGACTTGAACTTTTAGATTTGCTAAAAGAAATTGAAAACAAAACTACAATTGAGCGTTATAGACTTGGCTCGCTAAATCCGCTTGAAATTAACGATGAAATGTTGGAATTCTTAAAAAATTCAATAAAATTCTGCCCGCATTTCCATTTGTCGCTTCAATCAGCCTGCAATAAAACTTTGCGTTCCATGAACAGGTTTTACACAGTTGAAAGCTATCTTGATTTAATCGAAAAGATTAATAATACTTTTGATTTGCCGTTTCTTGGAAGCGATATTATAACTGGCTTTGCAGGGGAAACTGATGATGATTTTGAAATAACTAGACAAAATCTTGAAAAATCCGGCTTATCGCAAATTCATACCTTTCCGTATTCACTAAGAAAAGGCACTGTAGGAGCAAATTTCCTTGAACAGGTTGACGACAAAGTAAAAGAAAATAGAGCAGCTATTGTTAAACAAATATCCAAAAATAAATTAAATAATTTTATAAATAAAAACATTAACCACGAATTTGAAGCATTAATAGAAAAACATCCTGATAAAAAAACAGGAAATTTAAAAGGAATAACCAGAAATTATCTAACTGTAATACTGAATTCTAAAGATATATCACTTACAAATACTCTGCAAAAAATAAAAATTACCGAATATAAAAACGATAAAATTTATGGTATTTTGATTTGAATGTGATTTGTATAACAAAAAAAGGCTCATATTAATGAGCCTTTTAAAATATATTCGTTCAATATGCAACTTTTAATTTCTGCTTTGAACTTTAGCAAGAAGTCTTATGACTTCAAGATAAAGCCATACAAGAGTTAGCATTAACCCAAAAGCAGCATACCATTCCATATTTTTAGGCAGCATATTATTTGCACCTTCTTCAATAAACCAGAAATCTTGAATTAACGCCATAGCCGCAATTCCAACAACAACAATGCTGAACACAATACCAACAATTCCTGCTTCAAAAATTCCTGGAATACCTCTTCCGAAAAATGAAGCGATGAATTGTATTAAATATATTGCCGCAACTGACAGCATAGCTGTTAACAAAACAGCTTGAAATTTTTCAGTATAGCGTATTACACGAGCTTTGTATAACATAAGCATGACAAATGTAACAATAAAAGTTCCCGCAATAGCTTCCATGACTATTCCTTTCCAGGAAGCATTAAAATAATAAGAAATACTGCCTAAAAATAATCCTTCTGCAACAGAATAGACTGGAGACAAATATTTTGCAGTATTACCTCTTGAAAAAATAATTATTAATGAAACAATAAATGCAACAATAGCACCACCGACGCCAAGCATCATAGCTTTGTCTCCAAAGCCTGTTAATAAAAGATACCAGGTATAAGCAGCACCGCCAAATACACAGGCTAAAAGAATTAAAATTTTATTTATTGCCCCCGAAATCGTCATTGGTTCTGCATCAAGCACTCTCTCTTGTGCTGCAAAGTTATCATTTAATACAGGATTTGACATAATTTACTCCTTCCTTTACCATGATAGTATTATATACTATTTTTTTGAATATAACAACCTATTAATTATTTCTTAAGGATTACAATGCGACTGGAAAATTTTTCAAAATTTATAAAATACTATGGAAAAGACAAATATAAACAAATATTCGGATTTTTAGTCTTATCACTAATTGCAGGTTTCTTAGAATTTATTGGAATTGCTTTAATATACCCTTTTATACTCCTAATTATTCAGCCTGACAAATTAAATTTATCAGTTCATTACATAAAATTTATCCAGCATACTAATCATACACTAACTGCGCTTATTCTTGGTAGTGCTGTACTTGCTATATTTATATTCAAAAATATATTTATTATTTTTTCTCAATATATTCAAAATAAATTTGTATCAAATTGGAAAAGAGATATTACAAGAAAATTCATGCTTTATTACCTGTATGCTCCCTACAAAGATGTCATGAAAATTTCTAAGGCAGATAAGTTATACACACTTAATACTTTATGTAAACAAGCAATAGACGGTTTTATTTTTAGAGGCCTAAACCTTCTGACTAACATAGTAATCATACTAATGGTAATTTTGCTGCTTATAATAAAATTTCCATTAGCAGCAGCTATTACAATTTGTTTTATTACTATAAGCATGATTTTGCAAAACAAATATTTCAAAAAACGTACTGCCATAATTGCCCAAAATTTAGCAGTTGAAAATAAAAAATATAACCAAACTATACTCGAAAATATTAGTAATATTAAAGAATTAAAAATTTTGTCAACAGAAAAAGTTTTTTACGACAATTACATTAAAAATGAAGATTCTTTCAGAGATATCCAAATATTGAATAACTTTTATAATTCCATCCCTCCTTATATAGTTGAAATCTTAATAGTACTTTCACTCCTTGTTTTAGCAGGAATAATCTCATTACAAAACCTTACAGATAGCACAAACTTAATTGCCTCATTCGCAATAATAGTTGCAGCTTTATTTAGAATAGCTCCTGCATTAAACAGGATTCAAACATCAATATTAAATATTAATGCATCACGTGATTTTGTAAAAAGAATTAATATTGAATATGAAAAATGTGATTTAGAACACTTTAAAATTTATGACTGTAAAAATACTGACAGGCTTGAATTTAAAGAAAAAATTGAGTTAAAAAATATTAATTTTTCTTATAATGATGAAAAACAAGTGATAAAAGATTTATCACTTGAAATAAATAGAGGAGATTTTATAGGAATAATAGGGCTATCCGGCGCTGGAAAAAGTACACTTGCAGACATTATTATGGGACTGCTTCCGCCTCAGAAAGGTGAGATATTTGTTGACAATATAAAACTTACCCCCCAGAATTTTCCAATGTTCAAACATATCATAGGGTATGTACCGCAGCAAGTAAACTTAATAAATAGAAGCTTTAAAGAAAATGTAGCCTGGGGAATTCCAATAGAAAATATAGATGACAATGGGGTAATCAAAGCACTAAAAGCGGCACAGTTATATGACTTTGTCATGGAAACTAAAGAGGGGATAAACACTCCTGCAATATCCCCGCATAATGGTTTGTCTCAGGGCCAAAAACAACGACTAGCAATCGCAAGAGCTTTATATCGTGATCCTGAAATTATAATTTTTGATGAAGCAACATCTTCACTTGACGTCAAGGTAGAAAGCGAAATAACAGACATGCTAACAAAATTTAGTAAATCAAAAACAATAATAGCAATAGCGCATAGACTTTCTACCCTAAAAGCATGCAACAAACTGATATATATGAAAGACGGGCAGCTTATAGATACCGGGACATTTGAAGAATTATCTAAAAAATACCCAGACTTTGCAGCTCTGGTCAAATTATCTTCTTTAAAATAAAAATAAAAAAAGTACTTTACAATAAAAATTTTTTATTTTATAATAAATACATAAGCTTTATTGATGAGGGCACCCCCAAATTAATAAGTATATATACATAATAATCCTCAGTAGCTCAATGGCGGAGCAACCGGCTGTTAACCGGTAGGTTGTTGGTTCGAGTCCAACCTGGGGAGCCATAAAGGAGATGTGTCAAGTGACATCTCCTTTATTTTATGTTTGTCTAATTTCTGGACAGTTACAGTTTTATTTATTTATTAAATCATTTAGTTCTTCTGATTTTCTTATCTTTGATTTTCCATAAACCAAATAATGTTATATAAAACATACATACCCCACCAAGTGTAATTATTTCATACACTGGAATATAAGCCCATTCAAAACGATATTCTTTTATTGAAAAAAATAATATGCAATATAACATTATAACCACATCATAAGTAAACGCTAATAACAGTGTTGATTTTCTACTATTTATATTAGTTTTTAATTCTATTGCTACTTTGCTTAATGTAAAATTTGGAAAAAATTTTTCAAAAGTATTAAATAATACGTACAAAAGAATAATTTTTACAAGTATGCTTAAAAATATTAAGCAAATTGGAATAAAACTATTTTCGGCAATACTAAAAATTACAAAAAAGACAAGTAGAGTTAAATATGTACATAAACAAAGTAATATATTTAAAACATTTAAACATAAATAAAAATCATCTTTTTTCATATATACAAATCCTTTTGATTTATTTTAGTTTATACCTACATCTCACAATTGTAAAGTATGGATTTAACTTCCCTGTTTCTTGTGCTCTACGACCCATTTTAACAAAAAGATTCTTATCATTTTTATTAAAATCATACGTGTCAAGTAA
>CALURL010000002.1 GCA_944323155.1 Candidatus Gastranaerophilales bacterium
AGTCTGACTATATTATACTAAAAACTCTAAAAGTTTAAATTTGCTACTTTTATATAACTTGCCCAAAATAATCAAACCATGTGTAACAAGAAATCAAACTATGTGTTCTTTTACACTAATCCAACATACGCTAAAATATGGCAAAATTGTGGTTTTAGCAAAGAATTGTTTAGTTAGTAATAAAAGAAAATTTTTTATGATATGATTAGGAATATTAAAAAAAATATAGTCACATTACGATTAAATCTTAATTTAGCTGATTTGATATTAAAAGGGAGCTTTATTATTATGAATTTGAAAAAAATAATAATTCAGGCAGGTGGTAAGGGAACTCGATTAGAAGGGTTGACAAGAAATAAACCCAAATGTTTAGTGCCTGTAAATAATTTGCCTATTATTTTTTATGCTTTTCAAAAGTTTAAAGATGCAGAATTTACGATTATTGCTGATTATAAAACCGATGTTCTTGAAAAATATTTGAATGTTTTTGCAAGCTATGACGGGGGGGGGGCAAAGTATAATTACAAAATTGTAAAGGCCACTAAAAAAGGTACTATTTCAGGGATAAAAGAAGCTATTTCTACTTATAAAGATGATGAACCATTTATGATAATGTGGTGTGATTTGATTCTGTCAGATGATTTTGAAATACCTTCTATCGCAGGAAATTATATTGGAATTTCAAAAGATTTTGAATGCCGATGGTCTTATATTAATAATCAGTTTATAAAAGAACCTTCAAAAGAAGACGGTGTTGCAGGGCTGTTTATTTTTGAAAATAAAAAATTACTTGAAAATATCGCGGATGAAGGCGCATTTGTTGGATGGCTTCAATCACAGAATATTAAATTCAATAGATTAGATTTATACGGTTCAAAGGAAATCGGAACTTTGCTTTCATATTCAGATAATAATGATTCTACTCCCAGATGCAGGCCATTTAATTCGATGGAATTTAAAGGTGATATTATCGTTAAACGAGGAATTAACGAGCAAGGCAAAAAAATTGCAGTTGATGAAATCGCTTGGTATAAGCATGTTAAAGGTTTAGGTTATAAAAATATCCCTGAGATATATGATTACGAACCATTAACTATGAAGCGTGTTCAGGGTAAAAATATTTTTGAATATGATTGTTTGACAAAAACTCAAAAATGTGAAATTTTAAAAAAGCTTATTGATGCTCTCAATGAACTTCATAATATTGAGCCTGCACGTCCTGTTAATCTTTCTGATGTGGAAGACAATTTTTTGAATAAGACTTTTGATAGAATTTCTAAAGTTCAAAATCTCATTCCTTTTGCTGATAAGGAATTTATTAAAATTAATGGTAATTATTATAAGAATGTCTTTTTTAATAAAGAAGAATTAATAAAAGCTGTTAAAAATATTTATCCAAAAGAATTTCGTCTGATTCACGGCGATTGTACATTCTCAAATTTAATGTTTGATACGTACAATATGAAAGCTATATTGATTGATCCAAGAGGTTATTTCGGAAAAACAAAACTTTATGGAGATGTTGATTACGATTGGGCTAAACTTTATTATTCAGTAAAAGGAGAGTATGATCAGTTTAACCGTAAGAAATTTACACTTGATATAAGAGAAAAAGATGTTGAAATGGCGATAAAACCAAATAATTGGGCTGATATGGAAGAATTTTTCTTTGATTGTCTCCCTCAAGTCAGCAAATACAAAATAAAACTTCTTCATGCTATTATATGGCTAAGTTTGACAACATATGCCTGGGAAGATTATGACAGTATTTGCGCTGCTTTTTATAATGGAATAATGAAACTTAATGAGGTGCTATAAGTGTTGGAATTTTCTCCATTAAATAAAACTTGGATACTGGACATTGATGGCACTCTTGTAAAGCATAATGGTTATAAAATTGACGGTTATGATACTTTGCTTGAAGGTGTAAATGAATTTTTTGAAAACTTGTCTCCTGATGATAAAGTAATTCTTCTTACAGCTAGAAAAGAAGAATATCTTGAAGATTTAAAAAAGTTTCTAAAAGATAATCACATCCGCTATGATTATCTTTTAGTTGACATGCCGATGGGTGAGAGAATTCTTGTAAATGATCGTAAACCAAGCGGATTAAGCACAGCTTTCGCAATAAATAAAGATAGAGACAGCAGGCTGGACATTGTATATAAAATTAATGAGGAGTTATAATGATTTCTCTGCCAGAAAAAAATGAAATTATATCTGAAGCTAATAATCAAAAAATATATGAAAAAAATATAGGCAAAATTTTTTCTATAGTTAAATTTGTCAATACTGACACAAGCTTATCGACTAAAGAAATTCGAATTTGTAAAAGAGCTTTGTTTAAACGCGTTGAAGAAAATAATTATATTAATTATTATTTATTTGATAAATTAGTTAGGCATAAATCTATACTAGATAAGTTTAAACATAGATATTTTAAGTATTTTAATAACAAGCATGATGATATCTATATTTTGAAGGCTAATAGCGGTGAGATATATTTAACATTAGTATATATACTAGATGTTTTGCTTAAGAAGAATAACAGTAAATCTCCATTACTAGTTGCGACTCATAAATATCATGTAGATATGATAAATATGATTTGTCCGGATATTCCGTATGTTTATATAGATAACTATTGGGCACAGATTAGTGATGATTCATTTATAATTGATAATTTTAGATTCTTTTTACTTTATTCTTATCCACATTTAAGCCAGGTCGAGAAAAATATAAAGAGTAAGACTCCTGGAGAATATCATTATTTTTATTCTAAATTAAATAGGTTTAACATTGATGAAAAAGAGTTATCAATGCGGAAAGTTATTTTGCCGGCGGAATATGAAACATCAATGCTTAAAAAGATAAGCCAAATAGGTTTAAATCTTGATAAATTTGTGTTTTTAGCTCCTGAGGCTTGCTCTTGTGAAAGATATGATAATGATTTTTGGGTTGTTCTTATAAATAATTTACAGGCAAAAGGTTATGATGTTTTTGTGAATTTGACATCAGATAATATTGATTTCCGTGGAGCTAAAGGTTACAAAACATGTTTTTTAACTTTTGGGGAAGCATTTGCGCTTGCAAAACGTTCAAAGAAAATTGTTTCATTAAGAAGTGGCTTTACTGAATTTTTACTTCAGACAAATGTTCCTATTGATGTGCTTTATACAAAATTCAAACTCCGATATTTGCTTGATTCTATAGATGTTTATCATGTAATGTCTGGATTTAGTCTAATCAAACTGCCTTTTATCTATAACTCCAAAATAACAGAATTTAATATGTTTGAAGTTTCTCCAAAGCAATGTATTGATGCTATTTGTCGGACGGTTAAATAATCTTTCTTGCTCGTAGTTATTTATTTTTATTCATTTTTATTGTTTCAAAAATTATATCAACACATTTTTTGTATGAGAATAATTTTACTCTTTCCAGCCCTTTAATTTTATAATTCTGTCTTATATCTGGATTAAAATAAAGTTTTTCTAACGCTGCAATAAGTTCTTCATCAGACTTTGGGTTAATTTGTATTCCTGCATCTGCTACAACTTCAGGCAGAGAAGTTACATTAGATGTTATAACAGGGCAACCGCATTGCATTGCTTCTAGAGGAGGAATACCAAATCCTTCATAAAGTGATGGAAACAGAAAAAGTTCAGCCCCGCTGTATAATGCAGACATATCATTATCATCAACATAGCCAAGATAGAGAATTTTGTCTTTGTATTTATTATAATCCGGACTAAGTTTTTGTAATATTTCATCAAGTTTACTTTTATAATTCCCGCCTAATGCATAAACCAGATTATCAATATTGTGTTTCTTTATGAATTCAACGAAGTTTTTAACCGCAAACGGAATATTCTTTCTCGGTTCAAGTGTACATAGACTGAAAATATATTTTTTGTTTGCCGGAATATTGTATTTCTTTTTAATCATACTAACCTTTTCTTGACTTTCAGGTTTATAAGGATGTCCGGTTGAAAGAGGAAGAATTGTGAATTGTTCCGGTGATAAAAATTCGAAATAATTTAGAAAATCTTGTTTTGTATATTCTGAATTTGCAAAATAGGTGTCATTTTTGTTCAAAGACTTAACCAATTTATCAAACCAGTCAATTTTAATATTTGTATGATTTTCTGCTTTAAGAGGAATTATATCGTGAAGAACAATACATTTTTTAATTTTATTATTATTTTGAATAAAATCCGGCGCAGCATCTTTTGGAGATAAATATACATCAAATTCGTCAAACATCGAAGGAGAAATATTCTCATGTTGTGCAAGTTTTAAAAATATATTAAGACTCATTTTTATCAGAGGTCTAAAGATTAAGAATCTTTTGTCTTTTTTATTTTCATATTTTAATTTTGTAAGATATTTAATGATTTTATCATATTTTGAATACGTAATAATTTTACAATTTTTGAATTCTTCATGCTTTTTGATTGTTTCTTCAAGAAAATATTTAAATTGTAAATCACAATAAAGTTTTAGATCGAAGTTTTCATTCTTAATCAACTCAACTAAAAGATTATATGCCACAAAAAATATTCCGCTTCTGTAGGTATAATCAAAATCGAGTCTTTGTACTATTGATGCATCATATAGTAATTTAATTTTAGACATCTAAATATTTACTCCATTTAGAATTTTATTTTTTATATCAGGGTAGTATTCAAGGATTTTTGTAATTTGAGAATTCCCTTCATTTTTATTTTGTGACCATAGAGTAGTTTCTCCATTAAATTGGAGTTCTCTTTCCGGGTTAACAAATGTAAGTTTGTTGATATTATTATTTATTACATTTATTTTAGTATCATTCATCACAGCCATAGCCCAGAACCAGGCATCATCATGGCGTGGCGCAAGCTGCATAAATTTATCTTCATCAAGAACATCTTTATAAAGGCAATTGGGCGGATACAAAACTCCACCTACACCTGTTAGAAAATGTCTGAAAGAACTTCCGCTTGAGTTCATTTTATTAGGTTCAATCCATTTTTTATCAGAATTTATTTCGTTACTTTTTTACGGTAATTCCGTTTGCTCTGTGGCAATGGATTGATTGTTTGTCTTTTAAATAGGAATTGTATAAACCTTCCAGCCAATTCTTTTCGTAATAAATATCATCATCGGCTGTTACAATTACAGCATCAGAAAACTCTTTTAGTGAAGGAATTAATTTTGTATATGAACGAATGTCTCTGCAAAATTTTACTGTTAAACCGTTATTCATTAGTTTTATAACATCTTTTGGCAAATCTTTTTCTCTGTTTGGGAATTTATCTTCTCCAAGCCATAAGATTACCATATCAGGTTTTAAAGTTTGCGTCAGAAGAGAATACAGAGTAAAATGTATGTCATACATTCTTTGTGGAAAGGATGTCAGTGATACGATAAGTTTTTCATCCCTTTGATGTGTATTCAAACCGTTTGATAAAAACTCATCAATTTGTTTTTGAACTTTATCCTTATCAATTGATTTTATATCGTATTTCTTTTTGTAAGTAAACTTAAGTCCACACAAGTGGATAATGCGTTTATCGGCGATTTTTTCTTTGTAAAAAATTTTAGACATAAAATATAATCTCTTCTTTTTCACCACCTGAAATCTAATATACTTTGAATACGATTTATTTACAATGTTATATTAATAATAATTAAGTCCGCCAGTAAATGACGGACTTATATTTAGAAGTATTTAATTATATTATTTATTGATTTTTATATCGTTTCAGAACTAAATTTTTAATATGTTTGTCTTTTGATTTGAGTGCTTTTAAAAGAATTTCTTCATCGGCTTTTGCGCCTGCATTAACAAGCATTTCTACAATTTGTCCCTGTTGTTTTTGGACGGCATACTGAAGCGGTTTAACACCATTTACTTCTTTATTCACATCAGCACCGTGGTTAATCAATTCTTCTGCAATTTTGTAATCCTTGCTCTTTATTGCCAGGAAAAGCGGTGTAAAACCTGCATAATAGGCATTTGGATCTGCACCGTTATCTAAAAACATTTTAGTAACTCCGAGCTGATTATTCGTAATTGCCCAGTATAGTGCAGGAATTTTTAAATATGTTGTTTCAGGAGTCATTCCTGCTTTCAAGAACATATCAACAAGTTTTGTGTTGCCTTCATAAATTGCATTGAAAAAACTTCTTTCATTGTATTTTACATCTTGAGTTTTAATAATTTGTTCAATGTAATACTGATGCATATCCGTTTCATTATCTGCATACACAGCAGTTTGCATTGCCATGACAATTAGTAAAATGTATAATAATTTTCTCATATCCAACCTCCATTTTATTGTTTGATTATTCTAGCATTTTTTTTATTATCTGTAAATATATTTTTTATATGAAAAACTCTCCGAAATATTTCGAAGAGTTTTTATTTATTGGATTATTGGGTTTTATACAAGTCCTTCTTTGAGTGCTTTTACTGCGGCCTGAGTTCTATCATCTACAACAAGTTTTTGAATAATATTACAAACGTGGGCTTTTGCAGTGTGTTCAGAGATTGTTAATTCCTGAGCGATTTCATTATTAGATTTTCCATCAACGACTAGTTTTAGAACCTCGTATTCTCTTTGTGTAAGATTTGCGTGCTGTTCTTTAAACATTGCGCGTGACATCTGGCGCGGTGGTATAACTCCGCAGTTTTTTTCTCGCAGTATTGGAACAACTTGCGGATCAAGCCACATTGCACCTTCTTTTACTGTTTTTATTATCATTTTTAGAATTTCAGTATTAATATCTTTCATTACATAAGCGCAGGCGCCGGCATGCAGGGAGTCTAAAACTTCCTGTTCACTCAGATGTGATGTTAGAATTATAACTTTTGCCTTGCTGTCGATTTCCAGAATTTTTTTTGTCGCTTCGATGCCTGAAATATCAGGAAGACCAATATCCATTAAGGTTATGTCAGGATGAACAAGTCTAAATTTTTCAATTGCTTCTTTACCTGTTTGGGCTTCTGAAACAACTTCGAGTTCATTTTGTCCCTCAAAAAGTGATTTCAAACCTACGCGCATTAGTTTTTGATCTTCTACTAGTAGTATTCTTATTGGTTTATTTGTCATATATAATACCTCAATTTATAATTACTGCTATATGACATATAAGACTTTTTGGTACTATTTTAATCCCTTTGATATGAAATTATACGGATTATATTATGAATTTATGATTAAGAAATATCATTTGGAATTTTATTTTTTTTTACATTAAGGTTCAAACGAGAATAAAAATATTGCATTTTATTTCGTCGTAACTTATAATAAAAAATAAAAATGTCATTATAAAAGAGGAGCTGTAATTATGAAAAATTTATTTAGAAATGTTTACGGGGGGGGGGCACGCGCGTAGAGCGTGTTTGTGCTACGCACGTAGGTACCTGCACCAATATTCGAGAGCCTTTAAAGATTTCTGGTAAGGGCTACACTTCATTCAGACTCGCAAAAGAATCCAAAAGAAAATCCGCCTTTACTCTAGCTGAGGTTTTAATAACTCTCGGTGTAATCGGAATTGTTGCTGCATTAACTTTGCCTTCTGTTATTACAAAGTACCAGAAAAAACAAACGGTTGCTCAACTTAAAAAAGCTTATTCTGTAGTAAGTCAGGCATTAGTTACTGCCCAGTACGAAAACGGCGATATGTCTGAATGGGGCATTAATAATATGGGGAATACGAATGAAGGAGGAAACAGTTCAGATGAAAATTATGCTATACTTGTAAGTAATTTTGTAAATAAGTATTTTGTTCCCTATTTGAACGTAAGAGACAACTGTGGCATTAACTGTATTCGTCAAAAAGGTGTAAAAAGGTATAGATTAAACGGTGATGAGTGGGATTGGATGGGGCGATTTTATTATGTGGTTTATATGTCAGACGGAACAATTATAAGTTTCATGTTTGATAACATAAATGGCAGATTAATGTTTGTATATATGTACGTGGATATAAATGGAGATAAAAAGCCAAACCGTGCCGGACGTGACATATTTTCATTCGGTTTTGGAGGTAATTCTACCGCAAAAGTAAATATGGTAGGCGTTGGAAATTCGAGAGATTACTTGTTGAGCACATCAAGTAGAAACGGTTGTAACAAGAGCGCCGGTGCTTATGCTGGAGATTATTGCGGTGCAGTAATCCAGTATGACGGATGGGAAATAAAAGACGATTATCCATGGTAAATAAAATTATTTTGATATTTACAAATTTAAAAAATATGATATAATTTCTAGTTATAAATTAGTTAGATGTAGATATTATTGCACAGAAGAAAGGAGAGCTTATGACAGAAGAAAACAGGCAGGAAAGATGGTCTATAAGTCCGGATTTCGCAAAATTTTTATTGACAATTTTAGGAACTTTTGTTGGTTCATTAATTGCGTTATCCCTATATGGAGGTTTGATTAATCCGCCTAAACAATGTCCTATGTATCCGCCGCCAAGCTATTACGCTCCAATGTATTATGGTGACGAATATGTTCCGGAATGCCCGTATAAAAAACATAAAATGAAACCATATAAAAATTTTAAAATGAAACATCAACAAAGTGATGCTCCAAAAGCAGATAATGCTGATAAATAAACTAAAAAGCCTCTTTTTTAAGAGGCTTTTTTAATATTAATTTAATTAAATCTTAATATTTAACGGTGGCAAAATTTTTTATTTTGAATTATTATATAAGTGGTAAGATAAATGTTTTTTGTGGCTTAGCTATTTTTAGAAAATTCCTGAAAAAGCCGCAATAACAAAAAGGTAATATTATGAAATATTCAAAATATTCAACAGTGATTATAGGGAGTGGTGTTGCAGGTCTTTATGCTGCATTAAAAACAGAACAACAAGTTGAACTGCCTGATGGGCTTTTATTAATAACAAAGTCCAAACTTGGTGAAAGTAATTCTCGTTACGCACAGGGCGGTATGGTTGCTGTTATGAAAGAAAATAAAGCAGATTCAACAGCTTCTCATATTTCAGATACGATAAAAGCCGGTGCAGGATTGAGCGATTTTAATGCTGTAAAATTTATATCAGAACACTCTGACGCTGTTGTTAAAGATTTGTTGAAGTTCGGTGTTGAATTTGACAGGGATGAAAATAATAATTTATGTTTTACAAGAGAAGCAGCTCATAGTGTAAGAAGAATTCTTCACTCTGGCGGTGATGCAACCGGCAAAATGATTGAACAGGCGCTTTGTAAAAAAGTCGCAGAAAATGAAAATATCGAAGTTTATGAAGAAACTGTTGCTGTCGAACTTTTAGTAAATTCAAAATCTGAATGCAAAGGAGTTGTAGTATTTAACGATATTACTCAGGAATATGAAACAATTTATTCACCTTGCATAATTCTTGCAACAGGTGGAATTGGACAGTTGTATAAATATACTACCAATCCTGCAGGTGCTACAGGTGACGGTTTGGCTCTTGCTTATAATGCAGGGGCTGTTATGCAGGATATGGAATTCGTTCAATTTCACCCGACAGCTCTTGCTATAGACGGAGAGGAAAATAGATTTTTAATCAGTGAAGCTGTCAGAGGCGAAGGCGCTAAACTTGTTGACGCTGACGGTATAGAATTTATGCACAAGTACCATGAAAAAAGAGAACTCGCTCCGCGTGATATTGTTACACGTGCAAATTTTAATGAAATGCTAGAGCATAATATGCCTAATGTCTACTTGAATGCTACATGTATCAACAGTGAAATGCTTGCAAAGCGATTTCCTAATATTTCTAAAAAATGTTTGGAAAACGGAATTGATATCGCTCATGATTTTATTCCTGTAGCACCTGCGGCACACTATTATATGGGCGGAATTAAAACAGATATGAAAGGCGCAACTTCTATAAAAGGCTTATTCGCGATAGGAGAAGTCGCTTCTACAGGACTTCATGGCGGAAACAGGCTTGCAAGCAACTCCCTTTTAGAATGTGTTGTTTGTGCTTATTCGGTTGCTGAATATTTGAAATCAATTGAATTAAAAACGCCTAAACAAATTGATGAAGAAATTAAATCCATTATCGACAAATATAATGATGAAGACTTAATTCTTGACGATATTGATGTTCCTGCATTAAAGAAAAAATTGCAGGAAATTATGTGGGATTATGTCGGAATTTTGAGAAGCGAAAAATCTCTTATGACAGCAGTTAGCAAGCTTGAAGAATTAAAATCAGAATTCCCGCGCAAGGCAAAATGTTTAAATCGTGATGAATATGAATTTAAAAATATGCTTCTTGTTGCAGGTTTGATTATTAACTGCGCTTTGAAACGCAAAGAGTCAAGAGGTGCTCATTACAGATTAGATTATCTGAATACAGACGAGGAATGTGTTCATAGCTGTTTAACTAAAAAAGACGGAGAATTAGATTTTGTTAAGTAAATTTTATATAAAAGACCATGTAAAAATGGCGTTGGAAGAAGATATAGGCTTTGGTGATATTACAACTGAAAATCTTGCAGAAGATGATGATATGCTTTGCGGAGAACTTAATACAAGAAGCGACGGCATTCTTTGCGGTGTTGAAGTATTTAAGACTGTTTTTGAACTATTGTCAGATGATGTAAAAATAAATTTTTATTTTAAAGACGGTGACAGAATTCAAAAAGGTGATAAAATTGCGGATTTTTCTGGTCCTGCAAAGTGGCTTTTGATGGGCGAAAGAGTCGCGCTTAATTATATGCAGAGGATGAGCGGAATCGCAACCGAAACAAGAAAATATCAGGATGCAATAGGTTCATACAAGGCAAAAATAGTTGATACAAGAAAAACAACCCCGAATTTTCGCGCTTTTGAAAAATATTCCGTTAAAGTCGGCGGCGGAGCACTTCACAGATTTAATCTTTCTGACTGCGCAATGATTAAAGATAATCACATTAGGCTTGCTGGCTCAATTACTAATGCCGTTGAAAAACTGAGAAAAAATATTTCTCACGCGCATAAAATTGAAGTTGAATGCGATACGCTGGAACAGGTTAAAGAAGCAGTTGAATGCAAAGTTGATATTATTATGCTGGACAACATGTCTATAGAAAATATGAAAAAAGCTGTGGAAATTATTAATCATACGGCTGTTGTTGAAGCCAGCGGCAATGTGAATTTGAAAACAGTCAACGCTATTGCATCCACAGGTGTTGATATAATATCCTCAAGTGCAATTGTCGCAAAAGCTCCGACTCTTGATCTTGGCTTTGACATGTGAGAATAATTTTTTAAATAAAAAGAAATGTAAAGTTTCATAAAAGATGTAGCAAAAAATTTTTTCCTTTGTTTTAAAATAAGTGTAGAAGATATACATTTATTTGGTGAAAGAAAAATGAAAATTAACTCATTACAACGAGATATGGCTCTCAAGCAGAGCAATTTTCCGGTCTCAAAAGACCCGCAATCATACAAGCAGAAGACTGGTGCGGGTGTGTGCGGAAAAAATCGAGGAATAAACACGGATAATAGCGGTAACTTAACGAATGAGAGTGAAGTTGCCGCTATTAATTTTAGAGGAAATTTAGGCTCTAAAATAGGTAAAAGTGATTGGTTTAACTGGGTGCTAGAAAAAACCGCAAAACATAACGTTGCAGCAAGTGCTTTTGTTGGTTTGATACTGGCTGGTGTTTTAAGACCAATGGCTATTATGTCACTGCCGGGTAAAAAAGATAAAGATGACAAAATTTATGCTTCAGGTCAGGCAGTAGCATCAGGTGTTATCGGATTTGCTTTTTCAACCCTGATTACAACTCCTCTAGATGACGCTATTGACAAAGTTAAGAAAAATCCAGGTAAGTTTGCAGCTACAAAACTTGCTAAACTTAAAGAAATTGGAAAAACAGCCGATTCAGAATTGAAAAGAAACATTGCAAAAAGAACGGCAGAGTCTTTAGAAACATGCTTGAAAAATATCCCGGATTGGATTATTGCAGTTCCGCGTTCAATATTGACAATTGCGTTAATCCCGCCGATTTTGAAATATGTTTTCGGTATGGAAAAGAAGAAGAAAACCCCTGAAAAAACAGTAGAACAACCTAAAATGGAAAATATGAATAATTTAAATACAGCTAATAATATTTCAATGAACCCTTCTATGGAAGCATTTACGAAAGGAGGGCTAAAATAATGAATATTACTGTTAATTCTAACAGACATAATAATTATCAAAATAATTCTTTTATGCCGCAAAATAAGTTCGGCAGACAAAATGTAAGTTTTACTTCTAGCCCTGCTGCAGCAATAGAGAATGAAATGAAGAAAGCCGCTTCCGGTTCTGGTATATTTAAACCATTTACAAAGGCTTATAACTCTATGACAGACTGGATTGCAAAGAATGTTATTTCTCATATTGCAAATAATACTTTGATTAATAAATTTGCAGATAATTTTAAAAATAATGATAAATTATTTAATCATATGCTTGCAATAGGATCTTTGATTACAAGCGGATTGTATGTAAAGAAAACTCTTGATAACAAAGATATGGACAAAGATAGAAAAAATACTCTTGCAATCAACCAGACATTGACATTTATTTTATCTACAGTCGGTGCATATTCTCTGGATTCTTCATTGAATAAATGGTGGAATAAGGTTACAAGTAAGTATGTTGGTTTACAAATCAATGATAAAGGCTTTTTGAATGCTTATGAAGATGTTGCATCTAAAGCAGCCGCTAAAAATAAAGCGATAAAACAGGCAAATAAATCTCTTGCAAAAGATGCCCAAAAACCGCTTGAACATGTGCCAAGAATTGGTGAGTATCTTGAAAAATATGTTAAAGAAAAGAAACTTTCAATTTCTGACGATCAACTTTCAACCTTGTCAAATCGTATAAAAGGTATGGATTTGTTGAAGAAGATGATTGTATTCGGCGCAGTTTACAGATTCCTTGTACCTGTTCTTGTTACTCCTTTTGCAAATAAATTTGGAGAGTACATGATTCAGAAAAGAAAAGCAAAAGAAGCTGCAATGAAAGCTCAACAAGCTTAGTACAAACTTAAATAATTGTGAAAATGGACTTAAATAAACTTTTTAAGTCCATTTTCATATAACTTTACAAAAAGGCAATTCTGAACTTTTATGTGTTTTATCAAATTATGCAGATAAATTCAAATAATTATATTCAATATAGCTCCTATCAGCCTCATTTTACATCTTGCAGCAGGGATGTATATGATTTAGTAGGAAAACTTGTACATAGAAATGACACTTCTTTTTTTAGACGTGATATGGATTGGAATAAATTTACGCATTATCTTGCTGATAAATCTGATATTTACTGCCTTGCATCTTCATCAGGAGATGAAGTGTATACAGTAATAATGAAATTGATTGAGAAATTTGGAGATGATGCAAAAAGGTTTTATCCAATAAAAGCATATGATAAGGATCCTCATATAATAAAAATGGCAAATGAGGGTTATTTACCAATGTATGATTGTGACGAAGATATTATAAATAATTGCACGAACGATAAATTTAATGAGTATTTTGAAAAAATATCAGAAGATGATATTCCAGAATATCTAAAAAAAATGGATATTGTTTATGATTTTATGGCAAAAGTTAAACCAATTTTGCGTGACAAGGTTATATTTTCTGTTGCAGATGCAACTGAGCAGTGTAAATCAATAAATTCTGATAAAGCAGTAGTTCTTGCAAGAAATTTTTGGCCTTACCTTAAGGATGAAAGTCAAATGATAAAATTTGCGAATGATTTATATAAAAATTTGGGCAAAAATTCTGCTGTAGTAATAGGTGATTATGATGCCTTATGCTCAAATGCAGCAAAAAACTTGCATGATGCCGGATTTGTCGCTAATACAGAACTTTTTACTGTCTTTGAAAAACTAAAATTGCCAGAAACAAATACTATATTAAAATATTATTACTAAATATGTAGTAATTTCGCTAAAAGGGTTGAAAAAATAATGTTTTTATAGTATGTTTTGAGTGTGAGTATGCTTAGTATGGGGTTAAGACAGAGTGGAATACGATCAAAATTTGGATTTGGAAACTATAGCTAAAGACTGTAGATTGTTTGATGAATCTGATGTTGACTTGTGTTTGCAGAAAATTAATGCTCTTGATGAGGTTTATGAAAAAGATAATCTTGTTAAGATTTATAATTATTTTCTGAATGTTTCAAAAAATCCTGAAATTTTGATGAATGTAATACGGTGTACAGATAGATTTCGTGACAAGAGTACATTGAATATTCTTCTTGATATCCTTTTGATGAAAAATTCAGATGACGATATTCAATCAAAAGAAAAATTTATAAATGTCCGTGCGCTTTGTGCTAAAGCTATTTCTAATTATAAAGATACTTCAACTGTCACCCCACTTTTGTATTGCTTGAATAATAAGGATGAGAACTATAAAATAAGACTGGCTTGTGCCGATGCACTCGGCAAAATTGGTGATAGATATGCAGTTACACCGCTTATTAATGTTGTAAAGGATGAAGATGAAAAGTCTGTTTATTTGCGTGAATCTGCTGCATCTGCTCTTGGTATGCTCGGTGATTTAAGGGCAGTTGACCCTCTTGTAAGTATTCTGGAATCCCAAAAAGGCATTTGGAATAAGTTTACTTTTTTGAAAGAACGTGTAATTGAAGCTTTAGGAAAGCTACGTTTTGATGATAATGAAAGGGTTTTTAATGCATTAAAAAATTCTCTTGTGGATGAATCGCCGCAGATTAGGATTAATGCAATAGAAGCGATTATGGATAGTGAAAACCCGAAAGCTGCCGATACAATCAGAACATGTCTCAAAGATAGTGATGATGAGGTTAAGAAAAATGCATTAATTGCGCTGTACAATATGATTGGACGCGAAATTCTGGATGAGGTTGTGAATGAACCGTCTTATCCTGATGTGTTGAAAATTGAGGCTGTTTCTATGATTGAAGAATATGAGGACGGAGAAAAAGAAGAATTTTCAAGAATTAATCGTGAGGATTTAAATGGTTAAGTCGATAATTTTGCTTTCCGGAGGTTTGGATTCTCTTGTAAGTCTTGGGCTTGGAAAAGACAAGTATAATGTGTCTCTTGCTTTAACCTTTGATTACGGACAAAAATCTGCAAAACAGGAAATTAAGGCAGCCAAAAAGATTTGTGATTACTACGGTATAGAACATAAAATTATGAAACTTGACTGGCTAAAAAATATTACGCATACAGCTCTTGTTAGTGAAAAACAAGTTCCGACAGGGCATGCTCTTGAGGATAGCGAACAGTCTGCAAAAGCTGTTTGGGTTCCTAATCGTAACGGTTTACTCTTGAATATTGCGGCAAGCTATGCAGACGCTGATGATTATGATTATATTCTAATAGGCGCTAATAAAGAGGAAGGGCAGACATTTCCTGATAATACTCAGGAATTTATTGATAGGGTAAATGCTGAATTTGAGTTTTCTACCCGTAAGAAACCGAAAGTTGTTGCGCCCTTGATAAATTGTGATAAAAATGATATAGTGAAACAGGCATTAGAAAAGCATGTTCCACTTGAATTAACTAGAAGCTGCTACCAGAATGCCGAAAAAAATTGCGGGATTTGTGAATCCTGCGTAAGATTGAAAAAAGCACTGATATATAACAATGCAGTTGAGTACATAGAAAAACTTTTTTAGGATAATAAAAATTTTATGATAACTAAATTTATAAACGAACCCATAAAGTATGAAGGCTGGCAGCTTTCTCCACATTGGATATATAAAAACTTTAAGATTCAAGGCGATTCTATTGTAGCGTTCCGTGGAGAATGCGAAGTGAAACTGACTGAAATGGTTGATATCGAAGATGTTATTAATAATGAACCAATTTATAGTAAAGATATGTTGAGTTTTATTTCTGAACAATTTGGCGTTGGTTTAGTTGAAGGTGTATACAGACAAAGACTTTTGATTTGTACGATTAAAGAAGTTTTAGAAAAACGTGGTATTAAAGTTGTTCGCTCTGGCGATGATCTTTTTGTTGACGGGAAAAAACTTACTGTATCTATAGCTACAAAATCATTGACTTCAATATTAATCCATACCGGTATAAATATTAATTCAGAAGGTGCACCGGTTAAGGCAGCCGGTCTAACGAATGATTTAGGAATAACAGATATTGATGCTCTCGCAAATGAAATTATGCATAGATATAGCGAGGAAACAGATGATATTTTACTGGCAGCAACTAAAGTAAGAGGAGTGTAATATGGTGAGAGAACCGCAAGATTTTAATGATGAACATAAGCAGTATTCACATATTACTTACAAAGAATATCAAAGAAAAGTTACAAAAAATCCTAATGAGGGGATTATAATTTTTGTATCAACATTCTTTGTTCTTTTGTTGTTATTTTTAGGTATTGCAAAACAAATTTCACCGGAAGTCGATGTTCAAATTGGTGATGAACAGACAACCTCTGTAGAAGATGATGAAAGCTATGAAAAATCTTCAATAGATGAAAGATTAAAGCTTTTGCAGGAAGAGGATGCAAAAAGGGCACAGCAGGATACGTTTGAACCGGAATTGGATGAAAAAGTAAAACTTCCGGATAATATTAAAAAAGAAGAAGCCGCGCAGGAAGAGGCCGTTGAGCTGGCAGCAGAAACCGAAGCCACCCCAAAACCGTCAGAAACCGCCTCACAAGCGCCAAAATCAGAAACAACTCAGGCTGCAGCACAACCTTCACAGCCTGCTTCAACATCAAAAGTCGTTGTCGGTTACTATGCAACAAAGGAACAGGCAGAAGTTGCAAAAGGTATAATTGCTGAATCCGGATTGAATATTAGTCCTTTTGTAAGAAGTATTGGCGGGGCATACACAATTCAAGTCGGTTCATACTCGACCAGAGAAAAAGCGCAGAGTGTTGTTAATGACTTGTTGAAGAATAATTTCCCTGCAAGAATTTTAGTCGAGTAAAAAAAGTTTATAAAAAACAAACAGCCGCTCAGAAATCTTTTGAGCGGCTTGTTTTTGTGTGTTATATCTTATTATACGCCGAACCAGTCGCAGCTATCTCCTTTACATAGTACATTTTCAAGATTTTGCATAACATCTTCTTTAGTCATTTCGTATGTTACAGGAGTTATTGAAATTTTATTATTTTTTACAGCAGCGATATCAGTGTTAGAATCTTCTGCCTCTGTGATAAGCTCTCCCGCCATCCAGTAGTATACTTTACCTCTCGGGTCAACCCTTTTTTCGTAGTTGTCCGTAAACATTTTTCTTCCGAGTTCTGTAATCGCAATTCCTGCAATGTCGTCTTCGTCTAATGCAGGAACGTTAATATTCAGAATACTTTTTTGCGGGAAGGTGAATTGTTTTAATTTTGGTAGAAGTAAATTAACAAAATTTGCTGCTACCTTAAAGTGTTCGTATTCATAATTCATGCTGGCTAAAGACATTGCAATACTTGGAACTCCTAACATTGCTCCTTCCATTGCGCAGCTTACTGTTCCGGAATACAAAATATCAGCACCTAGATTAGGCCCATGGTTTATGCCTGAAATTACTATGTCAGGCTGTTCTTCCTTACTTAATATCGCATTAATTCCTATTTTTACACAATCTCCTGGAGTGCCTGTTGTAACCCATGCTCTTTTTACTCCGTGGTATGCTTCTACCTCTTCTACTCTTAGCGGAGTATGTAGCGTTAAAGAATGTCCGGCAGCGCTTCTTTCTCTGTCAGGTGCTATTACATAAACATCATGTTCTTTGGCTAATGTTTCTGTTAAACATCTAATACCATTAGCTGCAATTCCGTCATCGTTTGATACTAATATTTTCATATCTCTCCTTTATAAAAACTATTATGACTCTATAATATTATTATACCAGTTAAATATGACTTGTCTAAATTGAGAATTATTAATTTTTGTAACGAAATATGCATTTTATGCAATAAATATGTCAATTATATATAAGAAAAAGTTTTTATATATATGACACGAGGAAAGCTTAAAACGAGGAATCAAGGAAAACGTTTTTAAGCACACACTACACTTCACACTATTACGAGGAATTATCGCAAGAATTCCAACGCTGTCCACCTCCGGATAGCGTTTTTTTTGTGGGTGAAACCCACTTTTATACCTTTGCCGATGTTGAACAAATGCGCTAATTTTGGTTGAGGTCAGGCGAAGCCCACTTTTATACCTTTGCCAATGTTGAGCAAATACATCAATTTTGGTAGAGGACGGACGAAGTCCGCTTTTGTATCTTTGTCAATGTTGAACAAATGCGTCAATTTCAGTAGAGGTCAGGCAAAGCACACTTTTACACCTTTGCCAATGTTGAACAAATCCGCTGATGTCAGTAAAGGTTGTAGTCTATTTGACCATACCAAGTTAATGCGCAAATCTTATTTATTTGTAATCAATACTTCTGCTAATTTCCCGCCGTCTTTTTTGAATTTAATTTCTTTTTTTGTTTCTTCAGGGGCAAATTCTGACTTTTGATAATTAATTAAAAATCTCATAAATTCTGGACTAAACATATTTTACACCTACACTAAAAATTTTCCCTACACTATATTTGTATATATATAAAAACATAAAAATTTTAATTATTGCCTTTTCTTAATAAAGATTTTACATTATTTAATAAGATTTTTCTTTTTGTGTATAATTGTTATTGATAGAGGGGAATGTATAATGCGTCAGTCGTCTTTAATAGATATAATTTCTCCGGTAATGGTAGGGCCTTCTAGTTCTCATACCGCAGGGGCTGTGAGATTAGGACTTTTGGCACGTAATGTTTATGATGCAAAACCGGAAAAAGTTATTTTTAAATTGTATAATTCTTATGCCAAGACAGGTAAAGGGCACGGTACTGACAAAGGCTTGCTTGCCGGAGTTTTAGGTTTGCCTGTTGATGATGTAAGGATTAAAGATATTTTTAATTCTGAGGAAGCAAAAAATATCCAGTATGAATTTGAGTATCTTGAGGATTTTAACAGGCACCCTAATGCTGTAGATTTTATTTTTGAAGGCGATTTTAACCTTTTTATTGCGGGAGATTCTATTGGAGCCGGAGAAGTTGTTATTAGAAAAATTAATGATTTTACTGTTAAACTCGCCGGTAAATATGACACATTAATTCTTGTCTACAAAGATCTTCCTGGTATGATTTCTCGTGTAACAAAGCTTATTCAGGACGAAAATATTAATATCGCGTCTCTTCATTGTGATAGAACATCAAAAGGAGACAAGGCATCTATGTGTATTTGTCTTGATGGCAAACTTGATGAAAATATTTTGAAACAGGTTGAGCAAATACCTGATATGTACATGGTTAGATATGTAAAAAAATTGGAAAGTTAATATGGAAAAACGAATTATAAGTACATTCAGACAATTGTATTATGAATGTAAAGAAGGCGGAAAAACAATCTACGAAGTGGCTCAGGAAAGAGAAGCTGATTTAAATGACATTTCCGTTGCAGAAGTCAGAAAAATAGTAAAAAAATCTCTTGATGCTATGAAAGAAGCTATAAAAAATGGTTTGAAGTCACAAGAACTTTCAAGAAGCGGATTATGCGGCAATGATTGTGTAAAACTTTTGAAACGATTTGGCAGTAATAAGGCATTATTTGGCACTACTTTTGAAAAAATTACAACTTATGCGCTTGCAACCAGTGAAGAAAATGCCAGAATGGGTAAAATTGTTGCCTGTCCGACAGCAGGTTCCTGCGCAATTGTGCCGTCTGTACTGATTTCTGTAAGTGAAGATTGTAATATAAATGAGGAAGAACAGTTAAATGCACTTATAACAGCCGGCGAGATCGGAAGGATTATATCGAATAAAGTTGCTTTGGCAGGTGCTGTTGCAGGTTGTCAGGCAGAATGCGGTGTCGCATCAGCTATGGCAGCAGGTGCTCTGACTCAAATGCGCGGTGGTTCAATGAAACAAATTCTTAATGCTGTGGCACTTGCTATGAAAAATTTGTTGGGACTTACCTGCGATCCTGTGTGCGGACTGGTTGAAATTCCCTGCGTTAAACGTAATCCTTTTCTCGCAGTACATGCGGTAACCGCAAGTGAACTAGCTTTAGCTGATATTCAATCAAAAATACCTCTTGATGAAGTTATTGATACACTTGAACAAACTGGAAAATTAATGTCTCCAACTCTGAAAGAGAGTTCGGAAGCGGGACTTGCTAAAACAAAGACCGCAATTTTGTTAGAAAAGAACATATTAAAATAATATAATTTTATATCTTTGTAAAGTTTTGTAAAACTTATATCATAATCAGGCAATTATGTTGAAATGAAATACTTTATATATATATAAGAGATATGAGTATTAATTAAACTTGAGGAGATATATTATGTCTGAACCAGTAAGCGCAATCGGAACAGAAAGATCAACAACTTCCAATCCAGTTGATTACATAAAAAAATATAGAGAAAGATTTCAAGACGTTGATTTCAGTACTTTAATAAACTCTGTATTTAATAAAGGCAATGAGGATGGTGCTGCAGCAATTACAGCTTATGGCTCCGGTGACAAGCCAAATTCTGTATTTACTTAATTATGTAAATATGATTTTTGCAAAAGATTTTTGTTTGATATAAAATGGTCTTCGAAAAGAGGACTATTTTATGTTATTAACTGCTGATATAGGGAACACAAGTATTACTTTGGGGCTTTTTGATGACAACGCCCTTGTTGAAGAATTCAGACTCGCATCTGATAAGGATTTGCCTTTGGATGAGTATGAAGTGCTTCTTAAATCATTATTTAAAGACTATAAAATAGATGGTTGTATTATAGGCTCTGTTGTTGAGGAATTGAATAAAAAATTTAAAGCTGCGGTTGATAATATTTTTAAAATAAATTCAATAATGCTTACAAGCAAAATTAATACCGGTATAAAATTGGCACTAAAATATCCTGATGAGGCTGGTGCTGATAGAATTGCCAATGCTGCAGGGGCTTATGTACTTTATAATAGGCCGACAATTGTTGTAGATTTTGGTACTGCAACATCATTTGATATTATTAATCGTAATGGAGAATTTATTGGCGGGGCTATTGCCCCGGGAATTAGTTTGCAGATGAAGGTTTTGAATAAATTTACTTCAAAACTTCCTAAAATTGATGTTGCAATTTCTCATTGTGCAATAGGTGATAACACAACTGATGCAATTCTTTCCGGTGTAATACGCGGTACTGCCTGCATGGTTGAAGGTTTAATTGAACAATGCGAAAAAGAATTAGGGGAAAAGGCTACAGTTGTTGCAACCGGCGGCTATTCCGGATTGATTGCAAATTATATGAAAAATCCGTTTGATTATATTAACCCAACCTTGACATTAGAAGGTTTGAGGCATTTGTATTACCTTAATACACAAAAAGCAGCGGCTGTTTAATTTTAGATATTATATGTGAATTGTAAAAAATTCCCCATTAAATTTTCATTCCAAACTTGAGTATCTTCAGGTACCGCAAGAACTGTCGGAGTAAAATTCCAGATATACTTAATATTTGCGGCAACCAAAAAATCTGCAGTTGGCTGTGCGTATTGACGTGGAACTGTTAGTATTGCAATATCAATCCCATTTTCTTTTGCAAGTGTTGGAAGTTCTTTTATGTTGAATATTTTTTTCCCGTTAACAGTTTTACCAATCTTTGCTTTATCATTATCAAAGAGTGATATTATGTTTAAGCCATAGTCTGTAAAATTGTCGTAATTCGCAAGTGCTGAGCCTAGATTACCGGCACCTATAATAAATGCTTTTTTGGTCTTTTTAAATCCAAGCGTTTTTTCAATAGAGGCCTTTAACTCTTTTACAATATAACCTACGCGGCATTTGCCAGAATTATTCAATAAATTTATATCTTTTCTTACCTGAGAATCGTCTATTTTCAGCAATTGTGCAATTTGTTTGCTTGAAATAAACTCAATATTCGCAGTAATATAATCTGAAAGTATGCAGTGGTATAGAGTTAATCTATTTATAACTTTTTCTGAAATTTTTTTATCCATAGGTATATTATAGAATAAAAAAAAGGATGAGTCAGTCATCCTGTTCATATATTGAGAAACTAATGTATTGTGTTGTTTATGTGAGGTTGCACATAAAATCTTATAACCGAATTCAAAAATGATAAGTTATTTTTGATTACCTATTGTATTTCCATAATATATTAATAATATATAATTAACCCTTAATTACTATATACCTCAAAATTAATACTTTATAACTATATGTAAAGAAATATTTCTAATTCTTTAGAATTAGTTAACGCGAATAAAAAGGCGAAATTATTTTTAATTTATTTTTCTATTTTCTTCTTGTTTTACAAATTCTGTGAGTGCTTCAAGGTGTTTGTCCTCAATAGCATCAATTAGGTCTTGGACTGATTTAATTTTGTTAAGAGCAAATCCTGTTTCAGCAAGAAGAACGCAGTCGTTGCATAGTCTGTAACCATCATATTCTATTGAACCTGCAAGACATTTGTGTTCTCCACAGCAGTCACAGTCAAAGTATTCATCTATTATATCGGGGTTGTCTTCGATGTCGTCAATTCTCATTTGTTCAACGACTTGAGCCATTTCTTCGGCAATTTCTTTTTCGCTTTTCATAAAATAATCCTTTTTTATTTAATCAATTCCACCATTTTTTGAACAGCTTCTGCAAGACCTGTAAACACGGAGCGTGAAATTATGCTGTGTCCGATGTTTAATTCGCACAACCCCGGAATTTCATGCATTCTATGTACGTTTTCATAGTTAAGCCCGTGTCCTGCATTGACTTTTAGACCTAAACTTTGAGCAAGTTCTGCGGCATTTTTTAGTTTTAGAAACTCCTCTTCCTCTTCTTTGTAGCCGAATGCTTCTGAATATGCTCCTGTGTGCATTTCAATAAATTGAGCACCGGTTTTTGCAGAGGCTTTAACCTGTTCTTCTGTAGGATCAATAAATAAACTTACGATAATACCTGCATCAAGCAGCGGTTTAATAAATTCAGTCACTTTATCTAATTGTCCTGCCACATCTAATCCGCCTTCTGTTGTAACTTCCTGGCGTCTTTCAGGGACAAGGCATATGGAATAAGGTTTTATATCAAGTGCAATTTGCTGAATATCTTCAGCCATAGCCATTTCAAGATTTAATTTAGTTTTAATAGAATCAATGAGTGTATAAACATCTTCGTCTTTAATATGTCTTCTGTCTTCTCTGAGGTGTGTTGTAATTGATGCAGCACCGTTTTCTTCACAAATATGTGCTGCTTTTTCAACATCCGGCTCTACGCCGCCTCTTGCATTTCTTAAAGTCGCTACGTGATCTATATTTACACCTAATAACATTTTTATACTCCTTTGTTAATTTTCAATAATGCTGTGTATGACGGTAAAATTGTTATTTTATCATCTGAATTTGTGCTATGGCTTGCAAGTTCAATTGCTTTTTTAATATTTGGTTCCACAATAATTTTTTCCTGTGGAATTCCTGCATACTTGAGTCTTGTTGCCATATCATTTGCTCTAATTCCGGATGTTATGACAAGTTTTTGAGCATTTTTAAGCTGTTCAAAATCGCTGTCCCACAACCAGGATATATCTCGCCCGTCTGCGTAATTGTCATTAATTGCAATTACGATGTTTGATTGCAAGTCTACTGTTTTTAAAACTTCGCTTGCACCGGTGGGGTTTTTTATCAGTTGAATAACTGCGGGATGCCCGTTAATTATACGTTTTTCAGTTCTTCCAAATATTGCTTTATATGAATCCAGCGCGTTTTGGATTTCCTGTTGATTTAGATTATTTTCAAAAGCAAAAGCAATTGCCGCAAGCGCATTATATGCGTTATAAAGTCCTGCAAGGTTAACTGTAAAATCAAAAGTTATACCATTATGTGTTACTTTTAGTTTTGAATAATCATTGAAAACTTTTACACTTGCGCTGTAATCGCATTTTGGGCGTTTGTAACCGCATTTTTTACAGAAATAGTGCCCCTGTTGGGCGAAAAATCTTTTTGAATACTCAAGAGGTTCGCCGCAATGACAGTTAAAAGCTTCTGACGGAGCGTTTGATGTGTGTTCATAACTGCAATCGTATTCTACGCTTTCAAATCCATAGTATACAGCATAATCTGTACGGTTAAATGTCGCAACAATCGGATCATCGGCGTTTAAAATAAGTTTTAAATTTTTATTTTTATCAATTGCATTTTTTATAAATTCTGCTGTTGTATTAAGTTCACCATACCTGTCAAGCTGGTCACGGAAAAGGTTTGTGACAATCAGGTAATCGGATTTCATAAAGTCATATAATTTTGTTAAGTATGCTTCATCAGATTCAATTACGGCGTAATCAAAGCGTTTAAAAGGCTTTATGCTGAGTGCAAAAACATTTGCCACACCTGTCAGCATATTCGCACCTTTCAGATTGTGAATTACTTTTTGATTAGCGCATTTTAGAATATGTGCAACAAGTCCTGATGTTGTGCTTTTTCCGTTTGTTCCAGTAACTGTTACCGTACATTTTTTGATATATTTAGAGCAATGAGATAGAAAATCCGGACAAATTTTTAATGTCATCATTCCAACAAATGATGTACCGGAGGATTTGTTCAGAATTTTTATCCCCAAATAAGCAGCTCTTGCAAGTATTAACGATGAATAAAATTTTATCTTTCCTAACATAAATAGTCCTTTGGACGTATTCCATTTCCAAAAATATTATTCTATACTTCCTAAATATAATACAAAAGTAAGAATAATAAAAATGTATTTATTTATTGCAACAATTTTTATAGCGGAATTAATAATCGCGGCGACTTTGATAAATTTTATATTAAAGGCGGACAGGAAGGTTTGTGAACTTAATAATAAAGTAACTGAATTGAAACCTTATATTGAAGATTGGCTAAAATCGTTTAAAGATGTAGTTTATAACCTTCAAAATACAGTGAGTTCGTTTTTTGCGTTTGTTAAAAGAAAACGTGACCAATTTTTAACAAAGCTAATAATAAGTCTCGTAATATATGCTTCTTTGATATTTTTTAAAGGACGTTTTAAAAAAGCAGCGGCAATTTTTCAAACTTTAGTATTACTAAAAGATTATTGGGATGAGTTTACAATATAGACAGTGCCTGCTTATACAGGTGATTACTTGTAATCCTTTAAAAAATATGTTATTATAAATATACACAAATGAAAGTCGAGGTTATGTTATGAGCAAAAATAAGTCATTAATGTTTGGTATGGGCTTAATTGCAGGTGTTGTCGGCGGAATTGTAGCTGGTGTTCTGTTTGCCCCGAAATCTGGAGAAGAATCCAGAAAAGAGTTGAAAGATGCAGCAGTAAAGCTTTATGAAGAAAATTCTCCGGCAATTAATGAAGCCAAAAAACAAGCTTTAGAAAATATAGATTTGATGAAATATAAGCTTGAAAGGCAATTAAGAAAATTTAATAATATGATAAAATCAAAGAAACTTCTAAAAGCAAAAGAGCTTGAAGAATTAGATGATGATTTCGGTTACTAGAGAGAAACAAAAAGGATAATTAAATAATATGGAGATGTCACAAATAGCACTAAATCAAGGTTTAACTTTTTTGGCCTGGGCTAGCGGTATTGTAATAATAGTCGTAGCGGGATTTTTGATAAAATTACTTATTGATTTATCTGCTCTGGCAAAAAATCTGAATCAAACTTCAGTATTATTAAATGATGAACTAAAGCCGACTTTGCAAGAATTAAATGCGACTTTAAGTTCTATTAATGCGATAGTTAAAAGCACTGATAGAGGTGTTGATAACTTCAAAACAGCAGTCGAAAGAACTTTCGGCAAAACAAAATTAATATCTGAATCCATTTTTGGAGGAATTATCAAAGGCTTTACAACCGTATATTCGCTGTTTGCAAAAAGAAAAAGATAGCCTTTTATGGTGATTATATCCTTAATTGAATTCGATAAAATGATTAATGAAAAACAAGAAAAGGAGTGAATAATTATGTCAGCAACAAAATTTTTAGCAGGTTTTATAGTCGGTGGTGCAATCGGAGCTATTGCAGGTATTCTTCTTGCGCCAAAATCAGGTGAAGAAACAAGAGCAATGATTGCAGATACTACAAAAGATGTTCTTAAACGCGCAGATGAAACAGTAAAAGAAATTCAATCAAAAGCAGATGATGTAGTTTCTGATATGCAGAGAAAAGGCGACGAAATAAAAGAAAAACTTCAAAACCTTATAAGCCAGCAAAAAGAAACTCAAGAAGCTTAGTTGAAATTTTATTAGATTATAAACTAAAAAGGGCAGGTTCAACCTGTCCTTTTTGTAATCATTTTTTATAGATTTTAATTTTTCTTAAGCGCATCTTCAAGAGCTTTTTCAAGAACTTTAATTTTTGCTTCTAAAACTTCGACTCTGGAAGAACTTTCTGTGTTGGATACTGATGTTTTCTCAAGCTGCCTTTTGTAAGCTGAATTTTTTTCGTTAATTGTTCTCATCAATGGTAAGAAAAAGAATAAAGCCGCAATTTCATCTAATATAAAAATTAAAAGGGTATAAATACCTAAACTTAAGGTTTTTGACATTGCAGGAAGGCCCAGAATTCCTGATAATGAACTGCTTACAAGATTAATTTCTACAGTATTGTTAAAATTCATAACAATCAGTACTAAAAATACTAAAGTAATTAATGTTACAATTATCATTGATAAATATTTCATTGTTTAACTCCTGTTTTCAAAGTAATTTAATACCTTTTTTATTTTTTCATCCGGTTCAATTTCAAGTTCAATTATCTCATCAGTAAATGGCTTTGTAAACCTCAGGTAGTATGATTGTAACACTTGTTCTTGTGTTTTAACTTTTCCGATTCCTGCACCATAGAGAGTATCATTGTATATCGGGTGTTTCATATGGCTTAAATGAACTCTGATTTGATGTGTTCGTCCGGTTATTAGTGTTAAATCAAGATATGTCGCATCCTTAAAACGTTTTATAACCTTAACAAGTGTAATACTTGGTTTTCCTGTGTCTGTAACCATCATTTTGTGCGGCTGATTAGGATTTCTGCCTATCGGTAAATCTATTTTGTCTTCATCCTTCGAGTAATTTCCTTTTACTATAGCGCGGTATTTTTTCGTAATTGTATGATTTTTGATTTGTTCGCTCAGGAATTCATGTGCCTGATTGTTTTTAGCAATCATCAAAAGACCGGATGTGTTGCGGTCAAGCCTGTGAAGAATTCCACGTCTGAATTCCCCGTTTATATCTGATAAGTTATCTCCGTATTTGTATAAAAGAGCGTTAACAAGGGTATTTTCACGTTCCAAAGCCGTTGGATGTGTGAGCATTCCGGAGGGTTTATTCACAACAAGCATATTTTCGTCTTCATAGATTATATTCAATGGAATATTTTGCGGCTTAATTTTGATTTCTTCATTTTGTGGAAGTTCAAATTCTATTTTGTCATTTTCTTTCAGGGTATAAGACGGTTTCTTACTTTCTCCATTAATCAAAACATTACCGGATTTTATAATACTCTGGATTTTTGAACGTGAAAAATCAGGAGTTATTTCAGCTAAATAACTGTCAAGTCGTTTATTTTCGTCATTTTCGTCAATATATAAAATCATTATTTTGTCTTTTTAATTAATATCATTATTATTAAAGCAATAACACCGATATTAATAAAGATATCTGCAATATTAAATACAGGAAAGTTTACAAAGTTAAGCTGGAAAAAATCCCTTACATATCCGAATGCAATTCTTTCATGCAGGTTTCCGGCAATGCCTGCTGATAATAGTGCTATGAAAAATATGCTTTTCATAGATAATGATTTAATATGTTTAATTACGTATAAAAGTATTAAAACAAGCGCTGCAACTGATAGAATTATAAGAATTTCTCTTGAGTCTTTGAGTATGCTGAATGCTGCGCCGGTATTTTTTATGTAATTCAGTGTGATTATTTCATTTGAATATTTAAATCCGTTTGTAAGATTAAATACAAGTTCATTTGACAGATAGAAGTTACAAAATATGAAAAATACAAAGCAAACTGTCAAATAAACGTATTTACCTAGTTTTTCCATTGTCTTCCTCCAGCTTCAGATAGTTATTTGTTGGAACAACATTAACTCTTGTTATTATGAATGCCAGACCGCCCATATAAACACGGACTTTAGTTTGGTCATAAATTTCTGCTTTTGTTACCCCGACTGCTGCAACGTTGTATTCATTGATATTATTTTTATTTGATATAAACACTCTTTCAAGAATATTGTCATCCGGCATTTTTCGGAAAACTTCATCGCTTTGTTTTTGCGGATATGTGATATTTTCTTTGTTAATAGATGCTACAACAACAGAATCTTTTGGCGCATCAACTTTAAGACTTGCTGTATAGTATTCTCCTGCTTTAATCTGGGTCGGGCTGCTTAATTCCATGTTTATATATCTTGCATCGCCGTATTTAAGTGAGGAAGTTTCTTTTAAAACTTTTTCAGATGAAATAAGCCATTTAGAGCCTATTTTTTCAAGGTAATAAATGCTCTGCGCATTTGAATAAAGTTCTCCTATTGCAACCAGATCTCCAACTTCATCTTTTGTTGTTGCCACAGCAGTTTCGTCTACTTCTACAGTTGCATAGTTCCCGCTAAAATCTATATTTTTTATTTTTGTTGAATATGATATATCAGGATAGGTTTGCCATGTATCTTTTATTAACTTAAAATAAATATCTTTTGTAAATCCGTCAGCGTTAACAAAATCGCCTGCGTACAATGAAGAAAGTCCTTCAAGGTCAAACTTGTTGGAATATTTTTCCTGTGTTGTAATAACAGATTTTATATCTTTTACTGTTGCATTGTATTCTCGCATTTGCTGGATTTCAGCGCGTTTTTGAGCAAAAAAGTTTTGAGCATTTGCCGGCTGTTGCAGGCTTGTGAATGCGATTGTTCCTATAACTAATATTGTTAATAATTTTTTCATGCATTTTATTATACGATAAATTTAATAAAACTGTTATAGTATAAATATATTAATTTTAGTGTTTATTTAATTTTATTTATGGTAAAATCTGTTTAAAAACAGAAATTAGGGAGAGAAAAAGAATGAAAGAAGCATATTTCCCTCAGGAAATTGAGAAAAAATGGCAAAAGATATGGGAAGAAAATAACTCTTTTGCTACACCTGACGACAGTGATAAGCCGAAATATTATGCACTGTCAATGTTTCCATATCCTTCTGGAAAACTCCATATGGGACATGTAAGAAACTATACTATTACTGATGTTATCGCACGATACAAAAAAATGAACGGCTTTAATGTTCTTCATCCAATGGGGTGGGATAGTTTCGGGCTTCCGGCAGAAAATGCTGCTATGAAGCATGGGGCTAATCCTGAAACCTGGACTGATGAAAACATTGCTTATATGACAAAGCAGCTTAAAATGCTAGGGCTTTCCTATGATTGGAATAGGGAAGTTACAACCTGTAAGCCTGATTATTATAAATGGACTCAATGGTTATTTTTACAATTGTACAAAAAAGGTCTTGCATATAAAAAAGAAGCTGCTGTTAACTGGTGTGAAGAATGCGGCACAGTGCTTGCAAACGAACAGGTTATTGACGGTAAATGCTGGAGATGCGACCATGTTGTTGAGAAAAAATATCTTTCTCAATGGTTTTTGAAAATCACTGATTATGCGGAAGTTTTGCTTGAAGACTTAGACAAACTTACCGGCTGGGGTGATAACGTTAAAACAATGCAGGCAAACTGGATTGGTAAATCTCAAGGTGCTATTTTTAGATTCCCTGTTGTTGATGCGCCTGATGGTGAAAATATGGAAGTTCCTGTTTATACAACAAGACCGGATACTGTTCACGGGATTACGTACCTAGTTGTTGCGCCTGAGTATAAAGATATTGAAAAGCTTACAACAGAAGAGAATAAAGCTGCTGTAGAAGCTTATCGTGCTAATGCGCGCAAAATGACTGAAATTGAAAGACTTTCTACTGAACGTATAAAAACTGGGGTTCCTCTTGGGACTCATTGTATAAATCCGTTTACTGGTGAAAAATTTCCTCTGTGGACAGCTGATTATGCACTTGTTGAATACGGTACAGGGGCTGTTATGGCTGTTCCTGCACATGATACAAGAGATTTTGATTTTGCAAAAAAATATAATTTACCTGTAAAAGTTGTAATTCAAAATCCTGAAAATCCTTCAGACTGTAAGGAGGAAGCTTATACAGAACCCGGTATTCTGATTAATTCAAATGAATTCAATGGTATGAATAATGAGGATGCTAAAAAAGCTATTACTCAAAAAGCAGTTGATGAAGGTTTTGGAGAATTTAAAACACAATACAGGCTTCGTGACTGGCTTGTTTCCCGTCAAAGATACTGGGGAGCGCCAATTCCTGTTGTATATTGCGAAAAATGCGGTATTCAGCCTGTTCCGGAAGATCAGCTTCCTGTATTGCTTCCAAAAGATGTAGATTTCAGCGTTGTTGGGAAATCGCCTATTACAACTTCTAAGACATTTATGGAAACAACTTGTCCATGCTGCGGCGGCCCTGCAAGACGTGAAACTGATACTATGGATACATTTGTATGTTCAAGCTGGTATTATTTGCGTTATTCTGATGCAAAGAATGACAAAATGCCGTTTGCAAAAGACAAAGTAAACAAATGGCTTCCGGTTGATCAATACGTTGGCGGTATTGAACACGCTATTTTACACCTTTTATACTCAAGATTTTTCACAAAAGCCTTGAGAGATTTAGGATTACTTGATTTTGATGAACCGTTTAAAAACCTTTTAACTCAAGGTATGGTTTTAAAAGACGGCTCTAAAATGTCTAAATCAAAAGGTAATACAGTTGATCCTGATGAAATATTTGAAAATTACGGAGCAGATACTGCAAGACTGTTTATCCTTTCAGATTCACCGCCGGCACGTGACTTTGACTGGTCTGATGCAGGTGTTGAAGGCTGCTATAAATTCTTAAACAGAGTTTGGAGGCTAATTTCAACTAATGCCGGTAATATTAAATTAGATTATGAATTGAAATTCCCGATGTCAAAAGAGAATGACGATTTAGTCCGTGTAGTGCATATGGCTATAAAAGGAATTTCTAATGATATAGCTAATGACTTCCAGTTTAATACTGTAATTTCAAAATACAGAGAACTTGTAAATTCAATCTATGACTGGTGCGCTAAAAAATCTGAAATGAATGAAGAAGACAAGAATGTTTTAAGCTTTGCGATTATTTCATTAATCAAATTGATGTCACCGGTTGCAGTTCATTTGACAGAAGAAGTTTGGCATGATTTAGGGGCAGAAGGCTCTATTCATGAACAAAAATGGCCTGAATGGGATGAAAATCTCGCAAAAGCAAGTTCTATAACACTTGTTGTTCAAGTTAACGGTAAAGTTAAGGATAAAATCGAGGCAGATGAAGCTTCTTCTCAGGATAATTTGAAGGAGTTGGCTTTGAATAGTCCTAAAATTAAAGAACTTACCGCCGGTAAAACAGTTGTAAAAACAATTGTAGTACCTAAGAAACTTGTTAATATTGTTGTTAAATAGTTATTTTTTGAAAAATTTCAGAATATTTTTTACCAAAGACAGTCCGTTATTATTGGCGGACTTTGTCTTTTTAGGAATAAAATACATTGGAATGTCAATAAGATATATATCCGCAATAGTTGCTTTTTTCTTAATAACTGAGTCAATGTCGTTAATAACAGAAAAAGATGGGGATTCCAGCCCGTATTTTCTGTAAAAAATATGTGCCGGCCTTCTTCTGTTAAATCTGTCGCTTGCTATAAGGTGGAAACGACCTTTCCCTCCCTGTTTTTTGCTCACAATTTGTGCATAGTCAAGAAGTTTTGTCCCTGTACCTTTTTGTTTGGATTCGATGTAATCAATATATAGTGATTTAAATTTTTTAAAATTTAAGCTAGGATAAAATTCGTTTCCGACTAACGGCCTGATATCTTCCATCACAGTGTCCATTAAACCAATGACTTTGCCGTTTTTATTGAACATAACATATTCATCATATGTTATCCCGCTTTTGGCTGTCATTCTTTTTTTATAGATTAATTCATTAGGAATTTTTGAATTATATTTTATCGGTGCTTTAGGAAAATGTATATTCATACTTATATAAAATCTCTAATAATTAAAATTTGCTACAATATTTGTAAATTATTTATAATAATAACACAGATATTTTTTTATGTATTATAATTATAATAGTTGATGTTACATAGTTTAGGGATAGAGTTTTGAAAAAGAATAAATATTATTTTATAGCAATAGGCGGAGTAGGGATGAGCGGTTTAGCAAAGTATTTGCTTGAAAATGGCTGTGAGGTCTCAGGATCCGATATTTGTGATAGTAAGTATATTGATAAATTAAGAAATTTGGGTGCTAAGGTTCATATCGGACATAATGCTGATAATGTCCCTGCTGATGCGATTGTTGTTGCAAGTACAGCGATTAAACAGGATAATCCGGAAATGATTAGAGCAAAAGAGTTGGGATTAACTATTTATCACCGTTCAGATGTTCTTGCAGAAATCTCTCGCTGGGGAAAATTTTTCCTTGGCTTTTCTGGAACTCATGGAAAAACAACAACCAGCGGGCTTTGTTCTTATGTGCTAGAAAAAGCAGGCTTGTTACCTTCTTATGTTGTAGGCGGAATGCTTCCTGATATTGGTACTAATGCTCATTCTCAGAACGGGAAATTCTTTGTCGCAGAATTAGATGAAAGCGATGGGACTATTGTTAAGTATTCTCCGAATATTTGTGTTGTAAATAATTTGGAAGCTGATCATCTTGATTTTTATAAAGACGGATTGAAATCTATTTTAGAAACTTTTGAAAAATTTATTTCTAATATGGCGGATGACGCGATTGTTCTGGTTAATAATGATTGTGAAGCAACAAAGAGCCTGCACGGTCATAAAACTATGACATTTGGTTTTTCTGACGCGGATTATACCGCTAAAAATATTGTTTTTTCTCCGGAATGTACTACATTTGATATTTATTACAGGGGAGAATTTCTTACTGATTTAAAAATTATTCTGCGTGGAAAACATAATGTTTACAATGCTTTGTCTGTAATGGCAAGTCTTCATCAGGCAGGGGTTGATATTTCTCTTGTAAAAGAACATTTTTCAACATTTACCGGCATGGGAAGACGTTTTCAAAAGGTAGCTGAATTCAATGGAATTACTGTCTATGATGATTATGCACACCACCCTACAGAAATTAAGGCAACTTTATCTTCTGCAGAAGGTATGCATGACAAAAATATTATAGCAGTTTTTCAACCGCATAGATTTACAAGGTTGAAAAATTTGTGGGATGAATTTTTAAAAGCATTTGACGGCGTTGATAGAATTATAGTTACTGATGTTTATGCCGCTTCTGAAGAGCCGATTGAAGGTGTTAATTCAAGAAAATTCACCGAGGAACTTATGGAAAAAGTTAATATTCCTTGTGAATATATTGGCGGAAATATGAATGATGTTGCTAAAAAACTTTATCCAACACTGAAAGAAAATGATGTTGTGATAGGTTTGGGTGCAGGAACTATTACCGCACTTGGAAAAGAACTTCTCACGCTTAACAAAGAGGTTGTTAATGCATAATATTACAAATATTGAATTAAAAGAAAATTTTTGCATTAAGAATATGACAACATTCAAAATCGGCGGTGAAATTGCAAAGGTATATTTCCCTAAATCTGAATTTGAGTGTGTTGAAATACTTGAAAAAGAACCAAATGCAAAAGTTTTTGGAAATTTTTCTAACACACTGGTTTCATCATACGGCTGCAGTGGAACAGTTATTTCCACATCAAAAATAGATAATATAATTTTTGAGGATACACGTGTAATTGCAGGCTGTGGGGTAAAAGGTCCTATGCTTGCTAAAGCCGCTGCAGAACACGGTTTAAGCGGGCTGGAATTTATGATTGGATTTCCGGGCTCTGTTGGCGGTGAAGTTTATATGAATGCCTCAGCCCATGGACAGGCGATTTCTGATGTGTTGGAAAGCGCTACTCTTTATACTGATAACGAAGGCTTTTTTAGATTTTCAAATGATGAGATGCAGTTCGCTTACAGAAAATCAATATGCCATGATAATCCATATATAGTTTTAGGTGCGGAGTTTAATCTTAAAAAGAAACCTGTAGAAGAAATTCAGGCAAAGATGAATGAAAATTTGGCATTTAGAAAATCCCATCAGCCAATGATGACTCTTGGAAATGCGGGTAGTATTTTCAAAAATCCTAAAGGTGATTCTGCAGGAAGACTTCTTGATGCCTGCGGTGTAAAAGGTTTGCGATCAGGCGGGGTTAAGGTTTGGGAAAATCACGCGAATTTTATTGTAAACGATGCAAACGGTACATCTACCGACGTTTTGGAATTAATGTTACAGATGTATACAAGAGTGAAAGAAAGGTTTAATATAGAGCTTGAACCCGAGATAAAATTTTTGGGCGGAAATAATTTGAGAGAGGTTGAAATATGCAAAATATTGTATCAAAAATAGATAAAAGTGCAAAAATTGCTGTTTTATGCGGTGGAATGTCTTCTGAAGCAGAAGTTTCTATGCGTTCCGGCAAAGGCTGTTTTGACGCTTTACAAAGACTTGGTTTTAAAAATTCTGAAATGGTTGTTGTTGATAAAGATATTGCCTTAAAGTTAAAAGAAGGCAAATATGATTATGCATTCAATGCACTTCATGGAAAATACGGAGAAGACGGCTGCATTCAGGGTATTCTTGAAATCCTTCGTATTCCATATACAGGCTGTGGCGTTATGGCTAGCTCTCTTTGTATGAATAAAGAATATACAAAAAGAATTCTATCAACCTGCACTGATATTCCAATGGCAAAATCTGCTTTTGTGAGAAAAGGTGAGGATGTTTACGAAAAAACTAAAGATTTGAAATATCCATTGTTTACAAAGCCTGTAAGCGAAGGTTCAAGTTTTGGGATGACCAAGGTTGATAAGCCTGAAGATTTGAAAGCAGCTTATGAACTTGCGGTAAAATATAATGATGATGTTCTGATTGAAGAATTTATAGACGGTTTTTTTGTAACTGTAGGTGTTTTGGAATGTGAAGGTGAACCTTTTGCGACTGAAATTCTTGAGATTAGACCTAAAAATGAGTGGTATGATTTTGAGGCCAAATATACAAGCGGAATGTCAGATTTTATTGTCCCTGCAAATTTATCAGAAGATGTCACAAAGCATGTTAAAGAAGTCGCAGTTAAAGCATTTGAGACAGCAGGCTGCCGTGGTGTATCAAGAATAGATTTTATGATGAAAGATAATATCCCATACCTTTTGGAAATTAATACAAGTCCTGGTATGACTACTGTTAGTGATTTGCCGGCGCAGGCTAAGGCTATGAATATAGATTATGATAATTTGGTGTTGTTAATTTTGAACAGTGCAGGTTTAAATAAGTAAATGTCTGAGTACGAACAGGAATACATTGAAGAAGAAATTATAGAAGAACAAGTTGGAGGAAGCCATTTTGTTCGAACTAAGCAGCGAGAAAGATTAATTCGTAAAGGCAGAATGAAGCAGGAACGTTTTAGAGGCTTTGTAAGATTCTTTCTAAGCTGCGGTCTGCTTTTGATGCTATTTTATATTGCAACCTGCAAGGGCTGGTATATGGATAAAAAAGCCTTTAATTATGTTGGCAGCAGTGCTGTTGAAATAATTAATAATAAAATTGTTCCTTCTTATAAAATACTTGCAGTATTGAAAAACAGCAATGTCCCTGATGTTCCGATATATTTAGCCAATACAAGTGATATAAAAAAAGAGTTAATGAAGTTAACTCCGATTGATGATGTGTATATAAGACGCTATGCATTTCCTGCACGCATGCAGATTATAATAAGAGAAAGGATTCCTGTAATTACCATTTCTCCTGATATAAATGTTCAGCCTATCGCTTTTTTTACAACAGATGGAAAACTTATCGGACGTGAATATTTGCCGCTGAATAAACAGTACAAAACAGTAAAAGTATTGTCATATGGTAACAAAGGTGATGATTATCATAAATGGGATTTGAAAAAGATTCAGCAAATTCAAAAAATTGCAAGATATGTTGAAACATATTCTCATGAACCTGTTGAATATATAGATTTTAGAAATCCAAATGATGTTTATGTAAAAATTAAGACTGTAAATATAAGATTAGGGCGAATTGATGAAAATATATTTAAACGAATAGAAAGAATTCCGTCAATATTGCCTCAGGTTAAGCTTGTAGATTCAAAGGTGAAATATTTGGATTTAAGCTGGGAAAAAGTAAATTATTTAAAACTGGAATAGAGTTGGAGGAATTATGAAAATAGCGCTTGCGCAAACAAGATTTAAAACTGCTGATTTTGAGTTTAATTATAATACAATAGTTGAAAAAATTGAGAATACTAACTGTGATTTAATTGTTTTTCCTGAGTACGATTTGACAGAAACCGGCGGGAAGGATCTTGTATTGGATGAAAATTGCTGTCTTAAACAGGATGAATTTTATGCAAGAATTGCCGATAAAAATTTTAATAGAAATATTTTGGTAGGCGAAGTTTTAATAAGAAACGGTCAGGTTGAAATTTCCGAAGATGGTTTTTTTGATATAGGCGGGAAAAAAGTATTTGTTTCAGATAGTTATAGAAATGATGTTGTTTGTGACTTGTATGTTCTTGCCAAAAATAGGTATTATACAATAAATTCTTACAGAGATTTTGTTGACAGTATAGATACTAATAATGACTTTATTTATATAAATGCTGTAGGAATGGCTGATTCGGATGTATATGCAGGCGGAAGTTTTGCAAAAAATCGCGACAACATTCTTGTTTGTCAGATGCCGATTTGCAGGGAAGATGTTCAAATTCTTGATTTTTCTTCACCTGTTGAATTCATTGAAAATTCTACAGAAAGTGAAGTTTTGGCTGTAACAAGTTTTGCACTTAAAGAATACTGTGAAAATACCGGTTTTAAAAAGGTAATTTTAGGTTTATCAGGCGGAATTGACAGCGCTTTAACCGCTGCAATTGCCGTTAACGCGCTTGGAGCGGAAAATGTTTTTGGAGTGTTGATGCCGAGCATGTTTTCCTCAGAAGGCAGTATAACAGATTCCTTGAAACTCGCTCAAAACCTCGGTATTAGAACAGAAAAACATGCAATAACTTCCTTATACAAAACTTTTATGGATAAAATAGCGCATGTTTCACCGGAAGAAGAAGATAAAACAACTCTTGCAGAGGAGAATTTGCAGGCACGTCTGAGAGCATTGATTTTGATGTATTTCTCAAATCGCTCAAATTGTCTGCTTCTTTCAACAGGCAACAAGTCTGAAAGCGCAATGGGTTTTGGAACTTTATATGGCGACCTTGCGGGAGGACTCAATTTAATCTGTGATTTAACAAAAACAAGGGTTTACAAACTTGCAAATTATATAAATAAAGATAACGAAATAATCCCGCAGGAAATTATTGACAAAGCACCTTCTGCTGAGCTTCATCCTGGCCAGAAAGATCAAGATAGGCTCCCTGCTTACGAAGTTCTTGATGATATAATTGATATGTATGTTGAGCAATGTAAACCAAAAGAAGAAATTTATGAAAAATATGGAAAAGCTCTTACTGATGAAGTTGTAAGAAAAATTTACAGAATGCAATTTAAGCGCAAACAGGGGTGTCTAGGCGTAAGACTTACAGAACGTTCATTTTGCGGAGGTGTTTCGTTACCTGTTATGCAAAAATTTTATTAAAAATTAAGGATTGCAATTCTCAAAAAATATTGTATAATGTATATAGAGGTCTGCATGGAATTAACAGTACTGGTTGATAACAATTGTAAAACTGACTATTATTTGCTGGCTGAGCCTGCATTATCTTTTTTGTTAGAAAATAATTATCAAAAAATATTGTTTGATTGCGGTTACAGTGATGTTTTTATTAAAAATGCCTATAAATTAGGTTTGGATTTGGGAGATGTCACGGATGTAGTGCTTTCTCACGGGCATATTGACCATACTGGCGGTTTTATGAGACTTCAGGATCTTTATAAAAAGATGCTTAAAGCGGGTATTAGCCTTAACATGAAAAATGTTATCGCGCATCCTGATATATTTGAACCTAAATTGGATAAAAATTCCAAGAATGTCGGTTTCCCTGGAACTCAGCAGGATATTTTTGATTTATTTGATGTAGAGTTAACTCGTAGTCCTAAATGGTTGACTCCTAAATTACTTTATATGGGAGAAATATTCCCGACATATGAGTATGATTACAAACTGCGTGATGAAACTGCTCTAGCTTATATGGCTGATGAAGGGCTTGTAATTATTGCAGGATGCTCTCATGTTGGCATTGCAAATATTATTGAGCATGCTAAAAGACTTACTAAAGAAACACGTATTTTTTCTTTTATTGGCGGCTTACATCTGGTTGATAAAAGTGAGTATAAAATCAGAGAATTAGGAATTTATTTACGTAACCAGAATATCGTAAATTTTTATCCTTGTCATTGCTGTGATTTAAATTCTAGAATAATTCTTTCTGAATATGTTAAAATGAAAGAAGTCTATTCTGGTTTAAAATTGAAATTTTAACGGATGTTATATTTGGTTTGATTAAGATTTTTGAAGATTGTGCTTGCAAATCTGTTTTTTGCATATTATAATTGATTTGCGAAAGTTTTATGGCTTTGGTATGCCAAAAGCTTTTTTATACACTAACCGTGCAAAGCACAGAAAGAGGTTATAAATGCCAAAAATGAAGACACACAAGTCTGCTGCAAAACGTTATAAAGTTTCTGCAACAGGTAAAATTATCAGAAGACAGGCTGGTATTGGCCACTTACTTCAACACAAATCTGCTTCTAGAAAACGCAGAATTTTCAAAATGGTATCAATTTCTGGATCACATTTCAAATTGATATCTAAAGAGTTACCTTACAGAAAGTATGCGAGATAGGAGGCAGTAAATGAGAGTAAAACGTGGTAATGTAAGTCGTAAAAGACATAAAAAAATATTAAAACTTGCTAAAGGCTTTATCGGCGCAAGAAGCAGAATTTTTAAAGTAGCTAATATCGCTGTTATGAAAGCATTAAAATATGCTTACAGAGATAGACGTACTAACAAGCGTAACATGAGACGTCTTTGGATTGTAAGAATTAATGCTGCAGTCAGAGAACGTGGTATGAGCTATTCAAGATTTGTTAATGCTTGTAAAAAAGCTAATATTGTAGTTAACAGAAAAATGCTTGCAGATATGGCTGTTAAGGATCCAGAAGCTTTTTCAGTAGTTTTTGATGCTGCTAAATCTGCTATGTAAGTTTTTTGATAATTTTAATATTTATAAAAAGGCGGTTTTAAAAACCGCCTTTTTTGTACTTAATATTTCTTTACAAAATCGGTATTAAAGTAAATTTTTCATAGAAAGAATTGTTTATATAAATATAAGGTTAGTTATAAATTGAAAGGTTATGTTTATGATTGACGGAATGTCAACACCGGTAATGTATGAAGATATTGGTAGCATGTCTATGCGTCCTATGACAATGCCTTTAGGTCTTGGTGGATTGTACGGAGGCATGTATAATACATCATACTTAGGCGGTGCAAAAATGCATGAACAGCCCCATGAAGATAGTTTTGGCACTATTCAGAAAAAAGAAAAAGAAAGCAGATCTGCTTTTAAAACTGCACTTTTAGTGTTTGGCGGTCTTCTGGCACTTACTTACATTGGTCCTTTGAGACGCAGCATTGCAAAGGCTGGCGGTCTGACTAAATATCTTGAAGGGAAATTCCAAAAGCTAAAAGATTCATTTAAATTAAAACCTAAAAAGCAAGGCTGGTTTAGCAGGATTTTTAAAAAATCAAACAAAACTAATAATACAGCGCCAACTCCGAAAAAGCCTAATTGGTTTAGCAGACAGTTTTCAAAGTTTAGAAACTGGAGCCGCGGAGCAGTATTATAATTCCCTAATTAATAATATACAACCCCATATCCGTAGGACGGGAAAAATTATTTTCTTTCCCGTCTTTTTGTGGTAAAATTATGTAAAATATAAAGGGGGTAAATATGGCTAAAGATTGTAGTTTCGATATTGTTTCAGAGTTTGACAGGCAAGAATTGCTGAATGCTGTTGATCAGGTAAAAAGAGATATTTCTTCTCGTTTTGACTTGAAAGATTCCGGCTCTAGTATAGAACTTGATGGAGATAAGTCAATTACAATCACAACCTGCGATGAGATGAAGCTGCGTAATATATATGATATTCTTCAATCTAAATTATCAAAAAGAAATTTAAGTATACGAATTCTTGACCCGCAGCCTGTGGAAAACGCTCTAGGAGGGAATGTAAGACGTGTATTTAATTTGAAAAAAGGCTTAACTCAAGAGCTTGCAAAGAAAATTGTTGCTGATATAAAAGAGACTAAAAAGAAAGTTCAAGCATCAATTCAGGGTGATCAGGTGAGAGTTTCTGGAAAAGACAAAGACGATTTGCAAGATATCATAAAACTTCTTCATTTGAATGAAGACAAATATGATTACCCGTTGCAGTTCACAAATTATAGATAGAAGTATATATTAAAAGAAAGGAATTAATTATGAAAAGATTGAAACGACGTACTTACGGGGGGGGGGCACAGGCGCAGAGGTAGTTTTAGCCACTTACAAAAATAGAAAAATATGTTATTATAGTGATATACTACATTATAAATTTGAGAAGTCACTAGGATTTACTTTAGCGGAAGTTTTGATAACTTTAGGTATAATAGGCGTTGTTGCAGCATTAACTTTGCCAACATTAATTTCAGATTATAGAAATAAAGTCCTTGCTGTGCAAACTAGAAAAACTTATTCTATAATCAATCAGGCATTGCAACGTTATCAAGCTGATAGTGGAAATATAGGTGTATTGACCGGTTTATTTGATGTTACTAAATCTTCAGAAGAAGTTTTAAAAAATTTTTCTAAATATTTTTCTTCTCCTACAATTTGTACAGATTATAATTCTAATATTTGTAAAAATTATAAGTATAGAATAAAGTACAATTATCCAATGTATAATAAGGATAATATTGCATCAGGAGAAGGTAGAATTAGTGTTCCATTTATGGTATTGAACGACGGAACCGCAATTTCTGTACATCAATATGATTCTTGTTTCAGAAAACTGACAGGTATTGCGTATAATCCTGATGGCACTCCTCAAAAAAATCCTGATGGCAGCCTTGTTACTTATGAATATACACAATCTATTTGTGCATATGTAGATTTTGATGTAAATGGTTCTGCAAAACCAAATACATATGGAGCTGATGCTTATAGAATTTATATAAGAGAGAATTTAGATTTTACTTCCGGAGAATTTTTGGGTTGGAATAGTTTGCAGGGAATATTGCAAGGCGGTAATCCTGTTTACTCAAAATATGAACTCGGTGATAAGAAAGAGGATTAAATAAAAATAAGCCCTTTATTAAGGGCTTATTTTTTTTAGTGATTTATAATTTTGTTGTCATCATCAACAATAACAATTGTTGGTTTAAAGTTTTCGGCCTCTTGCGGGGTGAAAATTCCGTAAGATACAATGATAACTTTATCTCCAGGCTGAACTTTTCTTGCTGCTGCTCCATTTAAGCATATAGTGCCTGAATTAGCTTCTCCTTTTATAACATAAGTCTGAAATCTTTCTCCATTATTGACATCCAGAATTTCAACCTTTTGCCATTCTTTGATTTTAGAAGCTTTCATTAAGGCTTCGTCAATTGTAATTGAGCCGACATAATTTAAGTTAGCGTCTGTAACAGTCGCCCTGTGTATTTTTGAACATAAAAATTCTTGTAGCATATTTATACCTCGCCTGAATATTTTAACTCAAACATATTTTTCAAGCAATAAAAAAAGAAATGTAACTTAGTATTTTTTAAGTTACACTCTTTTGGTTTATTTAATGTGCCTATGGTTAAATGTTTTGTTTGTAAATTTTATTTGTGAAGTTTTCAATAAATGGTGTATCTACTTCAAAAACGTGAATTCTTGCAGGGCCTATATCAGCTCTAATTTCATTTGGTGCTGCTTGAAGAATACTTTCTTTTCCGTATGATGGTAATAAATTTACAAGATTTTGATCTGCTTTTAATGTAGGAACTTTAATCTTGCAGGCAACAGCTCTATCAACATTTTTATTTGCCAGTACTACAAGAGTTTTTCCATTGTAGTGTCTTGCGTATGCTATTATTTGATCGTTTGTATCGCCTTCTTTATCAAGTTCAATAAATGTTCCTTTATTTATTACATCAGCGTATTTATCTTTTAGGTCAAATGCGCTCTTCATAAATTTACCTATTTCAGGTTTATTTCCGCCCGGTTTTCTTGACAGGTTGAATATATCAAGTTTGCCGTGGTGAACTGTCATTTCGTGGTTTTCAGTTTGTGTTTGCGGATTATATTTATTTTCGTATGGATATGCATAATAATCACCAGACTGATAACCATCTACAATGTAAGGGTTAAGCATAGGCAGTGTAGCTTGTAATCCTGTTGTTAAATTACAATAGTCAACTCCTCCATGATACATTGGTGAAATGTCATCGTGGGTTGCAAATGAACCGATTAAAGATTTCCCTTTAGGCAGTCTGTATGACATATCAAGCTGTTCTTTTACATAATCCATAAAAGTTGAAGCATTCGGGAATTCATGGAAAATATGGTATTGTCCGTATATCATGTCGAAGCCGGCTCTTAAAGAGTCTTCCGGTCTATCGAACGGCATATTCGCCTGAGGAGATGCATCTTCATAAGTGTATGTTTCTGCAAGCCAGCCGAATTCCGGGTCTCTCATATGTGAGTATGGAATTATTATATCCCAAAATTCAACAGGTTTAGCTCTTGCAACATCCGCTCTAATTCCGTCAATACCTAAATCAATGCACATATCAACGTATTCTTTATGCAATTCAAGAAGTTTTGGATTTAAAGTTCTTTTTCCTTCATCTTTCCAAGGTTGAAACATTCTGATATCATTCCATCCTTGTGGAGTTTTTGCAAGGCCGTCACGTTCTCTTGCCATAAGTTCAGGTTTGGCAAGGAACATATCATAAGAAGCACAACTTGGCAAATCAAGCATAACTTTTATATTACGTTTATGACATTCATCTATAAATGCTTTAAATTGTTCTTTTGGAGTTCTTGGATCATTAGGATCTACAAGCATGGGGTCAATTTCAAGCATATCTTTTGGAGAATATATAGAACCTGCTGTTCCCATGGCTTTTAATTTTCCCGGCGGATGGATTGGAAGTATATGAAGTGTATTAAAACCTTGTGCTTTTACTTCATCAAGTCTTTCTATAGCATTTAAAAATGTTCCGTGCTGTTCATTTCCATCAATATATTCATTTCCGTTTAAATCTTTAGCATTAAATGTTCGTGGTATAATGGCAAGTATTTTGGCCTGATTGTTATTGAACATCGTTTTTAAATTATTATGATAGTTAATCGGCGCTGTGGATTGCGTTTGTTTTACTTTCGGGGTATTTATCATTGCCAGGTTATTCAAATATGTAGCCAAAAGATTTGAAGATATGGGCTTTTTATCATCATGAAAACTTTGTACAGTTTGGTTTTGAACTGTATTTTGCTGTTTTAAGGTATTTAGTTTTTGGGCTAGTAAATTTGTTGTATTAATCATTTTGAATTACCTTTTTGTTGAATTCTTTGCGGAGTTTTCATTTTTCCAAAGAAGAATTGTGCAATCACTGATGCACCTAAAAGACCTGCACCGAAGCCGCCAAACATTTTGAGCCATTGTCTTGAATTATATTTTCTCTTACAAACTTTTAGGAACATTTCGTCAATCGCGCTTCCAATTATATTTGCACGTTTTTGTGCTGATGAAGCTTTAGCTTCTCCCCATACAAGGTGTTTGGGTTTTACGAAATAATAATCTTTTCCGACATAATCTATGAAGTCTTTTCTATAATTTACTATTTGATCAAGCAATGCATTTTTCTTTAGAATTGCTTCTGTTTCCGGATGTAACTTATTATCAAACATTAACTTCATAGATTCATCAAAGAATTGAGGATTTTGAGGCATATCAACTCTATCAATACCTTTATTTGACAAGTATTTATTTATAACTTTGCCATCTTTAACTTCAATTTGAGAGAAGTCCTCATTATTAGGTTCAGGGTTGCGTTTGAAGTAGAATTTTGTCGCAAAGTCTGCTGCATGGCCTTGAAGCATTATCATTTTTGTCAATGCAACCATTTCTTCTTTGACTTCTCTGCGTATTCCTGTATGTAATGCATCAATATTAGTTAATGTTGAAATACGTCTGTTAAAGTCTATGAAGCATAATAATCTATTAAATGAATTTTTAACATTTTCTATTCTTGAATTAATATAATTCAACTGAACATTTTTCAATGAACCTGCAAGATTGCCATTAACACCGGCTAATGCTCGAATTGTTTTTGTCATATTAAGTCCGAGATCTGGTTTTGAAAGGTTATTAACTACACTATCAAACATTGCATTAACAAGTTTGTTGTATCTGTTTGTTATATCACTTGGTTTTATCAAGCTTTGAAGATGAGCTATGCGGTGAACTACTTCAGTTGTCAGCTTTTTATATTCTTCAGGGTTTGCACAAATTTTTTCAATTTTTTGTTGAACCACGTCTGCTGCAAGTTGTCTGTCAAGACGCATATCTGCAATTTCTTGAGAATTTATGCCAAATAGTTTTGGTAAATCATCTACAAAATTGTTCCAATAATTAGCTATAACAGTTTCAGGAGCTGCTCCTGCTTTAATGTAGGCATATTTATCAAGCAGTGCTGTTTTAGCATTAAAGTTTGTGAATATTTCACATAATTTTCTCAAACTGTTTTGGGTAGCTGAATCAAGATAAGTATCAGGAACAGTTTTTAATGCTTTAGATATAGGATTAACATCATCTTTTAGGTTAATCACATTATTAAGAATTGCATTCCAATCTTTTCTTCTCTGTTCCGGTTTCATTGAACTGCTAAAGTCGTCAAAATTTTCTTCTAATTGTTCTTTTAAGTATAAAATAACTTCGCTGAAACTTTCGCCATCTATTTTTTGTTTATAAAGATTATTTTCTGTGAGAGTATTTTTTATTTGTTCAAGAGTTGGAGCAAGTTGTTCTATTTGTTCAGCACTGTATCTTTGTGTTGATTTTAGAGCTGTTTTTAGATTTTTGTGAAGTGCTATGATTGTTTCATCACCAATAATATAAGAATCTTTAAATAAAACAGTTTTTAAGTCATCTTTTATGGCTTTTGCTGTAACAAGATCGAAGCCCTCTGTCATTATTTTGCATATTTCGTTGAAAGAATTCTGAGTTAAAGTTTTATTTCCATATACTTGCAATGCATTATTCAATTTATTCATTGGAGTATTGTCGATAAACTTTTTGTAATTTTCTTGATAATTTTCTAATAATCTGTCTGCATATTTATTCTGCTGGTTATCTAAAAATTTAGCGATTGGTTTTTCAAGAGAATTACATATTAAGGCACTCATTACAGGAGTTGCAAAACCTGCTGTTAGCATCCATAGGGTGTTATTTTGGACTGCAATTTTCTTCATTTTTTCTTGAATAAAATCACGTCTGTTTTCTATATCTCTTGGAACGCCTAATCTGTCACCTATTTTATCAATTTGTTTTTCTGTATAGTTATCCCATGGTAAGAATTGTGGATCAAGATAGAATGGTTTTTTCCTTCCAAAGCTATCTTCGTATTCCTGATTTATGTTCACACCATGGATTAATTGTGCAGGAAGCTGTATTCCTATTTTTTTCCATAAGGCCATTGAGGCAAAGAACGATGCTAAGCCTACAAATTCCATTGATTTTGTCATAGGAGTTTGTTTCTGGCCTGCAAGGTACAAAGCTATTGCAAGACCTCCAAGTTTCATTCCTATATCATTTAGTTTACCTAATTGATGGTCATTTGCTTCACCATGGACAGCGTGTTTTAATGCTTTTGCGTCATAAATAGAGTCTTTAAGCATATTTACCGGAGCATAGAAAATATTGTTTTTTACAAGTCTACCTTTTGGTCTAAGCGGTTTGATAAATGTTCTGTTATCAAGTTCATTTTCTATGCTAAAAGCTGGTTTTGGTTTTGCCGGAGATTCTGCATAAGGAGAATTTCCGTTTTGAGTCAATATGTAATTTTGAATTAAGTTTGTTTTCATATTAGTTCACCACGTACTTTTCGTCCTTTTTAATAATATCTGATGCATCTAGTTTTGATGGAGAATTTTTTGTTGATACTGCATTTACAACGCCTAAGACTGATGACGCAAGAGCAGTGAAGAGTAATGCTTTTCCACCATGCTTAAACTGTTGGCCTTCGCCTGTATAGAAAGTTTTCATACTTTTTAGGAAATTTCTTCCTAATGAATTCATAGAGGATTTAAATCTTGTTTTCTGCCAGAATTTAAGCGTTGCAACATTAAAGAAATCTTCCCATGGTTTTTGGAATGCTAAACCAACTCCAACTGCTGCCCACAGGTATGAAGAAATATTTTTTGCCACATTTGATTTTATGATAATTTCTTTAATTCTTGGTTTTACTTCCTGATCGGAGTCATTAAGGTTGTTACCTATTCCAAGTTTTTTTGCAACTCTATCATAGTAATAATTTCTTTTCTGTCCTTTGGTTTCATCGCCATAGAGCAGATCCCAGCGAGGAAATTCTACACTTTCAAATACTTTATGATATTCAATACTTGTAATATCAGTATCATTTATATCATCAGGAAGTTCATATATTACTTTAGCGTATGGAAGTTCTGGATCAACGCCTGTCATCATATGTACCGGAATATTTATTAAGGACTTGGATGCTCCTTTTAAAAGCCCGTAAAATAGAACTCCAAGAGCCATTTTTTTGCCTAAAGGACCTGCTTTTGAACGTGCAAATGGTTCAAAGTACTTATTTGCAGCATTAAATACTGCCATTAAGGTTAAACTTCCTGTGATGTATGGTACTTGCCCCATTGTAAGAAATTCATAGAAATTTGCGTTTTTGCTCCCTTTCAGGCCTTTTGCAGGATACAGAGTTATTGCATTGGAGAATTTGTCTATAGCTATGCTAGTACGTGTTATAAGATTATTCTTTAATAGAGTATCGTGTGTGTACTCTAATTTACTATCTTTGTCATTCTCCTTTGACGACATAAAGTTAATATTGCTATTTTTAAGGTTAGTAACCGGTAAAATCATGTCTACTCCACACACATATCGATATTATTTTATAACCCCTGAATATTATTTTTTGCCATTCTTATGAAATTTACTTTACATTTTTTTACATATTATTTATGCGTAAATTCCAAAGAACACAGCGGTTAAGATTCCTGCAATAATGCAATAATAACCAAATATTGCAAGTGAAAATTTTGAGATGAATTTCATAAAATATTTTATACACAAATATCCTGTAATTGCTGATACAATGGTGCCGGCAATTATTGCAGACCAGTTATACTGCATGGCTTCTTGAATATCTATTTTTACTAAAGGATAAACCATTGATGCCCCGAGTATTATTGGAATGCTCAACAAAAATGAGTATCTTGCCGCATTAACTCTATCTAGACCGAAAAACAAACCGGTTGCAATTGTCCAGCCGGAGCGTGAAAAACCTGGTAATGCGGCTAATCCCTGCGCTAATCCAATAAAAATTGATGTTTTTAAGTCTACGTTCTCTTTTTTTGCAACAAAATGTTTTGACATATATTCACTGCCCAATAAAACAAAACCTGTAATAAACAATAATATTCCGACAATTGATGGTGTATATACAAGTTTCTCTGCAAATTCATGTATCGGAAATGCCAGGCATACTGTAACAACTGTGCCAAGCATTATGTATAAACCTAATTTTGCTTCTTTATCAGACCAGTCTTTTGTTTTAATTGCATTAAACATGGCCTTTAGAATATTTATTACATCTTTTCTGAAGAAAATTAATACAGCAACAAGTGTTCCCAAATGAACCATAATGTCAAAAAATACTTCTTCATTTGATTGTTGAACAATTTCTATACCTTTAAATACTTTATAAAAATTTGATGTGAACACAAGGTGGGCAGAGCTTGATATTGGTAAAAATTCACTTAATCCCTGTACTAAACCCATTAATATTGCTTGTATAAAATTCATTTTCTTCTCCCAATGCTGATTTATTCTTCTTCAAAGTAGCTTGCGCACGATGTTTGTGTTTCCCAAACTGAAACTTTGCTCAATTGAACAACATTTTCTTTTAATTTTGTGTAAATAAAGTATGCAATCATTTCGCTTGACGGGCTTTCGCCTTCAAATTCCGGAAGTTCATTGATATCTTTATGGTCAAGCAAATCAAGAACTTTATTTAATTCTTTTTTTAGAACTTTATAATCTATAAGAATATTACTTTTATTCAAAGTGTCGCCTTTTACATAAGCTTCTACCATCCAGTTGTGTCCGTGCTGATTTTCGCATTCGCCTTCGTAGTTTAAAAGATGGTGTGCTGCTGCAAAAAATGCTTGAGTTTTAATTTCGTACATAATTTATATCCTCTTATCTATTTTTTAATATAAAATCGCAAAGTTCCCTGACAGCACCGCGGCCGCCGTTTTTGTCTGCTATAAAATTTGCAATTTGTTTAACTTCTTCTACAGCATCGTTAGGGCAGGCTGCAATACCTGCTTTTTCAAGAATACAAATATCTGGAAGGTCGTCTCCCATATAAGAAATTTCATCAAAGGTAAGATTATATTTATTCATAATCTCTTGAAGAGTTGCTATTTTATTTTTTGAACCTTGATGAAGTTCTTGTATTTTTAAATTTTTAGCCCTATGATAAACAGTTCCGTTATCTCTTGCTGTTATTATCGCGGTAATTATACCTGCATTATTAAGATTAACTATTCCCTGCCCGTCTTTTGCATTGAATGTTTTGTATTCTCTGCCGTCTTCATCAAAGGTAAGGCTTCCGTCGGTCATAACGCCATCAACATCAAAGGCTGCAAGTTTTATTTTTGCGGCTTTTCCCTTTAATAAGTCCATTATGCAACTCCTGCTTTCAACAGGTCATGAATATGTATAACGCCTATCGGATGTCCTTGTTCATCTGTTACGGCAAGTGCTGTTATAGAATATTTTTCCATAAGATTTAGAGCGCTTGCTGCGTAATCTTTTTTTGAAATATTTTTTGGATTACGGCTCATAACGTCTTTTGCAAGCAATGGACGTATGTTTTGATATTTGATTAATGTTCTTCTGATATCTCCGTCTGTTAAAACACCTGTTAAAATTCCTTTGTCATTGACAAGCATTGCCATGCCAAGTTTGTATTTTGATATAAGTTCTATAATTTCTGCAAAACTTTTATTTTCATCAGCAATAGGAAGTTTGTCACCTGTAATCATCAAATCTTCAACATGGTATGTAAAACCTTTTCCTAAAGCACCTGACGGGTGGAAAATTAGAAAATCTTCTTCAGAAAAACCACGTTTTTCTAAAAGGCATACTGCAAGCGCATCACCCATTGCAAGTGTTGCGGTTGTACTTGCTGTAGGAGCTTTATTAAGCGGGCATGCTTCTCTTTCAACAGATATATCAAGAACAACATCACTTGAATGTGCAAGAGTTGAATCAAGCTTCCCTGTCATACCAATCATTTTTACGCCAAAACGTTTGATTAGAGGAAGAAGATTGAGAAGTTCCTGAGTTTCTCCGCTGTTTGAAATCGCAATAATTACATCGTTGCGGGTGATTATACCGGAATCTCCATGGGTACTTTCAGCCGGATGCAGGAAGTATGAAGGAGTTCCTGTTGATGATAGAGTTGCTGCGATTTTTCTGCCTATATGTCCTGATTTACCCATACCGGTAATAATTACCCTGCCTTTGCAGTTGAAAAGTAAATCTATTGCCCTGTCAAATTCTTCTCCTATATTATCTTTTAGGCGTAATATTGATTTCGCTTCTATGTCTAATACTTCTTTTGCAAGTTCATTAATTTTGTTTATACTCATTGTTTCCATATTTAATTCCCCCAGTCTTTTTGTATTATACAATAAATATCCTTTAAATGTATTAATTTTAAATAAATTTTTTAATTTTATTTAAAATTATCTCGTCCTATAAACTATAGTAAGTTGGAATAAAATTATGCGACAAAAGGTTATTAAAAATCAATATTTTGATATTAAAATATCTAATACAAAGGAGATAATTGAAAATTTCAAAAATTTTGTGGCAAAGCATGATTGCCCTGAGCTTGTTATTGATTTATCTTCTTTGAACGTAATTGACGCAACAAAGGTAATGATTTTATCATCAACTTATCATTTTCAAAAATATCCGTCAGGCAAGCTTAAATGTAAAGTTCCTTCCAGCGGAATACGTGATGTAATTTCTGCATTCATACCTAAAAATCTAGAATTAGTGTAAAAAAGGCTCTATTAAAAAATATTAAAAATAAGCAAAAATTTTTTTTACATGGTTTAATAGAAATATAAAATTTAATAATCTTGGTCTATGATTAAATTTGATACATATAACAACAGAATAATGCAAAATTCGATTGTGCAGTATACTGCCAATCCTCAGAGTCACACAGCCCAAAATCGTAAACCTGAATTTACCTCTTCCGGAGATAATAAAAATACGGCTGCAAAGGCAATGATTGGTGCTACGGCTTTGGGAGTAGCTGTATTTACTATTGCAAAACTTGTAAAAGGAAAAGGTGACAATCTTCCTGCAGTCGTCAATAACAGCGGTGTAAATAATATTTTAGAAACTTTGAAAAACGCTGAAATTCTTCGAGTGAACGGCGAAAAACCAATTAGACAAGGAATAGCTGAGTATTTCAGAAAATCTATAAACGAAGCCCCCGGACATCCTGATTTAAAAGCAGTAGTTGATAGAATTATTAAGGTTACAGGAAAAGAAAAACAAAAAAGTTTTGAATATTTAGACAGAATTTTTTCTAAAGACGAAGCAAAAGCTGTAGCTTCATTATATAAAGATAATAAATACAATTACCTTTTGCGTGCCGGGCAAATTAAGCCGGATGAGGTTCAAGAAATTAAAGTATTAAATGAAATTATAGAAAAATCAAAGCCGCTGGAAGAAGATACTATTATGTATCGCGGTATCAGAACAAAAAGGATCTGGGATGATTTTGGAGAACTTGACTTCTCAAAAAATATTTATGAAGGGGCAATTTTAGAGGATAAAGGTTTTGCGTCTGCAACTCGAGTATACGGTGATGAATTAGCGCAGGTTGATCCTCATTGGCTTGAAGAGCCTGATAGCGGTTACATTTTGAGAATAAAAGTTCCTAAAGATACAAAAGGTATTGATTGTCGCGGCTTTAGCGGTATTGAAGCAGAAAATGGCTTAAATTCCGTATTTTATCTGCCTATGAATTCAAAATTCCACATTTCTAAAATTGATGATGAGGCAAGAATTATAGACTGTGAACTGCTAAAAGGTTAAATCATATTTGCCATTTACTATTTTTTGTAATAATATCAAAGCTGTTCAAAATAATGTGGAGCGAGGATTAGAGTAAATGGATTTTTTACAATCATATGTTCAGGCGCATGCAGTCGGGATATCTGCTGGAATTTTATTAATTGCATATATTTTTATTGCTTTAGAAAAAATTCCAAAAGTTACCGTGGCGCTATTGGGTGCTGTGGTTACAATTTTATTCGGGCTGGTAAGTCAGACAAAAATTGCAGAAGGTTCTATTAATCCGCATTATTTTATAAATTTTATTGATTTTAATGTTATATTTTTGCTTGTTTCAATGATGATTATTGTTAGCATTGCGACAAGAAGCGGGATGTTTAACTGGATTGCAAATGAACTTTTAAGACTTACAAAAGGGCATCCTAAAACGGTATTATTTACACTGGGTGTTTTTACGGCAGTAACATCAGCCTTTCTGGATAATGTTACAACAGTAATTCTTATTATGCCGGTAACTTTTTTTATTGCTAAAAAGTTAGATATTAATCCTGTTCCGTTTTTGATTACGGAAATTTTCGCATCTAATATCGGAGGCACAGCTACACTAATCGGCGATCCGCCTAATATTATTATCGGAAGCGCTGCCGGGCTTTCATTTATGGATTTTGTGAAAGAATTAACTTTTGTTGTTGCGGTAATTCTTTTTGTTGTTATCGGAATAATGCTTTTGTTTTTCAAAAATTCTCTGAAATCGTCACCTGAAAAAATGGCTGCCGTTGCAAATCTTGATAATTCTAAAACTATAACTGATTTCCCGCTAATGATTAGAAGTGCTGTTGTTTTGACACTGGTAATACTCGGGTTTGTGTTCCATGATGTAACGCATATTGAAACTTGTGTTACAGCTATGCTTGGCGCAAGTTTTTTACTTATATTTGAAAAACCTAAGGATATTTTTTGTGAAGTAGAATGGAATACAATCTTTTTCTTTATCGGCTTATTTATAATAATCGGCGGTTTAGAAGCATCAGGTGCAATTGCTTTGATGGCAAAATGGATTCTTGATGTAACTCAGGGCTCTCAACAGGCTGCTGCAATGCTAATTTTGTGGGCGTCAGGATTTATTTCCGGTATAATTGATAATATTCCATACACTGCAACTATGACCCCGATGTTATTATCAATTCAAAAAACTATGGGTGCTGATTATACATATCCTTTGTGGTGGTGTTTATCGCTTGGTGCGTGTTTAGGGGGAAACATGACAATTATCGGTGCTGCGGCTAATGTTATTGTCTCAGAAACTGCTGCTCATAAAGGTTTTCAAATATCATTTATGCAGTTTTTTAAATACGGCTTAGTCACAATGCTAAGTTCTCTTGTAATAAGTTCAATATATATTTACCTGAGATTTTTGCACTAACATTGAAAAATATGTAAAGATATGTTATGATTGCAGTGTAAACGAAAGGAGATATTTATGAAAAGCTTACAAAGATACGTTCACGGGGGGGGGGCACAGGCGCAGAGCTGAATTCGGCCTCTCACAATGAATTTTACAAGCCGAGAAAATTCGCATTTACTCTGGCTGAGGTTCTTGTTACATTAGGCATAATTGGGGTTGTTTCTGCTATGACAATTCCAACATTAATGCAAAATCATCAGAAGAAGGTTTATGTTACTCAGCTGCATAAAGTGTATAATGTGTTGCAGCAGGGTTTTATTCAGGAAATGACTGATAGAAATGCTGTAAATCTTACAGAAGCTGGATTAACAGGCACAGATAGTATACGCGCGTTTTTTCGTAAATATTTTAAAGTTATTCAAGATTGTGATAAAGGTGTTGTTGAACCGTGTTTTGCATCTGATTATAGAAACATAGAAGGAAGTTCAGTAACTGAAGTTAATGGAAATGACTGGCATGGAGGGGCTTGTGCTGTATTGGCTGATGGAAATTCTATTTGCCTTGACAGTCCGACTTTCACATCAGCTACTCTAGAAGATGGGCGTACCGTCTCAATGGGAAATGTGTTTGTCGATACAAATGGAGCTAAAGAACCAAATATTATTGGACGAGATGCTTTTATTTTTGCAGTTTTTTCAGATGGCGTTTTAGATACAGCTCATGCTGATGTGGCTTGCAGAATTGAGGGTAATTGTAATGGTGGTTCAATAAAAGATGCAAGGCTTATTGGAAATGATTGTGAAAAGTCTGTTAAAGTATTAGATCATGTTTGTTTTGGTAAAATCCTTAATGATAACTGGCAGATGAATTATTAGATATTTAAACAGATTTTTTTGTGTTTTTTGTTTTGATGAGTAATAAGAGTGGAATTACGGCAACTGCCAAAAATGCAAGAACTGTAAATGCATCGAAAAATGAGGCAAGTCTTGCCTGCTGCAGAAGTTCTTTGTATAAACTTCCACTCGCTTTTTTTGCCGCAACAACTTCCGGATAATGCATAAGGAATTTTGATTTCATTGCCATTAATTTGTATTGAAAAACAGGATTGTGAGGTGCCAAATTCCCTACAAGATAAGTTTGTCTAACTTGAGAAACCCTTGCAATAAAAGTTGCGGATACTGATGTAGCTATTGCAGTTATAAGGTTTTTAAACAGGGCATGCAATGAGGCTGCATCTGCATTTTTTGATGCCGGAAGTGTTTGGAAAGATAATGCTGTGACAGGTACAAATGCCATAGGGACACCTATACATAAAAGAATATTCGGTAATACAACGCTTTCTATTGAAGATGTTGTATTTAACTGGGTTAGCATTAACAGTGAAACTGATATCGTTAGAAAGCCGGCTGTTGCCATAATTTTAGGTTTAATAAATCTTGAAACTTCACCGAACAAAAGCAGTCCGATAAGACATATTACGGCTCTCGGGAACATAGAAAGCCCTGATTTTGAAGGGCTGTACCCTAAAAGACTCTGTACAAACATCGGAACAAGCAGCAGTGTAGAATAAAGCATTACGTTTATAACAGAACTGATTAATGTGCCAAACATAAAGTTTCTGTCTTTGAATACTCTAATATCAATTACCGGATATTTGTATTCAAGTTCCCAAACATAGAAGAACACAAATGAAAAAATACAAACACCGGTTGTCCAGCAAATCCATGTTGTATCAAACCAGTTATACTGCTGTCCTTTATCAAGAACAACCTGCATGCAGCCCATTGCCAGAACAATTGCTCCGTAACCTATTATGTCAAATTTTTTATTATATTTTTGTTTTTCCGGTTTGTCGTTAGGTACAAACATTTTTACAAGTGCGAAAGAAATCATACAAAGCGGAATATTCATGATAAATATCCATTGCCAGGAATAATTATCTGTTAAATAACCCCCTATAAAGGGCCCTGCAAGCGGTGAAAACATTGCAGCAACCCCGAAAAGTCCCATCGCAACTCCCCTTTGTTCGGGAGGAAATATCTCGAGTAAAACCGCCTGACATAAAGGTAATATTGCTCCGCTTCCTATACCTTGAATTATTCTTGCCGCAATAAGCGCCTGTAAGTTCGGTGCCAGTATGCAAAGCAGGCAGCCTAATGCAAACACCCATATACTATAAAATAGTAAAAGTTTTTTACCTATACTTCTTACAAGATAACCTGTTACAGGAAGCATTAATCCGCCTGATATTATGTAACATGTTATAACTGTATTGGTTTCATATTGTGTTGCCCCGTAAAAGCCCGCAATGTGAGGCTGGCTTACGTTTGTCGCAGATGATGCGGCAAGCGATAGAAATGCCGGCAGCAATACGGAAATTGCCACAATATAGGGGTTTGTTTGTTTTTTTACTTCTTCCATTATTTGATTTTAACCTTTGGCACAACTGACATTCCAGGAACAATATTGTATTTGCTTATATCTTCATCAAATACAATTTTTACAGGCACACGCTGAACAATTTTTACATAACTTCCCACAGCGTTTTCCGGCGGGAATAAGCTTGATTTGGCACCTGTTGCACGCTGAATACTGTCTACATGTCCTTTAAAACGTTTATTCGGGTATGTATCTATTTTTATTGAAACCGGCTGGCCTTTTTTCATATTGGTTAATTGAATTTCTTTGAAGTTTGCAATAACCCAGACATGCTTTGGTACAATATTCATTAAAGGCTGCCCTACTTGCAGATAATTGCCTTTTTCAACGCTTCTTGCCGATACCATGCCATCTTGAGGTGCATAAATTTTTGTATAAGATAAGTTTAATTTAGCCTGCTCAACTTCGGCTTCCAGTCTTTTAATTTCGGCTTGAACCGCTTCTGCCTTAGCTTTATGGGATTCTAAAGCTGATTCCATTGCTTTCGCTCTTTCTGTTGCGGCTTTGTGGTTTGCCTGAGCTACTGTATAGGAGGTATTACTGTTATCATAATCTTGCTTTGACACAATTCCTTCTTTGTACATATCTGAATATCTTTTATGATCTTTAGTTGCAAAGTCCAGTTTTGACTGTGTTGAATTTATGTCCTCGTAAGACTGTTGAACATTAGACCCGCCTTCTTCAATTTGTTTTTCGGTTACGTTTAGCTGAGCTTTTGCCTCGAGAAGTTTTGCTTCTGTTTGGTGAAGTTTAACCTCATAATCCGCAGGATCTATTTCAACAAGCAACTGACCTGCTTTAACTTCGTCGTTATCATCGACAAGCAGATTAATTACAGGCCCTGAAACCCTTGGCGCTACAGAAATTAATCGTCCTTCAACAAAAGCATCGTCTGTTGATTGAAAGTATGTAGCATGAATTGCTGCTGATATTCCCATAACAATAAGAATTACTGCTGTTGCAATTGGTACTACTACTCTTTTTTTCTTGTATTCGGGGCGTTTTTTCTTTGCTCTTGCTTTTCTTTCTTTTAAAACTTCTTTTGCTTTTTCGTCTAATTCTTCTTTACTTAATTTTTTCTTTGGGGTTTTATCGTCTTCCATTTTCACCTCTATATTTGTAAATTTAATTCTTCTTCCAAGTTTGTTTTTATTTTATTTAATACTTTAAGACATGTTTCAAGGTCGTTATCACAAACGCCTTTAACAGAATATTGCCATAAGTCTAAAACTGTTGGCAGCGCTTGTTTATATGCTGCTTTCCCTTTTTCTGTGATATTTATCTTAAAAATTTTCCTTTTGTTAACATCTGATGTTCTTGTTACAAGTTCCATTTTTTCCAGTATGTTAACTATTCTTGTTATATTAGGCCTATCTTTAAGTGTTAATGCACTAATCTGGCGTTGATAAAGTCCGTCATGGTCGATAATTGCAGTGAGAACTGTGTATTGTTCCGGGGTTATCTCAAATTTTTCTTTTTTGAACCTTTGTGTCGCAAGTGCGCGTGTCATTTTTCCCACACGTACAAGCTTCATCCCTATTCTGCTTTTTAATAAATCTTTTTTATCCATGACTTGTCTTAAAATATCTTTGTGTTATTATGATAACACAAAGAAGGAAAATGTGAAGCATGAAAAAAATAAATATTTTAATACTTACCCTGAGTCTATTATTGTGCAGTCTTTCACCGGTTTGCGCAAAACAGACTGATAATAAAAACAAAAATAAGGAAGATTATAAACTTGAATATTTAAATTTAAAATGGTGGCAAAAATATAACGATTCAAATCTTAATCAATATTTGATTAAAGCATACGAAAACAATCAGGATTTAAAAATTGCGAGTTTGAATGTAAAACAGGCTCAACAGGTTGTAAAAGAATCATTTGCTCAACAACTGCCGCATTTCGGTATTCAAGGTAATATTTTTAGAGACTTGCAGTCTTCTGATACAAAATTGGGTGATGTGGTAATTAACGATTACAGTCAGAGTAATTTTGTATTGCCTTTGACTATGACATATGAACTTGATATTTGGGGCGAAAATTATTTAAAAACTAAAGCTATAAAAAAACAGGTTGAGATGATTAAGCAGAATGAAAGAGCTACTTATATAGCATTGACTTCTGCTATCGCTTCTCAATATTTTAATTTTATTAAAATAGATAAACTGATTAAAAATCAGGAAGAACTTGTAAAACTTCAAACAGAAATTGTCAGAATGACAGAGATTAAATATAATAACGGTCTTGCTCCGATTACTGAACTTCTTGCAGAAAAACAAATTTTGACAACTTTTCAAGAAGAATTGAATTCTTACCGTGATACTCAGCTTGTTATTGGAAGACAGCTCGGTGTTTTGACAGGCCAGCGTGAAGTTGATAACAGTTTACTTCCGAGAAGTGATTATAACAGTCTTACTCTGATTGATATTCCTGAAAGTATAAGCGCAGAAGCCATTCAATTCAGACCTGACTTAATAAAAACAGAAGACTATATTGAAAAAATCGGGATTGATGTAAGAGTTGCCAAACGTGATTTTTTACCTAAGTTTTTAATTTACGGCCAAGCTGGATTTAATGCTTATCAATTATCAAATATTTTTGGAAATCACACTTTTAAATCTAATATTGGATTTATGCCATCATTAGATTTGTTTACAGGCGGGGCGAAAATGGCTCATTTCCGCTATAAAAAATTAGAATATGAAAAGGCTCAGCAAACTTATGAAAAAACAATTTTAACCTCAATTCAAGAAGTTAATAATTCTTTAAGTTCTGCAATTACTGCAAAAGAAAATTATGAGCAGAGTAAAAAACGTTTTTCTCTTGCAAAGGATGAGTATAACCTTTCTGATAGAAAATACCAGATAGGTGCAAAGTCCAAAATGGATAATATGCGTGCAAAAGAAGCATTACTTCTTGCGGAAAAATCTGATGTTTCAAATAAAATTAACTATGAAATTGCAACTGTTAATATTTATAAGGCCATAGGCGGAAAAGATTATACTACCGTAAATGAAGAATTATAAAAAATTATCCTTGTGTTGAATTAATATTTTATCTTCTCGAGTTTTAATATAATTATTAAAATAGAAGAGGTAAATATTTTATGGCTAAACTCGGTTTAATTTCAATTGTCTTATTGTTCATTTCATTATTTTGTTTTGCGCAGTGCGTTAAAGCTGAAGAAATTCATTTTAATAATGACGTATTCGACTTAAAATACAGTGCAATGTCTATAGAACATAATGGCTATGATAATGAATATTTTCTAAAGAATGAAAATCGGAATAATTGGACTAAAATGGTTGGAATATATTATTATCCCGATATCAAAGACCCATTGAAATTTGCCTCACAAGAGGATAAAGATATTGAGGCAAAAGATACAAATGTCCTTTTAAAATTTATAGAGAATAAAAAGCAGGATAAAGCAGCGCTCAGTTACCTTCAAAACGGCTCTTTGAATGGTAAAAACTTTTTTGAATACAATATTTATAAATATGAAAAGCATCCTGATAAGGGAATGATGGTTTTGAGATATGCAATAAGATATTTCTTTAAGAATGACGGCGAAATTATGCAGATTGGAAATAAAGTAAGAGAGGAAAATGATAAATATCTTCAGTTGATAGTTTCATCTCCAATACCGCCAATTGTTGAGAAGGATATAGATAGTAAGTAACGATTATTTCATAACATTGTTTAGAATTCGATTTCAAAATTATCAAGAATTTTAGTTCTATACTTGTTTAATAAATTATTAAACGTTTCAATTTCTTCTTTTGAAAAATCTTCTAAAACTTTTTCTCCCAGGTTTTTGAAAACTTCATGGGTTTTGTCATATAATTCTTTGCCTTTAGGGGTTATTTTAGTTATTTTTTTTAGGATATTATTTTCACTGCTTGCAATTCTTTTGATATAACCCTTATCTTCCATATCGTTTAGAATTTTTCCTATATGAGCTTTTCCTTTAAAAAGCAATTTTGATAAATCGCTTTGTGACAACCCGGGGGTTGATATAATATAGCTAAGTATAGTGTATTCCACTAATTCAAGCCTGGATTTTACAATATCTTTGTAATAACTTTTTCCAAGCAAATAACTAACTCTTGCTGTTTTTTCAATATTGAAAGGCAAACCATCAATAAATAACGGATTTGTTCTAAAACTTTGTTCTGTCATATAATTACCACCATTTCAATTATATCATAAGATTTCTATTAATAAAACTGTATATTTTTCTACTTGTAAAAAAATCTTAATATTTTAAATTTTTTCTAAAGTTGTTTGAGATAAATTCCGATACCAGATTTGTATCTTAGTTTATTTGTATAAACTTACAAGTAAGGAAGGACGGTATCTCGTGACAACAATTTCATCTGTAAGCAGCACAAGTTCCGGTATTGGAAGTGTTGTTTCGCAAAAGTCTTCCCATTTGAGTGAAACCACAAAAGCTCAATTGGAAGCGCTGGGTATTGCCGTAACTGACGGAATGACAGAGGCTGAGGCAAAGCAAAAAATTGCAGAAGTTCAGGCTCAAAGACAGGCTCAAAATCAGAACAACCAGCAGGGAAACTCTTCTGAAAGCGAATTGTTTTCTGATGCAAAAGCTTTAGCTTCGCAAGTGGGTGTTTCTGTTTCAAGTGATTCTGATGTATCGGAAATTTTGGATGATATCGGGGTAAAACTTGAGACTATGCTTGAACAAGCTCAAGGTGATTCGCAGAAATTATCTGAAATTTCATCTTACTTTTCACAGTTACAAAGTCTTGATGAACAAAATGATTCTATACAATCATCGCAAAATAGCCTTTACGGAGCCATGAATATGATTTCCACAAGCAACAAAATTGCTCTTGGACTTTAATTCTTAAGACTTAACACATCAAGAAAAAGCAAAGCTCTGAACTATATTAGTTCAGAGCTTAAACTTACTACGGAGTTCAAATAGTAAGTTACATCTCAATTGTTGGTGGTCGAAGTGAGATGATTTTGTCTTGTAGTAATAATTATAATAAAATTATTACTAAAGTCAATAAATCTACTAGTAGAAAATTATACTATATGCTTTTTATATTTAATGTTCGTAAAGAGTTAAGAATTGCAAGGATAGCAACTCCTGTATCTGCAAATACCGCTCCCCACATAGTAACTATTCCAAATGCACCAAGGATTAGAAATAAAGCTTTTATTCCTAGTGCAAACACTATATTTTGTTTTACTATTCTCATAGTTTTACGGGCAATTTTTACTGCTGTAGAAATTTTAGAAGGTTTGTCATCCATTATTACAACATCAGCAGCTTCTATGGCAGCATCTGAACCTAATGCACCCATTGCTATTCCGACATCTGCTCTTGTTAAAACAGGTGCATCATTTATGCCGTCTCCAACAAAGATTACAGTTTTCTTTTCTGATTTTTCGTTTATAAATTCTTCAATTTTTTCGACTTTCTGCGCCGGTAAAAGTTCTGCATAAACTTTATCCAAGCCTAGTTCTTTTGCAACGCTTTCGCCAGTTATTTTGCTGTCGCCTGTTAACATAACAGTTTTGTCAACAATTTGTTTTAAGTCGTTTATTGCTGTTTTTGAGTCTGATTTTATTTCATCAGAAATAATAATGTATCCTTTGTATTCTCTATTTTGTGCCACATAGATAACCGTTCCAGCTTTGTTGACAGGTTCAAATTTAACGTTGAATTCTTCCAATAATTTTGCATTTCCGGCAAGAATTTCGTTCCTGTTGACAGTTGCTTTTACACCCTGTCCTGAGATTTCTTTTACATCTGTTACTAAGCCTGAGTCAATTGGTTTGTTGTAAGCTTCTTTTAGTGAGAATGCTATTGGATGGTTTGAATAACTTTCTGCAATTGCAGCATTTTTTAGCAATTCTTCATTTGTTGTATTAACTGCATTTATTTCAGTGACTTTAAAGTTGCCTTTAGTAAGGGTTCCTGTTTTGTCAAAAACGATGTACTGCGGTTTTGATAGAGATTCTATATAATTACTTCCTTTTATGAGGATTCCGGCTCTTGAAGCTCCGCCTATACCACCGAAAAATCCTAATGGAATAGATATTACAAGTGCGCACGGGCAGGAAATTACAAGGAATGTAAGTGCTCGTTTTAGCCATACAATAAATTCAGCATCAGAAAATAAAAGCGGAGGTAAGATTGCAAGAATTACTGCCCCCGCAACTACAGCAGGTGTGTAGTACCTTGCAAATTTAGTGATAAAGTTTTCTGTTTTTGCTTTTCTATTGCTGGCATGTTCAACGAGTTCAAGAATTTTTGAAACTGTTGATTCGCAGAATATTTTTTCAACACGTATTTTTAAAACACCGTTTGTGTTAATACTTCCGCTTATGGCTTTGTCCCCTATATTCAACTCACGCGGAATAGATTCTCCAGTCAATGCAGAAGTATCAACAACAGCTTTACCTTCGACTACTTCTCCGTCAAGCGGAATTTTTTCACCTGTTTTTACGATAATTATGTCATTAATTTTAATATCTTGAGGATTTTTTTGTATTAGTTTACCATTGATTTCAATATTTGCATAATCAGGTCGGATATTCATTAAATTGGCTATTGAGCGGCGTGATTTTTCAACTGCGTTATGCTGTAAATACTCCCCAATCTGGTATAGCACCATAACCATTACAGCTTCTGGATATTCTTTTATTGCAAACGCTCCGATGGTTGCAATACTCATCAAGAAGTTTTCATCAAAGATTTCTCCCTTGAGAATATTTTTAAAAGCACGTAAAACTACATCGCCGCCGGCAAATATATAGGCAATTAAGTATATCAAGAATGCCGAAATCCCTTCCGGTTTGAATAAAACAGCCCCGGTAAATATTACTATGGCTATTAAAACTCTTACAATTGTTAATTTTTCTTTTTTGTGTTCATGATGATGTTCGTGATGATTGCACATAATTAATACCTCGATTGAGCACCTATTCAACTATATAAATATTATAATTGAATAACTATTCAATTGTCAAGTGTTCGATTTCTAATTGTTACAAAAATTTGACAATTGAGCAATTGTTAAACTATAATTATATTATGGATATTAAAAAAGCAGATTGCGAGGCAATAAATATTGAAATAGTTAAACAGCTCAGGCCTAATATGCCGGAGAGTGCGGTATTGAATGAATTATCAGATTTTTATAAGGTTATGGGGGATAATACAAGAATACGGCTTTTGTGGGCGCTGGAAGAAAGCGCTTTGTGCGTAAATGATTTGGCTGTACTTTTGAATATGACAAAATCTGCGGTTTCTCATCAGTTGAAAATTCTACGAATTGCCAAACTTGTTAAATCTGAAAAACAGGGTAAAAATGTATATTATTCATTAAACGACGAACATGTTAAGACCATTTTAGAAATGGCGCTGGAACATGTTCGAGAATAAATTATAATTTATAATTTTTGTTTGAGTTCGTTTCTAACGTCAGAAAGCGGTCCGTTATTTGGATTTACAAAATTATAATAATATTTTTTTACATAAGTTACCGGATATTTCGGAATCCATCCTAGCTGCATGAATATTGACACTGTATCAGCACCTTGAGATAGCATAAGTTCATCTATTGTATCTTCATGCGCCGGAGAAATTGTTGAGAATATTTTTATCAGATAATCAGTGAAAGTTAGAACAGAGTATCCGGACATAACTCCAGTATCTGTAATAATCGTGCTTATTGTAAAGTCTTTATTTGTACCTAACTCAGCGAGGTTTTCAGGTAAAGCAAGTTCTTCAGAGCCGGTGTGTTCAATTTCATACCATTCTCCGAGAAATTTTATTCTCATAACATTGGATTTAGGCATATAAATATCATCAAACTTATTGGCGATAATTGTATTTCCGTTTTTATCAACAACACCGTATTTGTAATTTTTGCAGGTTAAAAACATTCCGCCAAACAGGATGTCTATCTTGGAATATTCATGTGGCAAAAGCATCTTGCCGTTTTCGTCGTATAAACCATAATTATTATCATTTCCAAATTTTGCGTATTTGCCTAAAATTCTTTCAGTATGTCTGTATTTAGGCTGAACGAGGTAATTACCATTATTATCAATCAGTCCAAATTTATTTTTTTTCTGGACAATCCAGGCTGATTTCCCAAGTCTGATCAGTTTTTTGTACTGAGGTTCTACAAGAACTTGTCCGTCTTTTGTTTGAAGTCCAAAAAGATTGTCATCATTTTTAATTACTGTTAAATCTGATGCTTGAACATTCATTTGAACAGTTTCTTTTAAAGGCTCATCTGCCAGTGCTGTGCCTTGTTGAAATAATAATATTAAAGATAACAAAACCAAAAATTTTTTCATACATATATAATACCATAATATTAAAATTTGTGGTATAATTTTTTTGAAGAGGTTGATTGTGAAGTTATCGAAAAAGTCAAAAATTATTATATCTGCAGCATCTGCCGTGGTTATTCTGGCAGCGGCGCCTTTTGCTGTTTATTTAAAAGTTCTTCCTTGGGCAGTTGCTAACCCTGAGGTTATTAATTATACAGAAAGCATGCTTAAAAAATACGCAGGACTCGATTTGAATGTTGTTAATCCTGTTTTGAAAACTTCTATCAAGCCGGATATTGATTTTGAAGTTGATGAATTATCTCTTTCTAAAGGAAAGGATTCTTTACTTTCTGTTAAAAATTTCGATGTAGAAGTTTCATTTGACAAAATATTTGACCAGGTTATTAAAATAAATAAACTTGGCGCTGATGATATTTATGCAGATGTAAATAAGCTTATGGCACTTGTTCCTCAACAGGAAACCACTAAACCAAAAGAACCATCAAAGTGGTTTATTGATTTGTTTGATTCAATTCTATATGTTAAGAATTCTAAAATTATTTATGATATCGATTCTAAAACTCACCTTGTTTTGATTGCTAAAAATTTAGGAATTGATAATACTAAAAAAGATTTAAGATTTGTTCATTTTGATATTGCTACTGATATCGAAAAAGACAAAAAACATTTGAATATCGCAATTGCAGATAAAAATACTGTTTATATAAAAAATAAAAAATTGTATATTCAAGATACAGTTTTGAATATCAATAAGTCAAAAATATTTATTAAAGCAGATGCAAGCAGAGCTGACGGTTTCAGGCTTGCTGTTTATTCGCCCAAAATTGAAATTCCTGATGTGATAGAACTTATTGAGTCTAATATTATTGAAAATAATCTCTCTGAAGTTTTTGTATATTTTAAAGATTTGAAAGGCAGCTTTAATTTTAATATTAAGCTTACCAAACATGATTTAGACGGTGTTGTCGGGCTTAACAGTGCAAGTTTTAAGGTTGTTCCTGTCTGCAATTTGCCTGTAACGCTTACTAAAGGCAACATAAAGATGAATAAAACAGCCGTTACCCTAAACGATTTTGAAGGTTATTATAACAATAAAAAAGCTAATAAAATGGACTTTCATGGAATAGTAACTGATTATTTGAAATCAATTGACACCAAAGTTGAAGGTAATGCAGTTGTAACAAATGATTTTGCTGTAAATTATTTTTCTAAACTTGTTGGTATGCCGATTACGCTTGTAGGCGGTAATACAAAAACACAGATAAAATTAGCTTCCAAATATAATAAAATTGATTTGACATGGCTTTTTGGATTAAAACCAGGTCAGGATATTTTAATTGACGGCCAGTCTTTGACTCCTCCGAAATTTATCAGAGGACTTAAAGCTGATTTACATTTTGAAGATACTTTATTGAATATAAAAACAATTGACTATTATATTCTTCCTGAACAATTTAGAGAAACTTTTAAAGAGAAGAATATTAAGCCGCGTCCGGTTGTTAAATTGAGAGGCAATATTGATGTTGCAACTCCTATTCCGACTGTTAAAGATTTAGGCTTTGAAGTTCCAAATCCATTGCCGAGTGAGTTTTTGAATGTCTTAATCGGACAAAAGTTATTCAGAAAAGGTAAATTCTCCGGTTATTTAAGTTTTGACAACAATGGTGAATATCCGGTTCTGAAAGGGAACATGGATGTTGAAGGGATAAGGATTCCTTCTCAAAGACTCCGTGTAAACAAAGGTAAATTGATTACTGAAAATGGACTTTTACGTTTGTCAGCCGATGGCAAATATAAACGCACCGGATGGGATTTTTCAGGAGATTTTGTTAACGCATTGAAGTTTCCTATTGTAATCAAGGATATTAATCTTGCACTTGATAATGTCGATGTTGAAAGATTTTTAGCGGCATCAAATGCTGAACCGCCGAAACAGATGACAAAAGAGGAAGTCGCAGCAGCACAAGATATGTCTGATAAAGAAATTGAAAATAGTGATGCCGCACCTACATTTGATGTTTCTAACCTAATTATTGAAAACTGTGATTTTAGCCTGGCTAACGGAATTTATAAGGATATCAAATTTGGCAATGTTAAAGCTAAGCTTACACTTGATAAAAACAGCAATTTAAGTTTGTTCTCAAACAGATTTGATTTTGCTGAAGGCCATACTTCCGGTAAAGTTGATTGCGATTTGAAAAATCATAAATATAAGGTGATTTTAGGTATTAAGGATGTAAATTCAGATGTAATTGCTTCTACTTTGCTTAATTTGAAACGGGAAATTTCAGGTAAAGGAAGCGGTTTAATTGTTCTTGAAACTGATAAGTCTATGAAATTAAACGGTTCAATAAATTTCATAATAAAAAATGGACAAATTCAAAAAATTGGTTTAGTAGAATATGTTATGAAATTTGCGGCATTATTTAGAAATCCGCTTGCAATGATTAGTCCTTCAACAGTATCAGATTTGGTTAATATCCCGGAAGGCTACTTTGATGATATTACAGGTAAAATTCTAATTAAAAATAATATTATTGAGGCTATGCAAATTAAGTCAAAAGCTTCTCAACTTAGTGCCTATATTGTTGGGCGTTATGACCTTGAGACAGGGGATGCAACTTTGAGAATTTATACCAAATTTAGCAGTGTAAAGAAAGGATTTGCTGGTTTCTTAAGAAATATTTCTTTGAACAGTCTTGCTAATAGAGTTCCATTAAGTTCTAGAAATGATGCAAACTACTATGCTGCTGAATTGAAGGAACTTCCTCCTATTGATGCTGATGAAAAAGATTGTCAAATTTTCCTTACTAAAGTTGATGGCGATGTTGTAAATAATAACTTTTTGTCATCATTAAAGAAGATTAAATAGGATTTGGTGCTACTCACGTAGTTACTTGTATCAATGTTCGAAAAACTTTAAAGTCTTTCGAATATTGGCACAAATTCCTACGTGCGGAGCTCCTTTTCCATCAGGAGAGGGAATTTTTTTGTTCTATTTTTCAAAGATGTTAAGATATGTTTAAAAACGTATTTATGTTTAGCAAATTATATATTTACAAGTTTTACATATTAAAAGATATATGAAAGAAGAAATTATGGATTGTAATGTGAATTTTAAAGGAAGATTAATTATAAATGGTATGACAAAAGATAAAAATCGTTGGGCAGCTATTGCAAAGAGGTTCAAAGAAGAAACTAAGGGGATTAATTATGAAAGTAGAATCTTCGATGATAAAGGCAAATTAGAAATTTATACTGATAGATTAAACAGAAAAAAACAGACGGTATGATTGTATTGATGATTTAACATCAAGAGAAGCTTTTTTGACTGAAAAAGGTACAGAAGAATTGTTGTCACAATCAGATGATGTTATTGCAAGAATTCTTGCACAACATTTAAAATTTGTTAAGAAATTAGACGAAAATTTTAAACAGGCAGATGTAATGATAAATGATTTATTAGAGAAGGTTTCTAGAACTTTCAAAAGAAATGGTTTTGATACGAAAAACATTTCAGATGTATTTAATTCTGATAGTCCTAATTATCTTGCTCAAGTAAAAGTAGCTCCAGAGTATGATGCGCTTAAAAAATTACCCGGATTTAAAGATGCTGAAATGTCACACATTTATTTATAACGCTTGTTATTTAATCGTGTGTAGATTTTTTTCTTGATTATTCCGAAATGTTTATTGTTGGGCATACTTCATACATGCCCAACATACAAAATAGGAGAGGATATTTTCTTCCTTCTCTCAGTGGGAGCTGGTGACTGCAAGTCTGTGTATTTATTGTCATATCAAATCCCCTCTCTTGATGGAAGAGGGCTAGGGTGAGGGAACAGTCATAATTAGTTTCATTTGTTGGGGTGGAAACCCCAACCTACAATTACTGCAAGCCGGATGAGGGGAAGTAGAAATGTTGTTTATTTATTGTCATAATTTTGTTGGGCAAGTATGCCCAACCGACAATTTTTGCCGGAACCCCAACAAGTAATTAAGTCGTTACTTTTTTATTTGCTGGATTCCATGGATCTTCAAGATTATTCTTTATAAGGTTTTCATAGAACTTTTGTTTATAATTAAGAACATCTAATTGATTTCTTAATTCTTCCATCTGCTGTAAAGCTTTTTCTTTTGTGTCCATAATTATTTTGTATCTTTCTTTTATTGTAGAATCGCCTATCAGGCATAAATCAATATATCTTTTTATGGACTTATTATCTGTTCCAATTTTTCTGAGACATTTTACTATTTTTACCCATTCAAGGTCAGTCTCATCAAACTGCCTGATGTTGTTTTTATCACGGGTTATTGACGGGAAAAGTCCGCTTTTTGCCCAAAAACGAAGCGTGTGTTCGGATACATCCATCAGCTTTGAAACCTCTTTTATTGTATACATAATTCCCTCCTGAATAAATTTTAGCATAAAAATCTCTTGACTGATAGTTACTATCAAGTTGTAAAATGAATTTTGTTAAATAAGAAAGGTGGAATGGTTATGAGTAAAAATGTATTAATTATATCGTCATCTCCAAGAAAAGGCGGTAATTCAGATATTTTATGTGATGAATTTTTAAGAGGTGCAAAAGAGGCCGGTAATTCTGTTGAGAAAATTTTTCTACGTGATAAAAAAATAAACTACTGTACAGGATGCGGTTTTTGCAATACAAATGACAACACTGCCTGCTCTCAAAAAGATGAAATGACAGAAATTCTTGAAAAAATGCTAAAAGCTGATGTTATTGTTTTTGCTACTCCGATTTATTTTTATACTATTTGCGGACAATTGAAAACTTTAATTGACAGATGCTGCGCAATGTATACAAGAATTGTAAATAAAGAATTTTATTACATAATGACTGCCGCCGACGTAAGCCAGCATGCTATGGACAGGGCTGTTATTGAATTGCAGGGATTTTTATATTGCTTGTCAGGCGCAGAAGACAAAGGGATTATCCGAGCAACCGGCGTTTGGCAAAAAGATGAGGTTAAATCTACCAAATATATGCAGGAAGCCTATCAAATGGGTAAAAATGTTTAGCCCTGGCTGTTTGAGGAATGTTTGAAGAAAAAGTATTTAATAAAAAATCCCGACAAATTTAATTGCCGGGATTTTTATTATAATTTTAACGATTTTTTCAGATCTTCATAATCTTCTTTGAATGAAGTTTTATAATTTTCGATGTCTTTATGAATTTCATCTTCTCTGAATGGACAATATTTTATTGCAGTTTGATAATCTTCAAGTGCGCTGTTTCTTTGTTTGAGATTTTCGTATATAACTGCACGTGTTCTGTAATTCCAACAATTTGCAGGATTTTTTTCAATTGCTGTATTAACATATTTTAATGCGTTGGTATAATCCTTTAAGAATATATAATTTATTGCAATTGCAGTATATGCATTCTGGTCTTTTTCTACGTTTATTGCTTTTTCGTAATCTCCTTTGGCAGTATAAATCATGCCAAGTGCCGTCATATCTTTATAACTTTTTTTGTATTTATATGCTTCTTCAAAATGTTTAAGAGCTTTAAGGCCGTTATGCTCTTCTGTTAGATAATATCTTGCCAGCTCAAGATTTGCAGTGGCACGTGCTCTTGGAATTATTGCGCTTTTTATTGCTGATTTGTAATATTCTTCGGCCTGAGCTGAAGGCTGCGGACTGCTAAAGGCTTTTGCTAAATATGCCCATGGGATTCCTAGAGTTATGGTTATTGCTAGAATTGATATTGTTGATATAGTACTTATTATAACGATTTTTGTATTTTTATTCATGGAAAACTCCTAATTATTACTCCATATATTTTATATTCCATAAAATTGTCAATAATAAACATTATTTGTATTATAATTTTATCTGGAGAAGATTTACATGTTTGGAAATATAAAGAAAAGTTTGTTATCATTAGCTTTTGGAACATTCAGCCTCGGAATGGCAGAATTCGTAATGATGGGAATTTTGCCTGATATTGCAAAGTCTATGAAAATATCTATTCCGGCAGCGGGACATTTTATTTCAGCCTATGCATTGGGCGTGGCTTTTGGTGCGATAATACTTGTATTTGCAGCTAGAAAGAAACCTTTAAAAAATATTTTATTAGGTTTAGTTTCTATCCATATAATAGGAATTTTACTCACCTCAATATCTCCTAATTATTTATCTATGTTAATATCGAGATTTGTTTCGGGACTGCCTCATGGAGGATTTTTCGGAATAGGTTCTATTGTTGCTTCAAAGCTTGCTGATAAAGCAAAGGATTCTCAGGCTGTTGCAACTATGGTTGCAGGCATGACTGTAGCCAATTTAATAGGCATTCCTTTGGGAACTTTTGTTAGTCATAATATTTCATGGAGAGTTTTATTTTTATTGATTGGAATTTTTGGAATTTTCGTATTTGCCGCTATATGTAAATGGATTCCTCATTTTGATGCTATGCCTGATAATGGAATTCTGGGACAGTTTAAATTTTTAAAATCTCTTGCTCCTTGGTTAATTATTGCCGCAATTATGTTTGGAAACGGAGGAATTTTTTGCTGGTTCAGTTATATTAACCCATTGCTTGTTAAAGTATCCGGATTTAAACCTCAGAGTGTTTCTTTATTAATGATTATTGCCGGTGCCGGAATGTGTTTTGGTAATTTTATCGGTGGGAAATTAGCAGATAAATACACTCCTGCTAAAGTTGCGGGTTATACTCAATTAGTTGCGGCAATCAGCCTTATTTTAATATTCTTTTTAGCCGGTAATAATGTTTGTTCTGTTATTTTAATGTTTATTTGTACTGCATGTTTGTTTGCGATTTCAGCCCCACAGCAGCTTTTGATTATTCAGTACGCTCCGGGTGGAGAAATATTAGGTGCTGCAAGTGCACAAATGGCTTTTAATTTAGGAAATGCTCTAGGTGCTTTTTTAGGAGGTTTACCTCCTGAAGCCGGATTATCTTATAATTATACTACTGTTCCGGGATATATTCTGGCGTTTGTTGGTTTTGTTTGCTTTATGTACTTTATAAAAAAATATGACAGATATAATTTTGTTAAGAATGAAACAGAATTGCCAAAGACTAGTGAATGTAAACTTTAATTTATGGTATAATGTATTACTATGAAAAAATTGTTTTGTACTTTAATGTTTCTAATATTATCCTCTCCTGTCGCTTTTGGTATTGAGGATATTAAAAAGGTGTATCTTAATGAAGCAATTGAGGCAGCGTTAAAAAACAATATTGATTTACAGGCAGAACAGATTAACATTAATATTGCTAAAAATGATATTAAGAAAGCAAATAGGCTTCAAAATCCGTCATTTGATGCATTTTATTTTTTAGGTGCGGCAGGAAGGTCAGAACCTAAACAGCTTGGAGCATCACAGCTTATTGAGATAGCCAAAAGAAGTGCCCGTAAAGATTTGGCGAAGTCTAATCTTGAACTTGTTCAAAAAAATGTTGGTTATACAACATTTGATTTAAAAATGGATGTGAGAGAAGCTTATATCAGTCTTGTATCTGCAAAATCAGTTCTTTATACTCTTGAGCAGCAGCAGGCCTTACAGGAAGAACTATTGGATATTGCAAAGGAGCGTGTAAAGTCCGGTAAAAATTCTGAAATTGATGTTTTGCAGGCAGAAATTGCTCTTAACCAGCTTATAACTCAGGTTAATACAGCTAAAGTTGATGTTAAAAATGCTTTAGTTTATTTTAATGAAATCATTAATGATCCTAACGACGTTACATACGATAGTATGGATAAAATATTTTCTGAGGAAAATAATTTTGATGAAATGTTAACTCCTCCGCCTAATTATAAATTCCCATCATTCAAACTTGTTGTGGAAAAAGCTTTGAAAAATCGTTACGATATTCAAATTGCAAAACAGGAAATTGATGTAGCTGAAAAAAATCTTAAAGTTGTTGCACGTCAGAGAATTCCGGATTTATCACTTGTCGGCGGCTATGCTTACCAAACAGCAGCATATTCAAACAGCGGTAATTTTAACAATGGTGCTTATGCCGGCGCAAGCATTGTAAACATCCCTTTATTCTATAATTATTCGCCTGAAATTCAAAATGCAGGTTTGAAGCTTTCGCAGGCTGAATTGAAGTATAAATCCGTAAAGAATAAGGCTGAAAAAGATATTAGTGCAGCTTATGACAAATTCCTTACTGCAGCGCAGAATTTGAATTATTTTGAAGATAAGATTATTAAAGACTCTGATGAATTAATTAATTTGTCAAAAGAAAACTATGAAAATGGCAAATCTGATATTACAGAGTTAATAGTTATGAAGCAGTCTTACAAATCTATTATTGTTGGGTATACTTTGGCTCTTGCAGAATATTATAACAGCTGGACAAATTTTTTGCGTGAAGTCAATGACGAAGATTTTGATTTGCCGGAAGATATCTAGAAATTATATATGATTTAATATTTCTCTAAGATCTTTTTTGTCAATAATAATATTTGCATGCTGTTTTAGGATTGGTTTTGCGCAGAATGCAATTTTTTTACTTGAATATTTAAACATACTCAAATCATTTGCCCCGTCGCCTGTGGCAATTGTGTCCTCCGGCGTAATATTTAAAAGATTTTGTATTCTTTTTAACATTTCGCCTTTGCTATCAGAAAACATCATTTCTCCGCCAACCAGTCCTGTAAGTATTCCGTCTTTTGAATGTAAAATGTTTGAAAATTCACAATCAATACCGAATTTTTTTGCAAAAGGAACAGTTGCATTTTTGAAACCGCCTGAAAAACATATTACTTTAAATCCTTTTTGGTGGAGCGCTTTAATTGTTTCTTCTGCACCTGGCATGGCGGGCAGGTTTTCACAAATGTGATTAACAGTTTCAACTTTTAAACCTTTAAGCAAAGAAACACGTGTTTGTAGACTTTCAAAAAAATCTAATTCTCCTTGCATTGCTCTATCCGTAATTTGTTTGACTTTTTGTTCTATATTGGCCTCTTTAGCGAGATATTCTATTGTCTCTCCGTCCATTAAGGTTGAATCAAAGTCGAAAACTGCTAATTTCATTTGTTACCTTTTTTATTCTTTTACATTAAGTTTAATATATTGAGGATTATGCACGCCGTCAATATGTTCAATTTCTTTCAGTACATTGTTATTAACTTCTGAATCAATATTGATTACCATTATTGATTCTGTTGCGTGTTTGTCATTTTTCTGAACAACGTTCATAGAACCTATGTTGATATTATTTTCTCCGATAACTTTTGCAACTTTTGCAATCATGGAAGGTTTGTTGACGTGTGGTACAAGCAGCATGTGTTTTTGCGGGCGGATACTTGTTTCATAGTCATTGATCTTTACAATTCTTGGAATATCCTTTGCAACAAGCGCGCCTGAAACAGTATTACTGCCTTTGTCTGTCGTAAGTTTAATTGTTAAAAGCCCTGCAAAACTACATTTTGTTTTTGAACGTGTAGAAATAATATCTATTCCGCGTTTTTTTGCAATAAACGGTGCGTTAACATAGTTTACACCCTCAAGCATTGATGATAGTATCCCTCTTAACACTGCAACTTCTAAAGGTTGAATTTCTAAATCTGCAAGATTTCCCATAGCTGTAATTTCTATTGATTTAATAACTCCTTTTGAAATTTGCATTGCAAGTTCTGCTGAATTTTCTGCAATTTGCATATATTCTTTTACCGGTTCAAGCTTATCAGGACGAAGTGATGGTATATTTACAGCAGATGAGGCTGAGCCGCCTGATAGAACTTCTTTTATTTGTTCTGCAACATCAATTGCTACATTCATCTGCGCTTCCTGAGTGCTTGCCCCGAGGTGCGGTGTAAGTACAATATTCCCGTTGCAGTGAATTAATGGACATTCTTGAATATTTGGTTCATTCTCATAAACATCAATTGCGGCTGATGCAACATAACCACTTTCTATTGCATCCTTTAGATCTTTTTCATTGATAATCCCGCCTCTTGCACAGTTTACAAGACGTACACCTTTTTTCATTTTTGCAATTGTATCTTTATTAATTAGATTAATTGTGTCTTTTGTTTTTGGAACATGAACTGTTATAAAATCACATTTACCCCAGAAATCATCAAGATTTTCAATATATTCTCCGCCGCGTTTTTCTACAATTTCTTTTGCGGCGTAAGGATCATATACAACAACTTTCATTCCCAGGGCGAGTGCGACTTCACTAACATGCGTCCCGATTTTACCAAAACCGATTATTCCTAATGTTTTTTTATAAAGCTCGCAGCCTGTGAATTTAGACCTATCCCACCTGCCTTCTTTGGTAGATGCGGCAGCAGGTGCAATATTCCTTGCCATTGCAAGCATTAGAGCAATTGTATGTTCTGCTGCTGCCATGGTGTTACCGTCAGGTGAATTTACAACAATTATTCCTTTTTGAGTTGCAGCTTCTACATCTATATTGTCAACGCCGACACCTGCTCTGCCTATAATTTTTAAGTTTTTACCGGCCTCAATGATTTTTGCCGTAACTTTTGTCTGGCTTCTTACCATTAATGCATCATATTCAGGTATAATTTTTACCAATTCATCCTCTTGCATTGTTGGAAGAAAATCAACCTGCGCAGCTTGTTCTATAATTTTTTCCGCTGCCTCGTTTATTTTATCTGTTATTAAAACTTTCATTAAACCACCTTTACTTTTCTAATTCTAAAATAATAGTTTTAACTCCTTCTCCTATTGCGAAATTATGTCCGAGTTTGTGTAATACAGCCTCTAATGCACCTACTGAAGCTATTAAATCTCTGTCGCATACAAAACCAAGTGTTCCCATTCTGAAAATTTTATCTTTTAATTGGTTTTGACCGTTTGCAACAACGATGTCATAATCTTCTTTCAGCGCTTTTCTTATATCAGGTACCGAAATACCTTCAGGCGGCAGAATAGATGTTATTGCATAACTTGCGTTTTCATCCTGCGGAACAAGAAGTTTTAAATTCATTGTGCGAAGTGCTTTTCTTAATGCCATAGCGTGACGTTTATGACGGTTGTTAACTTTTTCAATACCTTCTTGTTTAATCATTTTCAACGCAGTATTTAAGCCGACAATAAGGTTAACTGCGGGTGTGAAAGGTGTTGAATTCGCTTGAACAGATTTTTTGTAAGCAGCCCAGTCAAAATAAAAGCTTGGATGCTTACATTGCTCATAAACCTTCCAGGCGCGTTCATTTGCCGTCAGAAAAGCCAGACCTGGCGGAACCATAAAACCTTTTTGAGAACCTGAAATAAGTACATCAATTCCCCATTCATCAGGCTTACATGGCATTGCGCAAACACTTGTTACACCGTCAACTACAGATATCGCACCGTGTTCTCTTATTATAGAACATAATGTTTTTATATCATTTGCAGCACCTGTTGAGGTTTCACTGTGTGTTAGCGTGACAATTTTAATCTCTTTATTTTTGTCCTCACTAAGAGCAAGTTTAAGAATTTCCGGATCAATAACTTCTCCTGCTGCAACTTCAATTTTTTCAACTTTAGCGCCTCTTGATTCTGCAATTTTTGCCCAGCGGTTGCCAAAGTTGCCGATAACGAGTGATAAAACTTTATCTCCTTCATTAATAAGATTTTCTAAAGCTGCGCACATTGCACCTGTGCCGCTGGATGTGAACATAAATACGTCATTTTTTGTCTGGAAAACATATTTTAAATTTTCATAAACTTCTTCTAAAATGGAGGAGAATTCCGAGCTTCTGTGTCCAATCGGATGTTTAGCGATGTCGAGCATTACTGATTCCGGTACCGGTGTAGGGCCTGGAATCATCAAAAAAGTTTTGTCTTTCATTATTTAACCCCTCCTTTATTACACATGTATTGTTACACATGTCATAAAGAATGAATATTTTTTAATAAAAGTATATGTATTTTTCGTAATAAATTATTTATTAATAATTTCTTTTATCAGTTCTACAACTCTTTCTGAAGCATGGCCGTCTTCTATGCAGCCTTTGTCTTTTAAGAACTTTTCTACTTTTTGTTGATATTTTTCATTATCAAAGTTTAATATATTTTGGATTAACTCCTCATTGTTACGGGCAATAGGGAATGGCGTTTCTTCTAGCGGGTAATAAAATCCCCGTTCTGTATTATATTCTTCAATATCCGTTGCATAAATGAAACCTGGTTTTTTAGTCAGCATAAAATCAAATATGCAGCTTGAATAATCAGTTATTGCAATATCGGCAGCAGCCAAAAGTTCCTGTATATCTGGATATTGGGTTACATCTATAATACTGGCATTATTCTTTGGTATTAGAAGATTGGTATATTTTTCTAATTTAGGGTGGAGTCTAACTAATATTTTCCATTCTCCGTCAAATTTCGTTTCTAAAGTCTTTTTTAAACTCTCAAAATTTATGTTATAACAGCTAATTCTTGTGCCATCACGGAAAGTAGGTACGTATAATAAAACTTTATCAGATTTATTTATATTGTAATTTGAATAAATTTTTTGTTTACAGCTATTTAAGTCCTTTAATAAAATATCATTTCGTGGATGCCCATAAAATTCTATTTCTCCATATTCAGATAAATTATGTTTATAAATGTTTGCTTCAAAAGTGCTGTTACATATTAAATAATCACTATACTTCGCATCTTGTATATAATAATCCTTTAAGACAAATGTCTTCTCCCAAAAACCAGGAATTGCATTTTCAATTTTCTTTATACCTAATGAACCATGCCAAGTTTGAATATATATTTGGTTATTCTTTTTTTCTAAACCTCTTTTTAGTAAATTAATTTTTCTAACATTATCAACCCAAATTTTGGCTGTAGATAGTTCATAAATCGCTTTTTCAGAGGCAATATCTACTAATTTCAGCTTTTTAGGAAAATTTTTTCTGCTTTTTTTAGGATTCTGAACTAACCAAACTATTTTACAGTTAATATTCTGTTTTAAGAGTTCTTCTGTGATATATTTCGGATTACAACCATAGCCAAAACCTAAAAAATTATCAAAAACAATTTTTTTATTATCGACTGGTAAGTACTTGTATATGTGTTCATAAATAAAATTATTAGGTATTCGGAATTTTAGTCCTAGTATTGATAAATTTTTATGTCCTCCAAAATTTTTAAAACATATATAATCTTTGAGATAATCTTTAAATGTAAATTGCATTAATGATTGATTTTTTTGCGCTAAAAAACCGTCAACTAGCTTTGATAAAATATCGTCAACAGCAATTTCCGCATTCCAACCTAAACTTTCTAATTTATTTGTGTCTAGGAATATTTTACAATTTTTAGGATATAAGTTAGAATTTTTATTCTCAACTATTACTTTAATCTCAGGTGTATCTTTTGTAATTTTTTCTGCCATTTCTTTAATAGAACAAATCGCATCTTTGTTGGCTACATTATATGCTTCACCAGATGCGCCTTCTGTTAGAATTTTGAAAATTGCAGTGATACAATCTGTTATGTAACAATAATTCCTTACTGTTGACCCGTCTGTATGTAAAACGATATCCTTCTTTTCAACAACGTTTCTTGCAAATTGAGCAAATACACGCGTATCATTATAAGGAATATTTGCCCCGATAATCTGACAAAGACGTGCGATTTTTACAGGTAAATTATATTCTTTAAAATAAGAATAACACATTGTCTCTGCTAGACGCTTTGCCTGTGGATAGGAATTTCTTTCATTTATTAAATCTAAATATCCATAATCATCTTCTTTTAGAGGAACGTCTGAGTTTACTGTTCCGTAAACTTCCATTGATGAAAGATATACAACACTTTTAACCTGTTTTTCTTTTGCAAGTTCTAATATGTTCCTTGTTCCGTTTACAGTTGTATCAATAGTCTCTACAGGCGTGTCTACAAAAGACTTTGAACTTGTGTTTGAGGCTGCATGTATTATATAATCAATTCCCCCGTGATAATTTATTTTTTTATTTATATCTTGTTTAATTAGTTTTATATTTACAAATCTAAGTTCTGAATAAAATATACTTTTAGCTTTTTTTATATTCCTTACTGGAAGAATTAATTTTACATTTAAATTGTAATCCTTTGAAGCTTTTGATAATGCAAGAACTGTTTGAACTCCTATAAAGCCTGTTGAACCGGTAATTAAGATTATTTTATCTTTAAAATTTTGCCAGTTAACCAAATTTGACATTACAATATCTCGACAGTCACGTCTTGTGTGTTGATTAATAATATTACTGTATCGCATATTCATTCTCTTTTCTGTATTTCAAAAGTGCTTCAAGGATATACAAATCTCTTGGTGTTGTTACTTTTATATTACCAAAATTTCCTTGTGTCATATGGGTTTGTTTATTCAATGTATTAAAAATTGTACACGCATCAATCATATCACAATAGTTTGGATTTGTTTTCTGAATTTCTTCATGTGCAGCAATTATCTCGTTCAAATAAAAACACTGAGGTGCTTGAGCTGCATAAGTATTGCGTCTGTATGGAATTTCTTTTGGGGTAATTCCATTATCACTTATCAGAATAGTTTCATAGCACGGCGTGCAGGTGATTGAGTTTCCGAATTCTTTTACATCAGATATGTTTTTTGAGATTACATCAGAATCAAGAATCGGGCGAACACCATCATGTATTAAAACAATTGAGTTTGAAGGATTTTCTTTTTCTGCGGCTTTCAAAGCATTATATATTGAATGCTGGGCTGTTGCACCGCCTTTTAAAACTTTTGCAACTTTTGTTAATCCAAACTTGTCAACAAGATCTTCTGTGTAAGCAAAATATTCCGGCAAAATCGATATATAAATTTTGTCTATTTCTTTATGTTTTTGAAAAATTTCTATCGTATGAACAATAATGGGCTTGCCTGAAACTTCCACAAATTGTTTCGGGAGGTTATCATTTGAAAATCGCTGTCCTGTTCCGCCTGCAAAAATTATTGCTATATTCATTAATCCCCTCCGTTTTTAATCTTTTCTATAAGATAATTCATTATAACTCCTGCTGTCCCGATTTGCGGCATAATAAGTTTTTCCATACATTTTTTGCGTTCTTCTTTCAAGGTGTCATCTTTTTGTATTATCAATTTATTCAATGCTGCTTTCAACTCTTCTAAATTGTGAACTTTATAGTATCCTTTTGTAATTTCTTCGCCGAATTCATTTAGTCCGATGCTTTTGCCGGCAATAAGCTGTATTAAAGGTTTTTGAGCCGGAAGATATTCTGTTAAGAAAGAATTACAATCTGTTATCATCATATCAGATGTTTTAAAAATATCAAAATAATCACCTTTATCATAAAAATGCGTGTTATTTGAATTAGCCCAAAAAGCATAATAGTCGTCTGTTTCTGCTTCTGTCATAAGGTGTTCTTGGACTATCATTTTTCTTAACACAGGATGAGGTTTGAATATAAATTCTATTTCCGGATGAGATTTTGCAAATTCAACAAAAAATTTGTAGTAAATATCAAATGTCCCAAACTTCAGAATACTATCTTTGGCAAAAGAAAAGTGCGGTGCATAAATTATTCTAAAATTATTTGTCTGCCATATTTGTTTATCCGGATTAAGCGGATATGAATAAGCGTCAAGTTTAATACTGCCTGTGACAACAAGATTTTTGCCGTTCACTCCGTGATTTGTCAAAACTTTTTTTACAAAGTTATTATCCAGAAAATATGCCCAAACTTCTTTAAAAAATCTAGAACAATATTCATTCCTGCCGTTTGTTGTCCCAGTTCCATAGCTGCAATAGCAGCAAAGAGAATATTTGGAAGTATGCCGCGGCTGCTGTAACCTTGGTAATGCCCATGGTTCCTGATAAAATATGATATCCGGATTAAATTCTGATAGTGGAATGTGTTCTTTTGTTTCTATATCAAATGCATATTCAACATTCATTCCACGTGAATTGAAAAATTCGTAGTTTGTTTTTAGTTTTTCAATATCCCTGTCAGAATAATCCTTGTCAACCACAAGCAAAACAACAGGGGTAAAAAATTTACTTTTTATAAGTTTATCATAAAGCGATCCGTATACCCATTTTGAATTTTCCGAATTCAGAAAACAAACCCTTAATTTTCTTTTACCGAATTCTTTTTTCAGTTTTAGTAAAATCTTTTTATAATTATGATGAGTCAAAATTAATTTTAAATTATTCGGGAAATATGATAATGAACGTTCAATAAATGTTTTTAAGTCCATTTTGCACCGCCTTTTATCATTTTTAGATAATATGATATATAGTTTTTTGCTATCATAAAACACAGGTGAATATATATTATTAACCTGAATTTGTTATAAAGTTTTTTGTGGTGTTCAATCATTTTTAATCTGATTTGTAAGTAATTTGATGGATTTAAAGCTTTTTGAGTTCTGGAATTTTCTGCCTTGCGCCAGAAAAATAGTATTTCCGGAATTTGAAAAACTTTTGCACCGGTTTCAATTATAGATAACCAGAAATCCCAATCTTCACAACCGAGTTCGAGGTCTGGATTAAATCCTCCAACTTCTGTAAATGTACTTTTTCGAAAAAAGCTTGCTGAAAAAATTCTATTTTGAACAAGCATATTGTAAATTGTTGCTGGTTTCAAATCCACAGGCTTGTTAACCGCATCAAAAAATTGCGCTTTACAGTATACAATTCCAATATCATCATTTTCATCAAGTATTTTAACTGCTTTTTCAATATAATCAGGCGCTATTTTGTCATCTGCATCAAGGGTTAAAATATATTCACCATTACAAGATTTAATGCCGGTATTTCTCGCTGTACAAACTCCGGAATTTTCTATATTGATTATTGTAATCCCTTTATTTTCTAACTTATTTAATACAGGTTTTGTTATTTCATCATCTGAACCGTCATTAACTATAATTATTTCAAAACTTTTATAATGAGAGCATAGGACAGAATTAATAGCTTCTTCTAAATATTTTCCCTGATTATAACAAGGAATAATTACAGATACTTTTTTCATACATACAGACTATAATTTAATATAAAAATAAATAAAAAACGGAGTAATAGGGATTTGAACCCTAGATGCAGATTGCTCCACATAACACCTTAGCAGGGTGCCGCCTTCAGCCACTCGGCCATTACTCCAATTTTTATTTTTTGTTGTCAGATAATTACCTGACATGTGCATATTTTTATTCTAACATAAATATTTTTTTTCGTAAATCTTTTTTTGTTTTTAATTTTATTGTAACTTTCTCTTGACCTATTGTATAATTAGGCTAAAATAGTATTAAAAGCATTTAGAGAGGTAATATTATATGATTGAAATGAAGGTTATGGGTATTGCACTTGATACCAGAACAGGCTCCCCAATTGTTGTTTTGCACGACAAGGAAAATAGAAAAGCTTTACCTATTTGGATTGGGTCGGCTGAAGCAAGTGCTATTATTCGAAAAATTGAAAATCTTAATGTAGCACGCCCTATGACTCATGATTTAATCATTAATATTATAGAAAAAACTGGATACAAGCTTGATAAAGTTGAAATTAATGATGTTGAAAAAGATACTTATTATGCGACTTTGTTTTTGGTAAACGACGAAGGCAAGATTTTGGAAATTGACTCTAGACCATCTGATGCAATTGCTGTTGCAATTAGAGTGGATGCACCTATTTTTGTTACTGCTAACGTTATTTCAAACGGGTCTGTATCTACTGATACAGCAAAAGACGAAGAAGAAGCACAAGAATTCAAAAAATTTGTACAAAGTATTAAACCTTCTGATTTCGCCAAGCTTATGAAAGATAATGATCACCATGAAAGCGACCAGTAATTTGTTTTATCTTTCTTAATATTCCTTAATATTTGGTTTAAAAAGCGCAATTTATTTTTTATAAATTCCTTTATATATATGTAAAGTATTAATGGGGAAAAAATATGTCATTATTTGTTAACAGAATTCAAGCAATTAATCCTGCATTGCAGGCGCAACAAGTACAACCTGTTCGTAATAATGCTTATCAACCAGGTTTTGTACAAAGTGCAGTAAGCTCTCCTTATAATTTGAATCACCCTAGAACAAATGATATGGAAGGAATTAAGGCCTCTGCTGTTGCTAATAGATTAGATATTTTAGCCTAAAAAGATGTTTTTTGAATAGTTTGTACTGCAAGCTAAACGTGTATTACTATATTTTGGAGTGAAAGAATAGATTTTCTGTTCTTTCTTTTTTAATGAACACAAACCTACAACTTTTGAGTCATCATTGAAAAATTTTTTAATGAATTCCATAAACACGTCCTTCTTTTTTTATTTTTATGTATAATATTATTAATTATATTTTTGTAAAAATCAAGAGAAGGAGAAATATTATGACAAAAAAAATTAGTAAAGATATGAATATCATTGAAATCGTACAAACTTGTCCTGAAAGTGTTGAAATCTTTCAAAAATATGGTTTGGGCTGTTTAGGCTGTGCTGCTGCACGTTTTGAAAATTTAGAAGCCGGTGCTAAAGTGCATGGTTTCGATCCTGATAAAATGGTTGAAGAAATCAATGCTTTAATTAAGGAATAACTAAATAATAATGCTAAATAATAAATCCCGACTTTTTATATAATTGTCGGGATTTATTTTATTGTTTGTGTAGAATTATAAGATTAAGCTTTTGCTTTATTATCTATAAAATTTTGTATTGAAACAGTTTGTTTATTACTTATAGGCTGGATATTTTGTTGTTGAACATTTGGTTGTAAATTTGCGTTAGGCTGCGGCTGTTGAGGCTGGGCTTTTTTCATTGCAGCTTCTTTGGCAATACGTTCTTTAGTCATTCTTTCACAGAATCTTGCCAGCCACATCATAAATACAGGTACAAGAACTATTGTAGAAGCAAATCCGAATGCACTGTTGCAAGTTTTGGCTGTTTGTACAAATTTGTTTGTTTTTGATTTAAATACATCATATATTGCATCAAGTGCTTTAGAGCTATCTTTCTCCATTTCTCTTTTTAAACCTGATTTAATTTCTTCAATAGAAGCATTTTTAAGAGGCTTGCCTAATATTTCCTGCATTTTAGCTGAAATTGTTTTATCCATTCCAAGAACTTTTTTAGCATTGCCGCCATTATTTTCTAAGAATTCTACAAATCCGAGGATGCCATCTTTATATTCATGTATATTATGATATTTAGATACTATTTGTTCTGAGTTTAATACATCTATACCATTTCCGGCTGTGAAGTAATTTTTAACCTTATGGAAGAATGATTTGTCATGATCTTCAGGTCTTGTATTTAGTGACAGGCCTGTAATTCTTGAGAACATGTCTGAGAAGCCTCTAGACAAAGCTTTAGCACCAAAAAGAATTGCGGTAAAGCTTGATATATCACGAACAAGTATTTCATCTTTTTCATAATCACTTTTTGCATTTGCGTAACGGCTTGGCAAACAGAAACCGAACAATAGCGCTAACATATCCATAACTGACATTGAAGCGCCGTTAAATTCTGCTTTATTAAAGAATTTATTGAAACCTTTGCTGTTAATCATTTTTTCGCCGGCAGTAGAGGCTATTGACCCCAAACCGCCTTTAAATGCAACTTCTTTTGATTTATCTGATTTTGTTTCTGTTTTTTCTGCTGTTTTATTATCTTCTTTTTGAGTTTCTTCAGCGCCTTCAATACCTGCTAAGCCTGGATCTTTTTTCAAGCCTATATTGTAAAGTTTTGGTATTAACGCATAGAAGCCGACAACTGCTGAGAACATACCTGCAACAGATAAAACTCTGCCTGTAATACGTTTGTTGTTAAAGTGTTTTATAAAGTCTTCAATGCTTGTCATGCTCTTTGACTTATCAAAATGTTTGTTTACAGATTTAATTGCATCATTTGTATAGTCAGGCAAGCTTTCCATTAAGCGTTTTATAGAAGTATTTAATTTGTTTCCATTGTTTAATTTATAAATAGCACCAAGTTCATTCTCAGATGGAGATGCGTGAGATTTTCTTAGAAGCATGTATTTTTCTGTTAATTCATTTTTTAAAGCTTTAGTTTCTTTCTTTTTAGAAGATTGTTCTATTTTCAGCAAAGTATTTGCAAAATATTTAGCATTTTCTGATAGTTCTTCAGATGTAAGTTCAGCGGATTCTTTCAATATATTTTCAAAGAAGTGTGTATAGAATTCGCGTTTTGCTTCATTTTGATTTGCAAGTATATTGTGGTTGTTTTTTGCAAATTCTGTAAACGATTCACCTATAGCGTTAATATGGCTGATATGAACGTTATTGGCAGATCCGCCCCATTTTTTTATAAATGCAAGCATGCCCATAGGGATTAAGAATGCACTGGGGCCGCTTAAAATTTCTCTAATACCTTCTCTTCTTGCGAATTCCCAGTTCAAAGGGCCTGTCATTTTCCCATTTTCATCCTTTTTTCTATTACGGTTAAGCCCTTCATATATACGTGGAGCAACCATACCGATTCCGTCTTGAGCAATAAATGATGCTGCAAAACCTCCTCTGTCTATAGCGTCCATTACTGTTACAATTGGATTAAATCCGCCTTTGAAAGATGGATTTTGCTGATTTTTTTGTTTTTCTGCATTCCCGTTTCTGTTCTGGGGTGATAATAAATTTACTGGTTTTACTGACATATCCCTACTTTTTTATAACTACAATTCTACACATATATTTAAAAACTAATCTGTTTTACTTATTGCTATTTTTTGCCGGCTTAGTTAAGAAATTTAACAAAACAAAATAATAATAAGTGTAATTATTATACTTAATCGCAATAATTTTTTCAACTTTTTTACTACATATATAATAATAAATTTACAATTTAGCAATAAACTCTAATATAAGAAAAAAAACATTATCCAAATTGACACATTTTCTTGTCTGATATAATCTTTTTATATGGAAGTTAATGTAATTGGTGCAGGTTTAGCAGGCTCCGAGGCGGCTTTGCAGCTTGCTAAACGCGGGATAAAAGTTAATTTGTTTGAAATGCGTCCGAAAAAAACTACCGGCGCGCATAAGACAGAAAAGTTCGCAGAATTTGTATGCTCAAATAGTTTAGGTTCTGCTGATTGTTCAAATGCGTCTGGATTATTAAAAAAAGAAATGGAACTTCTCGGCGGTGAACTTATAAAAATTGCTTATGATTGTCAGGTGCCGGCAGGCGGTGCTCTTGCTATTGACAGGGAACTTTTTTCGCAGACAGTTACAAACAAAATTGAAGAAAATCCTTTAATAAATATTATTAGAGAAGAAGTTAGAGAAATTCCCGAAGGTAATGTGATTTTGGCTTCTGGCCCTTTGACAAGTGAAGATTTATCGAATTCTATAAGAGAATTTACTCAAAGTGAGCATTTGCATTTTTTTGATGCAATAGCGCCTATTGTAGAAAAAGACAGTATAAATTTTGATATAGCTTTTTATGCAAGCAGATATGACAAAGGCGAGGCATCTTATATTAACTGCCCTATGGATAAGGAGCAGTATGACAAATTTTATAATATTTTGATTAATGCACCCAAAATTGAATTAAAAGAATTTGAAAAAGGGGCAAAGTTTTTTGAAAGCTGTCTGCCTGTGGAAGTTTTGGCATCCCGCGGCGTGGATACACTTCGTTTTGGTCCGATGAAGCCTGTCGGACTTGTAGATAAGCGCACTGGTGTTGAAAATTATGCTGTTGTTCAACTCCGTCAGGATAATTCTGCCAAAACCTTATATAATTTAGTCGGATTTCAAACTAATCTAAAATGGGGCGCACAAAAGGAATTGCTGCAATCAATTCCCGGGTTGGAGAATGTTAATATTGTAAGATACGGCGTTATGCATAGAAATACATTCATTAATTCTCCAAAACTTTTGAACCCGTCATTGCAAACAAGAAAACGTGCTGATTTATTTTTTGCAGGTCAATTAACCGGTACTGAAGGCTATACAGAATCTATTGCGTCAGGTTTGCTTGCTGGAATTAACATGGCAAAATATTTGAAAGGTGAAGAGCTTTTAGTGCTTCCAAAAGAAACAATGCTAGGGGCTTTGACAAATTATATTACTGATGAAAATCATGATAAGTTTCAGCCAATAAATTCAAATTGGGGAATTTTATCTCCAATAGAGTTACCTAAAAAGGAACGTAAAAATAAAAAATTGAAAGCAGAATTATATTCAAAGCGCTCAGTGGAGTTTTTAACCACTTGTAACTTTCAGTAAAATACGTTAAAATCATAATATACAAATAAATAGGAGGATTATTTTATGAAAAATTTGTTTAGAGATGTTTACGGGGGGGGGGCAAGCGCCTAAAATCCTCTCATAATCTATTTAAAGCCTTTACCCTTGCTGAAGTTTTAATAACTCTGGGTGTAATCGGTGTTGTTGCGGCATTAACTTTGCCTAATTTGATTGCAGATTACAAAGAAAAAGTTTTTGTTAATTCTGCGAAGAAAACCTATTCAGTTGTTTATAATGCTCTTAATATGTGGCTTGCAAATAATGGAACTCCCGGTGATTATACTGCATTTTGGCTTTCAAATTCAGATAGTGATGCGTTGTTGAAAGATTTTGCTACTTATCTTAACGCTGTTAGTGTATGCACAAGTAGTAATATAGATAAGTGCGGCGGAAGTTATACTGTAAGGCAGTATAAGAAAATTAATAATGGTATGGGAAATACAACACAATCTGGAGCTTTAAATTCTCGTCGCATTGTATTGGCTGATGGTAGTTTTGTTGGTATAATATCAGAAGTTCAGAACGGAAGCTGTACTCATACATGGTTTTCTAATGAAAGCGATCCAAATGGTAATTATATTCCGGATCCTTCCAGTCCAAACGGATATAAGGGGGAGTATAAAACGAGTAATAATTGTGGATTCTTTTATATAGATACAAACGGTCTTAAAGGACCTAATCAAGTTGGAATAGATAATTTTGCATTTGGAAGCGGTGCTGACAAAGGATTTTATTCACAAGCTCCTATGAATGGTAACTTTGATTATGTGCTTGCTAACGGGAAATTGATTGAAACAGAAAACTATACTGTTGGAAAATTTGAATAACCTTGTATGGTTATAAACAAAATTATTTTTCATGATAAACTTTTGTTTATGAAGAGAAAAATAATTGGTATTCTGATAGTCTTATGTGTGGCTGCTTTGGTCGGAAAAGCTTGTATAAACAGGGATATTCCGGAAACTGATGCTCCTGTTCTCAGAAAAAAAGCAGATGTAATTTTACACGATTACAAGCAGCCCGAAAATAAGACTGTTAATGGTATTGATTATTTGCAATCACAAAACACCATAGGTGATTTTGGCGGTGATATGGTGCTTTCTACAATCGGAGAAGGTCCGAAAACTTTTAATCCATTCAATACTAAAGATAATATATCTTCTCAAATGTCTGAAATAATGTATGACGGACTTGTTACAACCCAGCCTGTTACAGGAGAGGTTATTCCTAAACTTGCTAAAGGGTTTGAAGTTAACGGGAATGAATATATTATATATTTGCGAAAAGGAATAAAGTGGTCTGACGGCAAATCAATTACCGCAGATGACGTTGTGTTTACGTGGAAGGATATTATACTTGCAGGATTTGGAAATACGTCTATCAGGGATTCTATAGTTGTCGACGGCGAACTTCCGACCGTTCATAAAATCGATGATTATACCGTGAAATTTATAACTCCGAAACCATTTGCACCGTTTTTGAGAATGCTTGCAACTCCGATTGCTCCAAAACATATTTTTGAACCGGCAGTCAAAAAGGGAAAAGCTTATTTTGATACATTTCAATCAACGAATATAAAGCCTGAAGGTCTAGTAACTTCAGGAGCGTTTAAACTTAAAGAATACGTTCCTGCTCAGCGTGTTGTCTATGAAAAAAATCCAAATTATTACGAAATAAATAAAAATGGCGACAAATTGCCATATCTTAATAAGATAATCTATCTGATTGTAGGCGATATTAATAATGAAGTTTTAAAATTTGAAGGCGGGGAACTCGATGTTATAAGCCTGCAAGGCGCAAATGTCGCACGATTTAAAGAAATGGAAAAGCATTCTGATTTTACTGTTTATAATATCGGTCCAAATACTGGTACTATGTATCTTTCTATGAATTTAAACAACAGAAAAGATGATAACGGTAAATTCTATGTTGACCCTAAAAAACAATTTTGGTTTAGTGATTTGAATTTCAGAAAAGCCTGTGATTATGCAATTGATAGAAAAAATATGGTTTTGAATATTGCAAATGGACTTGCTGAACCACTTTTTACCCCTGAAAGTTTGAATTCTATTTTTCTTAATAAAAATTTGAAACCGTACGACAGAGATTTGGAAAAATCAAAAGAACTTTTACGAAAATCAGGTTTTTATTGGGATAAAAAAGGGCATTTGAGGGACAAATTCAATAACCACGTAGAATTTAATTTATACACAAATGCTGGCAATACCGAACGCGAAGCTATAGGTGTTATGGTAAAACAGGATTTAGAGGATTTGGGGATGAAGGTTAATTTCAAGCCCATTGAATTTAATTCTCTTGTGAATAAACTTGTAAGTACTCTTGATTGGGATATGGTTATAATGGGGCTTACAGGCTCTCCTCTTGAACCAAATGGCGGTAAAAATGTCTGGATGTCTAACGGAACTTTGCATATGTTTAATCAACGCCTTGAAAAAGATATGAACAGCAAACGTCTGCCTTGGGAAAAAAGAATTGATTATCTTTATGAACAAGGGGCTCTGGCTATTAATTTTGAGGATAGAAAAAAATATTATGACGAGTATCAAGAAATTGTTTATGAACAAAAACCGTTTATTTACATCTATTCTCCAATTATAATCGTTGCAATAAGAAATAAGTTTAAAAATGTATTTCCAACTCCGCTTGGCGGGGTTACGCATAATATAGAAGAAATTTTTGAAAAAGGGATAAACTGAAATAATTATGCAAATACTAATATATATACTAAAAAGAATACTTCAAACCATACCGCTGCTTATTATTGTGTCATTGATAAGCTTTTTTATAATACGCCTTTCGCCTGTAGATCCTCTGGCTGAGTTGAAATTAAATCCTTCTGTATCAAAAGAAACGCTTCAAAGAGAAACTGAACGTCTGGGGTTAGATAAACCGATTATTGTTCAGTACGGAAAGTGGGCAAAATCTTTTGTTAAAGGGGATCTTGGTATAACCTCAAACGGGGAGCAAGTTAGTGCTAAATTGAAGGAAAGAATTCCAAATACGCTGCTTTTGACAGTTATCGTAATCTTTTTAACATGGATTGTTGGAGTTCCATTGGGAATTCTCGCGGCTGTAAAGTGGAAAACTCCTTTTGATAGAATTCTTACTGTTCTTACAAGTATAGGTATGGCAATTCCATCATTTTTCTTTGCGGTATTACTTTTGATTTTTGCGGTGAAAACAGGCTGGTTTCCTGTCGGCGGGTTAACAAGTTCTAATTTCTTAGAAATGTCATTTTCTCAAAAAGTTATGGATATCACAAGACATTTAATCCTTCCTGTTACCGTTCTTTTTACAATATCTCTTGCAGGATTGCAAAGGCAGATGAGAGCTAACCTTCTTGATGTTTTGGACAGCGATTATGTGAAATTTGCAAGAGCCAAGGGTTTGAGTGAATTCAAAGTCGTTTTTAAACACGCCTTGCGTAATGCTATTAATCCTATGATTACGCTTTTGGGGTTTGAATTCGCGGGACTTTTGAGCGGGGCTGCTTTGACTGAATATGTATTTCAATATCCCGGGTTGGGACGATTAATTCTTGAAGCTGTTTTACGTTCTGACATTAATCTTGTTATGGCTTCTTTAATGATGGGAGCTATTATGCTTGTTGCAGGAAATTTAATCGCGGATATTCTATTGATTATTACTGATCCGAGGATTAGAGAAGCAGGAGGGCGTCAGGCATGATTAGAGAAGTTTTTAAACAATTAATGAAAGATAAATTCGCAAAAGCAGCTTTAATCGTGCTTGGTATAATATATCTTGCGTTATTTTTCGCAGATTTTCTTGCACCTTATACAAAAGATTTTTCAGACAGGACTATGGCATATGTGCCGCCTTCCAAAATTTTTACTATAGATGAAAACGGTAAATTTTCTAAACCTTACACATACAATTATAAGCGGGAATTTGACCCTGATGAACTTAGAATTATTTATAAACTTGACAGAAGCCGGAAGCATTATATAAAATTCTTTGCGCAAGGCCAGCCTTATAAATTTCTAGGTATAATTCCTATGAAAAGACATTTAGTAACAACTGATAATGACGGGCGGTTGTTTCTTCTTGGAGCTGATATTAACGGCCGTGATGTTTTTTCAAGGCTTTTATTTGGCGGAAGAATTTCTATGACAATAGGATTTTTGGCTTTATTTGTTTTATTTCCTATAGGTCTTTTGTATGGCGGTATTGCAGGATATTTCGGCGGAAAAGTCGATGTAATTATGATGAGATTTGCTGAAGCCGTTATGTCTATTCCTAGTTTTTATCTTTTGATAATTCTTGCATCGATTTTGCCTTCTGGAATGACGAGCGTTCAGAGGTTTATGTTAATCGTTATAATTCTAGCACTTATAGGCTGGGCAGGTTTTGCACGAGTGGTTAGAGGTATGGTGCTGTCTGTTAAAAATCAGGAATTTGTACAGGCTGCAAAATCAATAGGGGCTTCAAGGTTAAGAATTATAGTGAAACATATTCTTCCTCAGACAACGAGCTTTGTAATTGTTGCAATGACTTTATCTGTTCCTTCATATATACTGTCTGAATCCGGTTTAAGCTTTTTAGGGTTAGGAATTCAGCAGCCTGATGCAAGCTGGGGAAACATGCTTAAGGAAGCTCAGGAGTATACAAATATAATTTACAGACCGTGGCTTTTGACTCCGGGATTTTTAATTTTTGTTGCTGTATTGGCATTTAATCTTATAGGTGATACAATAAGAGATGTGTTAGATCCGAAAAGTAAGGTAAGGTAGGATTATTTGCCGGTTGAATTAAGGAGAACTTAATGGATTTATCGAATGTTGGAAATATCTTAGAGATAACGATAATAATCAGGGTTTTATCATCTGTATTGCTCGGGTTTGCAATAGGTTTAGAAAGAGAGATGACTAATAAGTATGCAGGGTTAAGGACAAATATTCTTGTTTGTCTTGGGGCTTGTGTATTTACGATAATTTCAATATACGGGTTTCCTGAAGTTTCCGTTACTGGGGATGAGTTAGGAACAAGAGATACGGCGCGTGTTGCAGCACAAGTTGTTACCGGTATTGGTTTTATCGGCGGCGGTACGGTTTTAAGACACGGGGCGACAGTTTTTGGTTTGACAACTGCAGCTACTTTGTGGATTTCTGCAAGTATTGGTATGGCTTGCGGGGCCGGTATGTACGGGCTTGCAATTACTGCGACTATTTGTTCTATTCTTGTTCTTGTGTCTGTTAGAATTTTTGAAACAAATGTCCTTCCGACAAGTACCAAGATTATGAAACGTTTGAAACTTAATCTTTGTGTCAAATCTTTGAATGCAGATAATGCTTATTCCTATGTTATAGAACATTATCCGGAACTTATTGAGATTTCAAGAAAGTTTGACAAGCAGAATTCTGAATTAACAAAGATTGCTGTTGTCCTTGATGTTAGAGGAAAAAATCCTATTCCTGATATGTATAAGAACTTCCAAAAACTTGATGGTGTTGAATCTATTTCAATTGAAGAATGTAAGGAATAATTTCAGCATTTATTATGATGCTTTTTTGAACTTGTCCAAGAGATTGGTTGTAACCTGTTGGGATGAAGTTTCTGCGGGTTGTGCCTGTGGAGCAGTTGTTGCTTGAACTGAATTTTGAACTGTTTCAGGAATAGCTGTTTCTGTAGGTTTCACGTTTGCGTAATATGCTGGATCCTGTAAGCCTTCCATTGCTTTCATTACACCTAATCTGCCGGCCTTCAACTGCATATCTGCCATAATTGCTTCAACAGTATATGTCAGTATTAATGAGAATGCTACCCAGCTTATACCTGCAATTGTAAGAGCTTTTTGAAGTTCCGGTGTCATTAACACTGATGAAATTTTTCCTGTTGCAACAAGCTGTATTAATTCGTCAGGATTTTCTTGTAATGCTTTTATTAGAGCATCACTAATTTTATCTATTTGTTCTTTTGGTATATTATCAATTATTTTTTCAAGTCTTGGTATAATCTTGAGCATTGTTTCTTTATTCATACTCGTGATATGCAAAGTATCGTATGCGTAATCTTCAAAATCTTCAGGTGTCATAGCTTGAATATCTTCTTTCATTTTTTGAAGAATGTTTTTCGGATTGCGTATTCTTTCAGGAATGAAACTTACTGCTTCTTTTATTGTAACCTTTTGAGCTTTGTCTGTTGCTGCTTTAAACAAATTAAGCGCTTCGTCTAAATGTATACCTACAGCTTGAGGAATATCTCTAGGATTTGTCATTCCAGGCTGCGGATGCATAAAGTTTTGGATTCCCTGTTGTGAAAATTCAGACAAGTGTTTGCTAAATTCGTCTTTGCCTAAGAATTTTTCAAGTAATTTTATCATATTTTTGTCAAGCGGTACATAGCCGTCATATTCTTGTGCTGCTTTGTTTATGTTTTGTTCAAGTATTGAGAATACCTTTTTAAACTGTTCTGATTTTACAAAATCTATCAAATCTGTCATATCAGAACTCATTTGGGAAATAGTTCCTGCAAATTTCGGGCCGACAGCTTCTGCTAATATATCATGAACTTTCCAGGCTGTTTCTTCATTCAGATTTTTCGGATTAACGAACATATCAAGTATATTCGCTCTTAATTCTGGAGTCATATCTGCAACGCGTATATATTTGTCGGTTTGTTTGTTATAAGTGCTGCCGTTAGTTAGAATATCAAAGAATTTGTTTATATCATTTCTATCTACATTTTTGTCAAATATAACATTGTTATCCATTAATTTTTCAAGTCTGTATTTCAAGGAATATAGATATGTAATCTGTTCTTCATTATTCATTTGCCTGATATTATCAGCACTATTTTGGGTATTGGTTATTACTTTTCTTATAATTTCAACTATCGGATCTTTTTTCAAGTCAACACCTTTTAACATTGCACCTAAAGGCTTTGGTTCTACAGTGTAATGGCCGCTTTTTCCATTGGTGTAGTAATAATGAGTTTCTTTAAGGTTAACATTATTGACTTTTCGTGTTACGTTTTCAGCAACTCCGTTCATGTATTTTTTGAACCAGTTTTTCTTCATTAAATTTGAACCGGAACTTAATTTTTTTGTAATTTTATCAAGTAATTGGGCACCTGTCATTTTACCGCGTGCAACCTGAATACCGGGTATAATTAGAGGTAATGCTGCTAAAACCATACCGCCGTACCAGATGAATGGCTGGGCAATATCGGTTGCTGCTTCCATTGATTCAGAGTAGACCTGCGAATTATCATCAACTTTTTCAAATGTATTGAATACTTTTCTTTGTAAATTTACTGCATCACGCATTTGTGTATCTGAAACTTCTTGTTTTTTCAACAATTCATTAAATGCCACTTTTTCTTTATATTCTTTATTTTTGTATTTGTTGTATGCCCAGTATTGTTTTAAAACATTCGGGATAAACAATGCATATTCTTTTATTTTGTTCGGATTCTTTTTGTTGCTTTTAACGTCTTTTACTTCGTTATAATCTTCTTCTGTGTATCCAATAAAGTTTGTCGGATCTTTTTCAAGTTCTCGTTTTGCGGTGAAACGACCTGCTCTTGCTGCTGATTTCTGGAGTTTCAAGCCTATCATTAGACCGGCAAAACCTGATACTATTCCGCCAAATACGCCGAGAATACCTTTTTTACCCCATTTGTGAGTGAAGCCTGCCGCAAATATTTTATCCATAGTTTCTCCAAATTTAACCTTTTTGCGTGCAGCTTTTTTAGTTTTGTCGGCAACTTCGTTAATAGCTTCTTTTACTTCATCTTCTTTACCTTTCATTAACGAATTGAACAATTCTCCCCATTGGGCGTGGTATGCTAGACCTGTCTTTTTAGTGGATTTGAATTCTTTTAATAATTGCTGGGTTTCTTCAGAGCCATATTTCTTTATTGTATTTTCAACAAATTTGTCTAAAATACCGGTTTTTTGTAAAATCCAGCCTGTCAGAGCACCGACTGTTGCACCAAGAATAGGGGTGCCGCCAATAATTACGTTTGCTGCGACTTCCATATTTTCTGAATATTTTTCGGCTTCATTGTTAATCAGGCGAACTGTTCTTTGAATTACTTCTTGATCTTTTTTAGCCTGTTTAATCTCTTCTGGTGTCAACTGTCTTGTAACTTTTTGAGAATCGTCTGTACGGGCTGATTTGTCTTTTAAATAAGCCCTTCTGTCTTTTAATATGTTATATATTGATTTGAACATTCCTGATTTTAATTTTGATTTTTTCTGTTCTTTTAAAAGTTCAGGATGTTCTTTTAATTCTTTTTTTGCAGCTTCAATTTGTTCCGGTGTATAGTTTACAAAAGCTTTTGGGTCTTCAAGTTCTTTTCTTGCCTGATAGCGTGCGATTTTAGAACTGTCTGTCTGCAATTTAGCTTCCATAATTGTTGCCGCAATGAATGCTAAAATAGAAGCGCCGGCAACTCCCAAATGGTTTCTAATTATTTTTGTTTTAAGAGGTTTTGTTTGGCGTTTTATTTTTTCGTACATTGTACGTGCTTCTTTTTTTAATGCCGGATCTTTGATACGGTCAATTTCATATTTATCCAATAAGCTCCATGTTGAAAACCATCTGTCTTTGCCCTTTGATTCATTAAATTTCTGGATTTTTTCTGCTAGAGCATTAGCTTCTTCGCTTTCCCTAAAATTACGTCTAATATCTTGAATTTTGTTTAAATCTTTTTCGCTGAAATGTTTGCCAACAAACCAGTTTCCGCCAAAGAATGTGATAAGTGTTGCAAGAGAAGATAGTGGATCTACTGCTGTTTCAACGTTTTCTGCAACGTTTTCTGAATGGTTATCCATTATGTCAACAACGTCAATAATTGTTTTTCCATATTCCTGTGCCTGCTGTAATTCGGCTTGAGTGTGCTGACGTCGTCTGGCTAACTCTGCACGTTGTGCGTCATTGTCTTTTTGCTGTTCTTCCCATTTTTTAAAGTTTTTGTTATTTTTTGCGACTTCATTTAAAGAATTTAAAAAATCCATTATTCTTCCCTAATTTTTCCCTATATATTATATTAAAGTATAAATATGGGAAAATTTTGCTAGTGGGGGGGGGGCAAATGTTAACTTTCTTTAAGTAAAGAAATTTTAATTTCAAAAACTGTTTCTTTTTTGTCTGATTTGAGAAGTTTTAGTTTGGCATTTTGAGCCTTTAAATTTTCTTCGCAAATATGTAAGCCAAGGCCGCTGCCAGTTTTTTTTGTCGTAAATCCTTCTTTGAATATTTCGTTTTGTTTTTCTTTTGAGATTGGCGTGCCGTTGTTGGATATTTGGATACAGGCGAAATTATCTATTATTGCAAGTGTTATTTTAATCTTTCCTTTTTTATCAATTGCTTCTATTGCATTTTTGATGATATTAACAATGCAGGCAAGAAATTTTGTCTCATCAAGATATACTATTGCGTTATCTTTAAAATCTGTTTCGATTTTTATGTTTTTATCGTATTCATAAATTTGCGCCATCTGCACTGCTTGTTGAAGTGTCGCTGCCAGGTCAATGTTTTCAGGTTTAAAGTTATTTAAGGATTTTAAGTCAAGAAGAGAATTATTCATTATTTTTATTGATTTTTTAATACAATTAAGCGCGTTTTCTATTGTGGCATCATGAAATCCGGCATTATCAAGTCTTTTTTTTATTATTTCTGAATAAAGATCACATATTGATAAATGGTTTTTAATCTCATGCGCGATGCATCTTGATTGTTGATACAATATTTCTGAATTCATCTATATCCCCTTTTTACAATGAAAGTTCGGCTTTTTACTAAGAGCCGAACTTTCTGCAAATATTTATTATTGTTTATTATAATGCTAATTTTGCTCTTCTTCTGTTTGCAAAGCCATTATTTAGTGCGTAAAGTACAGCTTGTGTTCTATCATTTACCTGTAATTTTTGGAAAATGTTGTTTACATGGGTCTTTACTGTAGTTTCTGATATAAATAATTTACTTGCAATACCCTTGTAGTTATTTCCCTGGGTTAGAAGATCTAGAACTTCTTCTTCGCGTGATGTCAGGTATGTAAGAAGATTTTCTTCTGTTGAAATTTCTGCTTCGTTTTTGAAAGAATTTTGAAAATATTCAAAGAAGCGTGATGTAAGTGCTGTAGGAAGATAAATTTTACCTGATGCAACTTCATCCATTGCATAAATCAATTGTGCGGAAGCCATTGTTTTTAATACATAGCCTTTTGCCCCTATTTTCATTGCTCTGAAGATTAAATCCGCATCATCATAAGCACTTAGTGCTATAATGCGAACTCCGAGGTTTAGCTTTTCAATTTCTTGAATTGCCTGCAAACCGTCTTTTTCTGGCATATTAATGTCCATTAAAACAATATCAGGGCGATATTTTTTTATAAGATTAATTCCTACATTCGCGCTTGTAGTTGTACTTACTACTTCATAGCTGCTTTCAAGAGTGATTAATTCTTTTACTCCTCTTAAATGATCTGCATTATCATCTATTAGTAACACTCTTGATTTTCTTTTGAACTCTCTCATTTTTTATCTCCCTATTTTTTGCTTCCTTCTACACTATACATACTACAACTTTTAGAGGGTTGTTTTCATCCATGCCCTGATTGATATTAATGATTTGCGGGTTTGATATAGTGTTCTAAATCTTTAGATTGATAAATTCTCTCAACCATGCTCTAGACCATGCTTTTCAGGTTTTGGCCGCATGGTTGATTTTGTTGGATTTTAAATTTTTATTTCATCTTTATGAACTAATTCGCTTGTGGTATTATTGAGAAAAATGGGTGAGGTAATATGGAAATTTTAATATTTTTAGTCGGTTTTATTATTGGTGCTTTGTGCGTATACCTGATTTTTTATGTGATTAATAAAAATAATAAATCCTTGCAGGAACAGAGTTTTGAACAGATGAAAATGTATTTTGAGAATACAGCTAATAAAATTTTTAAAGAAAGTTCCCAAGAGTTAACGGAGCAAAATAGGGATAAGCTTGATGAATTTTTCAAGCGCTTCAAGGAAAAAATCGAGGATTTTGAAAAACGTGCAGAAGAAAATTTTAAAGCTGAGACGGAAAATTTTACAAGATTCGATATGAACATCAAGAATTTTCTCGAGACGGGAAATAAAATTTCTAAAGATACAAATTCTCTTGTTAATGTAATGCGCTCTGATAACAGAACATCAGGCAGGTGGGGAGAAATTGTGCTTGAACGGGTTTTAGAGGCTTCTGGATTAAGAAAGGATGAAGAATATAAAATTCAGATGGGCACTGCGGAAGGAAGACCTGATGCTACTGTGTTTTTACCTGATAACAGATGTATATTTATTGATAGTAAAACTTCTTTTGCGGCGTGGGACGGATATGTTAATGCTGATGATGAAAACGAAAAATCTGTTTATTTGCGCAGTTTTATTGATTCAACAAAAGCGCATATTACAGGGCTTGCAAGACGCGATTATTCTGTAGAAGATGCTTCTCCTGACTATGTTTTGATGTTTATCCCTATAGAAAGCTGCTATTCGTTAATGTTTTGTGACGACTGTGCTTTGTGGGATTTTGCGTGGAAAAACAAGGTTATGCCTGTTTCACCGTCAACTCTTCTTGCAGCTTTGAAAATTATTAATTCTTTCCATGTGGTTGACAGGCAGAATAAAAATATTCTGGAAATGGCGCGTTTGTGCACAAGTGTTCATGACAAATTCGCGGCCCTTTTATCAGAACTTTTAAAAATTCGTGATAATTTAAATAATTCTCTGAAAAAGTTGAATGGAACTGGCAATATAATTAATCAGATTGCTAAATTGGAAAAGCTCGGATGCACATATACAAAAGAGTTACCAGGACTTCCAGAAGATATTAGTGATAATGGCTAATTGAAATTTAGTTATTAAAAATCATTATTCTATAGGGTTGATTTTATACTTCTCTAGTGTTATATTTTTTTTAATATGATAGAGAAACCTAAAACCGCTAAAGATAGAATTATTTTAGCTTTGGATACTGATAATCTTAAAGAAGCACGTGATTTGGTACGTGAATTAAAAGATTATGTTGGATATTTTAAGATAGGCTTGCCGTTGATTGTCAATTACGGGTTTGAGGCTTTTAGATTGTTGGAAGAACTTGGTGCTAAATGCTATTATGATTGCAAATTCCATGATATTCCGCATACTGTTCAAAAAGCTTGTATTAGCCTTGTAAAAAATAATATTGATTTTTTTAATGTGCATATTCAAGGCGGTTCTAAAATGACTTCTGCGGTTGTCAGGGCTTCTAAGGCTGCTGCTAAATCTATGGGGGTTAACCCTCCGACAATTTTAGGCGTAACTCTTTTATCTAGCTTTGGTCAAAGAACTCTTACTACTGAATTATGTGTGGATAAAAATATTGAAGATTACGTGCTCCAACTTGCGCGTGTGGCTAAAGATTCTGGACTCGACGGTGTTGTGGCAAGCGCTGATGAAACTAAAAGAATTAGACAGGCTTTTAAAGATGAAGAAGGCGCTGAAAATTTTATAATACTTTGTCCTGCTACACGCCCGACATGGGCTTCTGTAAATGATCAAGTTCGCGTTGATACTCCGCGTGATGCTATTTTAGCAGGTGCTGATTTTATGGTTGTAGGAAGGCCGATTACTACTGCTGATGACCGTATTGGCGCAGCTAAGCTTATTATTGATGAAATAGAGTCTACTATTGAAGAGAAAACTGCAGTTTAATATTTTTCTCCTAGTGAATCGTTTGTAGTATGCGGGATTTTGTATATTTTCGCTTAGATTTGTCGTATGTAAGTATTGTATATAAATCACCGTCTGTTGTAATTTTTATGGAATTGTGCCGATCTGTTCTATAAATTTCAGTATTCCGTAAAATGTCTATTGTACTTTTGTTTGGGTGACCAAAATTGTTTAAACCTGTTGATACTATAGAAATTTTGGTGTTAAGCTTATCAAGCATTCGTTTGTCGACAACATTTGGGCCGCCATGGTGTCCGACTTTTAAAACCTCAACATTGGTTGGAATATCTTTTTCTATTTTGTTGAATGCTGTTATGCCTGCATCACCCATAAATAACATATCAAAATTTTTATATTGTAACAGAGTTACGATTGAATTTTCATTTTCATGCTGGCCTTCATATTTGAATTTTCTTACTGGTATTGCTGCATAATATGTTTTTAATTTAAAATCCGGTTCGGTATAGATTGTTGTATTATTTTCTGGAATCCTGGCGTTAACTTTATTTTCTTGAATTCCTTTATAAACAAATTCAGCACTTGGTGATGTATCTGTAAAAGAATTTATATAAACATTTTCTACATTCAATGTATTCATAATGTCGTATGCGCCGCCAGAATGGTCGTTATCAAAATGTGTTATTATCATTCCTTCAATATTTTTTATCCCGCGATCTTTCATATATTTGATGAGAATTGCCTTGGCTTGAGATTGTCCTTTCTTGTAGCCGGAACGTCCTGTATCTATTATAAAATATTTATTTTGTGGTGTTTTTATTAGGAAACAGTCAGCGTTTTGAACGTCAAACGTTATTATTTCTAAATTATTGTTCGGAATATTTATTGTGCTTATGATGAGTAATGTTATTAAAACAAGTGATGTGTATAATAATTTTTTCATTGTTTCTTTATCAGAAAATATTTTTATCGAGATTGTGATAAGCAGAACCACACAATAGTAAATAAATAGTTGGAATATGGTAGGGTGCGTGGTTTCGACTATTGAATTTGGAAGTTTTGCAAAGAAATCTGAGATGTAAACGATTATTTTTAGAATATAGTTTAATATAAAGTCGAGCGGCATGCAGACAAATTTTGTGTATGGCATAAATAGTGCAGCAATCGAACTTAAAAATCCTCCAAAACTTACTACACTCAAAAATGGCACGCTTAATATATTTGCAAAGATAGAATAAAGAGAGAATGTGTTAAAATAAAACATTTGAATAGGTGCAACCCAAATTTGTGCAATTACAGGGATAAGCAATGTTCCGGAAATCCAGTCTGGAACATTAATTTCTTTTAATTTTTCAAAAATTATATTCCCTGTTGTTAATAGACCGAAAGTTACAAGGAAAGATAGTTGAAAACCAACGTCATTTATATATGCAGGATTGTAGATTAACATCAAAAGAGCTACAAGTGCCAAAAGTGAAACACTATGCGTATCTCTATCTATAAGTTTACCTATTAATATTATTAAAAGCATTAGTGCGGCTCTGATGAGCGATGGCCCCAAACCTGTCATAAATGTATATAAAATTATGACAAACATTCCTGATATTACAGAAATTTTGAAAGGGACTTTGAGTCTTCGCATAAAGAAAAACCAGAAACCATAAATAAATGCGACATTCATTCCGGAGGCCGCAAGTATATGCAGTAAACCTGAATTTATAAATGAAGCCTTTATATAATCCGGCGGAGCAACTGCATCGTCTCCAAATACAATACCTCCCAAGATTTCAAGGTATGGTGATTTTAGAAATTCCGAATGGGTGGAAATAATTTTATTTCTGATTTTATTTAAATTCTGTAAAAATTTCCATTTAAGTGTTAATTCTGATTCAATTTTATGTACATCATTTTTGTCAGCATAATAAACTGTAAAAGTATCAAAATTTCTAAGATATTTTCCATAGTCAAACTGTGACGGATTTCCGGCAGAAAACGGCGCTCGTAGTTTCCCTTTGAATTCGTAAGTGTTTCCGATTGTTAAATCTTGAAAATTTCCGTCAACATCATTCACTGTTACAAGTGTTTTAGCGTTTATATTTTTATTGTCAATTTTATTTACATTTACAAAAAATTTTGATTTTTCCTTGACATTACTATTCGGGATTGAAATTATTTGACCTGTCATTATACAATCACACGGTGCAAGCGGCAAAAGTTCATCAGTTGTATGAATTTTCAACAAAGATATAAAAAATCCAAAATAAAACATTAATATCCAAAAAATTATATATTTTGTTGATACATAATTTTTTATCAATAATAAAATCCCTAGAATAGTTAGGGTTGCAGCATAAACAATTGCGTGCCCGTAAAAAAATGACAGAATTCCGCACATAAAAACAAGTGATGTTATAAACATTACGGAATTTTTGTTTTGTAATGCTTCTGTCACAGCTTTTCTTATCATAATAGATTTATAATACATAAAAAAAGAGATTGAATAAACCAATCTCTTTTTTTATTATTTATTTTTTACGGCCAAAAATCCAACGTTTCTTTTTATCTTTATTTTGTTCTGTTGATGAGGATTGTTTTTTGTCCTGAGGATTTATTTTAAGTGTATATTTTGGGGCAAAAACACTGGTTGACAAAGCTTTCACATATCTGTCTGAAAGGTGTGCATAATCAAATATTATAACGCCTTTAGAATTTAGTTTTCTTGCTTCGTGGATTTGTCTTATCAAGTCTTCTTCTGAGCCACTCATAAATGTTACGAACAAGCCGGCATAGAAATCGGTTTTTGGAGATTTTGAACGCAGGACATCCTGCATCATGGAATTTGCCATTTTTGAATCACAAGTTAAGAAAAGTGGTGTAAAACCGTCAATATAATCGTTTTGTGACCATGTTTTCCAGTCTTGTTGTTTTTTATCTAGAGCAGCTTGTCTATCAGGGAAGATTACAGCCGTAATGTATGTGTGTTTTTGTTTTCCAAGTTTGCCTACTTTTTGAACCATTTCTGTTACTTGAGCGCGTCTATAGCCGCACCATACAGGCCATAATGCATCTGTTATTTTTAAATCTATAGGATCTACTCCATACATTTGTTCAAATTCTTCTCTTGCTGCTGTTGTATAGCCCCAGCTTGATGATTCATTTAATGATACACAGTTTGGGTATCTTATGTAATCAAGATTAATTCCGTCTGGTTTGTATCTAGTGATGATTTCATCTATTAATTTATATAAAAATTCCTGTACTTCTTGATTTGCCGGGTCTACAAAGTAGCCGTTATGTTCTGAAGTTGATTTTGAAGGCTCAAGAGAATCTGCATCTTTCTTTATTTTATTTCCCCAGGAAGGATTACGTCCCAAAATACTTTCAGGATTATCTTTAGGATTCTGCGGGCCGGCGTAGAATGTTTCAAACCAGATATGAACTTTCATATTGCGTTTATGAGCTTCTTTTATCCATATTTCAAGCGGATCTATACCGGCAAATTGAGGATTTTGTACTGTAAATCCATAGGCCTTCATAGTTTCTGACGGGAAAATTGTTTTGCCGTGAAAGTAGGATTCTAAGAATATATCGCTAATTCCGGCTTTTTTTATCCGGCTGATTGTATCTTCTATTTCATTTTTTGTTTTTTCAGTTGGTCGTATCCATACACCCTTTAGTTCATTACTTTTATATGGCACAACACTTTTTAGGGCATCATTTGCAGCTTCTATTGCTAATTTTGAATATTTTTGAACTTCATCTGGATTTTTCTGTGCTTTTTTTAAATAATTTTTTGCATCATTTATATAACTATTAGGAACTCTCCAGTTGTAATCCGGGACACTTGCTTTGTAAAAATCAATCATCTGTTGTGCTTCTGCAATTTTCTTTTCTGATTCAAACAGATAGCTTGCAGATGTTGTGTATGTATAAACAATATTTGCATCTTGATCTATATAAATTTTTGTACCTATTTTTATACTTTGATTTATCCAATTTTTAGCTTTGCCATGACCGCTTATTACAACCCCATTTGGAGGAATAAAAGAATCTGCACCTGATAATTCTGTGACGGTATTACCTTCAACAACAGCTTCTGCGCCGAATTCATTTGTATTTGTTCTTATGCCATATGCTGGCGTGTATATTACAAGCTGATTAATTCCACGTGCTCCAGGTAGATAACTTCCTGTTCTATTTGTGTAGACAGTAGGATCAATTGCATTAATCCAGGCTTTTGTATGGCTGAATACAACTTCATCTTTCCCGGGCTGATAAGGTTTAAATGCCGGTGGAACTGCTTTATTTTCAAGGGAGTTATCAAGGTTGCAAGGCGGTTGAACTACTACCGGTAAAGCATTTTCGTTATTCGCTTTTGCACTCAAAGCAGGAGAAGGTGTTTGAATTTCTTCTGCCTGACAACTGGCTGTGGTAATTATTAATGCCGCCATTACTGATAAGATATGTTTTATATTCATATTTTCTACTCCCTGATGACATTATAATAATCTGTTTTGTCATAGTTTAGTTCATTTATTGAGTGGATTTTTTCTTGTAATTCTTTATTTTGCGGGTTTAAATTATATGAAATCTGATAAAATTTTTGGGCATTAATTAAATCTGCTAATTTTTCATAAATTATGCCTAATTTTAAATTTAAATTGTATTGTCCGGAATATCCGCTGTTGTAAGCAATTTTATAATGATTTAAAGCATGGTGGTATTCTTTTCTTTTAAAGTAATAGTCTCCAAGGTAATAATTCAAATCCGCATTATTTTTATTAATATTCATTGCTTTAGAAAAGTAGCTTTTTGCAAGAGCGCCTTTATCCGCGATGTCGTAGAGTCTAGCAAGGCGAATAAATGATTTAATATCTGCAGGCGGCATCATTGTTAACGTATAGTATTCACCTATTGCAAGCTGGAGATAGCGTTCTTTTTCTGCTTGATTTTGTGTTTTTTCTAATTTATGGAAATAGAAATCGGCCTCTTCAAGAAGCTGATTTCTATTTACTTTTTTATAGTTAAAGTTTATATTGTCATATTCCAAATAACCCGTTTGTGTAGCAAAAATTTTTCCTGCGGGGCAGAATGCATTAAATAGTAATATAATTATACTTAATCCTAGGGTGGAAATTATATTTTGCTTAAAGGTCATATATACTTGGAGTAGTCTTTATATTATGCTTCATAAATGAATCATCATCATATGAAGGGTCTATATATTTAAAAAATGTTCTGATTTCTTTAACGGGACTTTTTTCATAATATTCTGGTTCATTTTTTGGAGCGACATATACTTCACCGTTAGCTCTTGCTCGGGTTATTTGTGTAGCTTCTATCATTGGATCAGAATGTCCATGTAATTTTAGATAATCAACTCCTGCTGCATCTGAATTGGTTAATTCTGCAAATGCCGGTATTGATGCTGTAAATAGTCCAATTAATGTTAAAATTAAAAATCTGTTTTTCATTTCCACCTCATTTTGTATTATATCATCTAATTATAATACTTTTATTAGTAGTTACAAAATCATTATAATTTCTTTACACAAAATAGACATATATTATTTGTATGATTTATTTATAATTTCTTCTAACTTTTCAAGAAGTTGATTTTCTGGAACTTTTGCAATAATTTCGCCTTTTTGGAATATATATCCTTCATTTATGCCGCCAGCAATTCCAAAATCTGCATGTCTGGCTTCTCCTGGACCATTTACTGCACACCCCATTGTTGCAATAGTAATTGGGGCTTTTATATGTTTAAATTTTTCTTCTACTTTTTTGGCTAAGTTTATTAAGTCAATTTGAGTTCTTCCGCATGTAGGGCAGGAAATAAAATTAACTCCATTTTGTCTTAGACCAAGGCTTTTTAGTATTTCGAAACCTGCTGTAACTTCTTCTGTCGGGTTTTCAGTGAGGGATACTCTTATTGTGTCTCCAATGCCTTCTGCAAGAAGTGTACCTAAACCTACAGATGATTTTATTAAACCGCTTCTTAATGTTCCGGCTTCAGTAACTCCAAGGTGGAGCGGATATGGTATTTTGTCTGCTATTGAACGGTAAGCTTCTATTGTTGTTAAAACATCGGATGATTTTAGAGAAACTTTGATTAAATCAAAATCCAAATCTTCCAAAATTTTAATGTGCCCAAGAGCGCTTTGTACCATTTTTTCTGCTAATGGCATGTTTTTATCTAACAAATCCTTTTCTAAAGAACCTGCGTTTACACCGATTCGTATTGGAATATTTTGCTGCTTGGCCAGGGAAACTACTTTTTCTACATTTTCTCGTTTGCCGATGTTACCCGGATTAAGTCTCAGGGCGTTTATTCCATTATTTATACATTGAATTGCAAGTCTGTAATCAAAATGTATATCTGCAATAAGCGGAAGCGGTGATTTTTTTACGATATCTTTAATAGCTTCGGCTGCATCTTTATTCAAAACCGCAAGTCGTACAAGTTCACAGCCTTTGTCTGCCATTTCATTTATCTGGTGCAATGTTGCATTAATATCTCTTGTGTCTGTGTTACACATGGATTGAACACTGATAGGATTTCCGTTTCCTATTTTTACATTTCCTATACAAATTTCTTTTGATTTTCTTCTGTTTATCATATAGTTATTATATAACAAGAAAACTTTTGGAGGTAAATTTTTATGAGAGTTGGTGTAATTTCTGATATCCACGGTAATTTTCAGGCATTGGAAAGTGTTTTAAAAGATATGGAAGGCAAAAAATGCGAGAAAGTTTTTTGCCTTGGAGACTTGGCAATGGCAGGACCTCAGCCGAGAATGGTTATTGATTTCGTTTCAAAACAGTCTGATTGGGTAGTTATTCAGGGAAATACAGATAAAATGATTGCAGAATTTACTCCAAAATTGTTTGAAGATGTTTATGCATCTTTTCCTGTCATGGCAAATGCTCTTGCTGATGATGTTAATCTTATCGAATCTGATAAGAAAGAATTTCTCAGACATCTTCCTCCACAAAAAGAGTTGGAAATTGAGGAAGTCAAAATTCTTCTTGTTCATGGCTCTCCAAGACGTAATAACGAGGATATACTTCCTGATATGCCTTTGAAAGTGGTAGAAGAAATGATTGCGGGTGTTGATGCTGATGTAATATTTTGCGGACACACCCATATTCCATGCGGTTACCAGACAAACAGTAAGCAAACTATTGTAAATGTCGGCAGTGTTGGACGTCCAATGCATGGTGAACCAAAAGCTTGTTATGTGGTTGCTGATTTTGAAGATGGCGGGTTTTCAATTGAGCATAGATTTATTGAATATGATACAGTTATGGCTGCTGAGATAATGGCAAAAAGAAATTTTGACGGCTGTTTAAAACTCGCTGAGATGATTACTAATCCTACGACAAGGCACATTTAAACTTTACATTAACTATGATTAATATTATAATTATTTTAGCAAAATAAAGGAGAGAAAATATGAAAAAGTTAGAACGACACGCTCACGGGGGGGGGGCACAGGCGCAGAGGTAGTTTCAGGTAATGGGCTGAAAGATATATTTTTCTTCCCTCTACCTATGGGAGAGGGTGCCCGAAGGGCGGGTGAGGGATACTACGTACGTAATTACCTTTGCCAATATTTGAAAGACTTTAAAAATTTTCAGAATATGTGCTGCCAATGCTTTAGGCATTTCCACCATCCGTCCGCAAACATTTTTAGGAAGTTAAATGTAGGTTGGGCTTTCAGCCCAACAAAAATCTCAGCCTTCACACTGGCAGAAGTCTTAATTACCCTCGGTATAATAGGTGTTGTTGCTGCAATGACCTTACCTTCTGTAATTTTAAATTATCAGAAAAATGTAACAGTGACTCAATTAAAGAAAGCTTATACAACAATAAGTCAGGCACTTGTTATGGCTCAATCTGATTATGGGGATATGGCAGGCTGGGACTATGTAGATGGTTTAACTGCATCAGAGACTAACGTGTCTTTAAATAATTTTGCAAATAAATATTTAATCCCAAATATTAAAAAAGTAGAAAGTTGCCCCTCCGGTACATCAGGAAGAACAAAGTGCGCTTATGAGATATATAATCGTGACGGTTCAGTGCGTATGTATCAAAATCAAGGAAGTTCAAACGATTATCGTTTTATAATGAATGATGGTGTTGTCGTTAAATTAGCATATAATAATGATGGCGGCGGTAATGATACAGGAGAAGTTCACTATGGGAGTGTTCTTTTTATTCATATTGATATAAATGGTAAAAAAGGCCCTAATATGGTTGGAAGAGATTTTTTCTATTTAATACTAGATCCAAATGCGACAAAAGTTTCTATGCTTGGTCTCAATGATGGCGACCAAAAAGCCGGTTCCCAAACAAGAGAAAATTTATTGAATAATAGTATGCGTGGTTGTAATAGTAATAATGCCTCTCAGGGAAGGGCATATTGCGGCGCTCTTATTCAATATGACGGCTGGCAGATAAAAGACGATTATCCATGGTAGAAAAAGGAGGTATGATTCCTCCTTTTTCTAAATAACGCTTCCTTCAAAAACTTTTCTTGCTTCTTCTCTGTCGTCGAAGTGGATTGTTCTGTCTTTTAAAATTTGATAATCTTCATGACCTTTGCCTGCAATTACAACTACGTCATTGTTGTTTGCAATTGATTTTAAAAGTTCAATTGCTCTTCCTCTGTCAGGCTCTACAATTACACTTTCCGTGTTAACTGATTTTAGTCCGGCAATAATGTCTGTGATAATAGTTTGAGGATCTTCTGTTCTTGGGTTGTCGCTTGTTATAACGATTTTATCCGATAATTTTTCAGCTATTGCTCCCATTTTAGGGCGTTTAGTTGCATCTCTGTCACCTCCGCAGCCAAATAGGCAAATCAATTTACCGTCTTTTGGCGTAATTTCTCTGGCTGATTTTAAAACATTTTCCAATCCGTCAGGTGTGTGTGCATAATCAACGATTACAAGAGGTTTTTTTACTACAACTTCAAATCTTCCAGCGACACCTTTTACGTTTTGCAAAGCTTTTAGGGCAATTTGAATATCAATTCCCATTGCAAGTGCTGCTGTTATGGCGGCAAGAACATTATAGACACTGAACATTCCGTTCATATGAAGATTTACCTTGTGTTCATTGTTATTTTCTACAAGCGTAAATTCTGCGCCATTTAGAGAAAATTCTATATCTTTAGCCATAACATCTGCTTGTTTTTTTACGCCGTAAGTGTATTTTTTTACACCTTCTGGAACAACATTCAAAAATCTTTCTGCATAATCATCATCAGCGTTGATTACTGCAAAGTTGCCTTCTTTTAAGCGTTTGAATAGTAAAGCTTTTGCTTCAAAGTAATTGTCCATTGTTATATGGTAATCCAAATGATCCTGAGTCAGATTAGTTAGGACTGCGCCGTTAAATCTGCATCCGCCGACACGGTTTTGATCTAGCGCGTGGGAACTTACTTCCATTACGACATTGTCAATTTTTTCAACGTCTTTAATCATTCTTAATGTTGCTTGAAGTTCCGGCGCCTGCGGGGTTGTGTGTTTGGCATCACGATATTCGCCATTTGATGAAAGTTTATAACCCAATGTACCAATAAGTGCACATTTCTGACTATTTTCTTCAAAGATTTTTTGTATAAGGTGAGTAACAGTTGTTTTTCCGTTTGTACCGGTGATTCCGATTAAGTTAATTCCTTTAGAAGGGCTTGAATAAAATCTGTCGGCAATATCAGCAATTTTATGGCGGGTAGAAGCAACCACAACCTGTGGAATTTTTTTATTAATCCCATCAACTTTATGTTCTACAAGAAGTGCTGCTGCACCTTTTTCTATTGCACTTTGAGCGTATTCATGACCGTCAGTGTGCTCTCCTACAAGGCAGACAAATATATCACCTTTTTTAGTTGTATTTGAATTATATGAAATCCCTGTAATATCAATGTTTTTGAAATTAATTAAATCTTTATAGTCTAAATATTCAATGAGTTCGTCAAGTTTCATCTATTGTGTCTCCTTTATCTAAAAATATTTTAATTTTTCTTTTTAACCTGAACTTTATCAGGTTTTAAATTCATAATTCTTGCCACCTGAGTTGCGACTTCATGGAAAACCGGGCCTGCAACGGTGTTTCCCCATATTGCACCGACTTTTGCACTGTCTACCATTACATAAATTAGCACTTGCGGGTCAGAGGCCGGTAAGTATCCTATTGTTGATGTGTAATTGTATGGGGTATATCCGCTTCCGCCTTCTTTAGGTTTTCTGGAAGTTCCTGTTTTTGCGGCAACGTTATATTTATCCATTTTTATCACAGATCTTCCGTTGTTGACGCTTGCGGCAAGTAGTTTTGTAATGGAATGAGCTGTTTGCGGGGTTACAACCTGAGTATATTTAATCTTGTTATCATATTCTTCTTGAGAATACTTTATAATGTGCGGGGTAACCCTTACTCCGTTGTTTGCAAGAGCCTGAACAGCAGAAATCATCTGGATTGCTGTTACAGAAGTTCCGTAACCATATGACATTGTGGCATGAATTCCCAAATCCCAGTGTGCCCAGTATGGTAAAAGACCTGTGGATTCTCCTGGTAAATCAATTCCTGTTTTGGCTCCAAAGCCGAATTTTTTTAATTCGCTGTAGAATTCTTGAGGAGTCATAGTTCTTGCAACATTAATTGCACCAATGTTACTGGAGTGTTCAAAAAGGTATTCCAGTGAAATTTGACCGGGATATGGGTGAACATCATAGTCGTAATTTTTAATTTCCCAGTTGCCGATAGTTGTTTTACCTGTGTCGAGAACTGTTGTATTTTCATTAATTTTTCCCAAATCCATAGCTGAGGCTACTGTTACTATTTTGAACGTAGAACCTGGAGGGAAAACGTCTGTTAATGTCCAATTTTTTAACTGCTGCTGGGTGGCTTTGCGGTAATTATTCGGATCAAATGTCGGATAAACTGCATAAGCTAAAATTTCTCCGTTTTTGGGGTTCATAACAATAACCGTGCCGCGTTCAGCTTTCTTCTCAGTAACCATTTTTTCTATTTCTTTTTCGCAAATATGTTGTATTGCGGCGTCTATGGTTAATGTTATATTTTCGCCTTTTGGATTTGTTGTTGTTGCTATTGGGTCTGTTGTAAAGTCATAAATAATTTTTCCATCGCGGGTTTTCTGGTATTTTACAGTATTAATTACATGTTCTAATCTGTCTTTTGCTGTGTATTCAACACCGTTTGCGATGTCAGCATCAAAATTGTAATATCCTAAAACGTGTGCAGCAAGAGTTCCTTGAGGATATTCACGCGTATTTTTCTTGCCTAAACTTATTTCTCTAAGGTGAAGTTTTGCAATTTGTTTTGCTGTGTTCCTATCAATATCTTTTTTCAGCGTAATTACAGGCCCTGGCTTTTTCAGTTTTTGTAAAAGCTGGTCTTTTGGCATTTTAAGAATAGGTGCGAGAACTTTGGCAAGTTCTTCTGGGGAAGAGTCGTAATCAGCAGGGTGAGCGTAAACATCTGAATAAACTTTATCAGTTGCAAGTTTTATTCCATTGCGGTCGAATATATCGCCGCGCATTGAGAATATGCGTCCAACCCTTTGACTTCTCGCTTTTGCTCTGTAATTTCTTACATCAATTACCATAATGAAGAACAAATAAATAAGTAAAAGCACCATAAACCCTGCAAAAAATACATGAAGCAGAGCTAATAATCTATCAAAGTCTTTAAATCTTTTTTCTTTTTTATTTTCCGGCTCTCTTGTTCTGGAACGTTCTCTCAAAACTTTTCTCCCCTACACCTTATTTATTGTAGCACAAGGAAGGTTAAAATAATTAAATATTAAATAAATTTAAGCGTTAAATTGGTTAGTTGTTTTTGTAGTAAAAAAAATGTATAATTCCCCTATGAAAAAAATATTTTTGTTATGTTTATTGGTATTTTTAGGGAAAAGTGTTTATGCGTTGGATATTGTTTATCCAAAAAGTCCGAATGTTACAATTTCGGCTGATTCAAGTTTTTTTATAGGTAATACTAATCCGAAATCCTGGCTTAAGATAAATGGAGAGGATGTAAAATTTAATAAATCAGGTGCATTTGCTCATGTTATAAATTTGAAAGACGGTATAAACACGTTTGTTATTGAAAGCGGTGCAGAAAGAAAGACTTATACAATAAATAAACCTTTTGCAAAATCCGTTTCTAAATCAGTTTATAGAGCGCCTCAATTTGTTGAATACAATTATCTTAAAAATTACTTAGTTTCAGATGAAAATACTCCTATGCGAGAAACTCCGGTTGATTCTGGGATAAATAGAATGTCGCATTTTCAAAAAGATATTCCGTTAATTGTTGACGGTGAAAAACAGAATTTTTTCAGAGTTGTGTTGAATGATAATACAAAGGCGTGGGTTGCAAAAAGCGATGTGAAACTAGTTGTAGATGATTTTATAAATAATCCTGCTTCGCTAAAGAGTTATGAGCATAAGCAAACACATGAATTTGATATATATGCGTTTCATTTTGATAAAAAAACACCTTATGTGATGAAGGAAGGAAATCCTTTTATTCTAACATTCTACAATGTAAGAAATAATCCTAATTCTACATATACATTTGAGGTTCCGATAAAAGGAAATTTATTCGGTTATAGCGGAAAATTCAACGGTAATACATTTGTTTTAAAAATTAGAAAAGCACCAAAGAGTATAAAAGGTTTAAAAATTGCAATAGATGCAGGACATGGCGGAAGCGAGTGCGGAGCTATAAGCTGTCATTGCGATAAAGAAAAAGATATTAATTTAGCAATTTCTAAATATCTTGAGGCGGAGCTTAAAAAACGCGGAGCACATGTTTTAATGACACGTAAAAATGATGTTTATGTCGGACTTCGAGAAAGAGTTGATTTTGCAAACCGGCATGATGCAGCGATTTTAGTAAGTATTCACGGGAATGCTCTTCCTGATTGTGCTAACCCGAATATGCACAGTGGAACAAGCGTTTATTACTACTACCCGCAGGCAAGACCTCTTGCTGATAATGTTTTAAAGTCAATGACAAAATCTGCCGCTACCAATAACGATCAGGTTAGGCAGGGAAGTCTTGCGTTAGTCAGGAATACAAATGCATTGAGTATTTTAATAGAAGTCGCTTATCTGATAAACCCTGACGACAGCGATTTATTGAGAAATCCGGAATTTCAAAAGCGTTGTGCAAAGGCAATTGCTGATGGAATTGAAAAATCTATATAATATAAAAAAAGCGGGTTTTTGCCCGCTTTAATAATTATAGAATTATTATTGTTTCTTCTATTTGATTACGTAGTTCAAAAGAGTTCTGACGCCGACACCTGTTGCACCAGCGATGAATTCGTTTTGAGGTTTTTCTAAGTAAGCAGTTCCTGCAACATCAATGTGTGCCCATTTTACGCCTTCTACAAATTCCTGCAGGAATACACCTGCTGCAGATGCGCCGCCGTAACGTGAACCTGTGTTTTTCATATCCGCAATATCTGATTTTAGGCCGTTGAAATAATCTTTATACATCGGTAATTGCCAGAATTTTTCACCGCTTTCTTCACCTGTTTTGATAAGCTCTTGAATTAATTCTTCATTATTACCCATAATTCCTGAAACAGTGTTTCCTAAAGCTACCATGCAGGCGCCTGTTAGTGTTGCAATATCAATTACTTCATCAACTTTGAGTTCACAGGCATAACATAAAGCATCTGCAAGAGTTAGTCTGCCTTCTGCATCTGTATTATCTACTTCAATTGTTTTTCCGTTTTTGGCTGTTAAAATATCACCAGGTTTGTATGAACTTCCTGAAGGCATATTTTCGCACGCCGCAATTATTCCGTGAATCTCTATCTGCGGTTGTAATTTTGAAAGTGCATTCATTACACCTAAAATGCAGGCTGCACCTGACATATCGTCTTTCATTGTAAGCATTGATGAAGGAGGCTTAATATCAAGTCCGCCAGAATCAAAACAGATACCTTTTCCGATTAATGCAATACGTTTTTTCGGATTGTTACAAGAGTATTTCATATGAATAAATTTTGGCGGCTGAATGCTTCCCTGACCTACTGCAAGAAATGCACCCATTCCCATTTTTTCACATTCTTCTCTATCGTAGATTTTTGTTTCTATTCCGTCAAGATTTTTTGCAATTTCTGCTAACTTTGATGGAGTTGCGTTTTGCGCAGGTTCGTTTGCTAAATCTCGTGTGAATTTCATTGTTTCACCGAAAATGATGCCTTCATTAACCTGCTCTTTTGAAAATCCTGCAAACGTAATTTCATCAACTCTATCTTTTTTTTCGGATTTGTATTTGTCATAGTAGTAATCGGCAATTAAAGCTCCGATTGCTGCAGATTTCCCAAAATCTTTATTAATGTCAAAATCGAAGCAGGCTTTTTTAGCTTTAATTTGCTGTAATTTTTTTACTGCTTTTGCGCTTACTTCACGCATTTTATTTCCGTCAAATTCATCTTTTTTACCGCATCCGACAACAAGAATTTTTTCTTGAGGAAGCTGGCCTAAAGTATGAATAACGTATGTTTCACCTAATTTGCCTTCAAAATTGTCTTTTTCAACGACATATTTATTGACAAAATCAAGTGATGTTTTTTCACCTTCAAATTTGCCGATAACAAGAACCTCATACGGGGTATCTGTTACGTTTTGTGTAACTTTAATTTCCATTTGTCTCTCTCCTTTTTCACGATTTTATTATACACATTTTTTGAAGAATTGTAAATTTATTTTTTATAATAACAAAATTTTATCTTTATAGTTCTTAAAGCAAAAGGAAAAAAAGGAGAAATAATGGATATAAAAATTACACCAGCATCAAAATCACCTGCCTCAGTAGTTAGTAATAAACCTGCGTTTACTGCTCAATTGAAAGGCAATGCCGTCAAAATGGCTGTAAAAAATGCAGTTGATGCTTTTCAGATAGGGGAAGTTACAGAAATTCTTGAAAATGTTAGGTATTTGGGCGATAGTGCAACAAGGATTGATTGCAATGCAGATGGATTAGTTTCTGTAAGCAATCAAAAATTTGGAAACCTTGTACATAAGTTTAAATTAAGAAAAAATGATAAATCCAATAATCCATATTTGGAGTTTTTGAGAGAATTTAATAGCAATAATGGAATCCTTAGAGTAGAACATAATTTCTTTGGTTTTATCTTTGGCCATATTAAATCTCCTGCAATGAAAGAAGCAAAATATAAATTATATTCTTCTTTACCGATGAGTTCTGCAACAATGGAGGCTCTTAACAATACGGCAAAGCAGCATGGCATTATAAAAATGCAGAAAAGTCCTGAAGACGATGCAGTGACATTAGAAAGATTCAAAGAAGCTATACTAAAAGTTATTGATAAGCAAAATAATGTCTAATTCCATATAACGCAAAATTATTTTTAATATTGTGTATCAAAAAATAAATTTCTACTATACAAATATATATTTGCATGATATTATATTTACAGATGTAGTAGGTAAATATTTTTTGGAAATATATGCAATAAAATTAATTTAAATAAAGAAAATAAATTAAGGCTCGATAGGATACATGTATCGGGCATTGCGTGTATTATTGAAAAATAGAAAAGGATAAGGTAAAAAACTTTATGGACTTTTTATTGATTATTGCGATTATTGCGGTAATAGCATTAATCGCCGTGCTGTTTGTCCAGCAAAGCAAAACTAAATCCGTGCTGTTATCTATAGAAAAAGATAAAAAAGCATTGGAAGAGAAAGAAAAATTGCTTTTAAAAGAAGCAAAAATTAAAGCAATTGAAGAGTTGCAAGATGACAGAGAAAAACTTAATGAAGAAGAGAGAGAACGCAGGCAAGAGCTTGCAAGACAAGAACAAAAGCTAGCAAAACGCGAAGATATGCTTGAAGATAAAATTCAAGAATATACCGATAAAGAAATTCAGGTTCAAAGAAAACTCGATGAACTTTTGGATAAAGAAGATTATCTTGCTGAAATCGTTCAAAAACAGACTACGGAATTGGAAAGAATTTCCGGAATGTCAGCAGAAGATGCCAAAAACATGCTTCTTGAGCAGTTGAAACACGATTTGGCTCAAGAGCAGATGCAGCTTATTCGTGAAAACGAGGCAAAAATAAAAGAAACTTCTTTGGAAAAGGCTAAAGAAATCCTATCAACTACAATGCAAAGATGTATGATAGAACAGGTGGTTGAAACTACTGTTTCTGTTGTAGCACTTCCAAATGACGAAATGAAAGGCCGTATAATCGGTCGTGAAGGTCGCAATATCAGAGCTTTAGAAACTTTGACCGGTGTTGATTTGATTATTGATGATACACCTGAAGCCGTTGTATTATCAAGCTTTGACCCTGTTAGACGTGAGATTGCAAAACTTGCACTGGAAAAATTAATTGTTGACGGGCGTATTCACCCTGTACGTATTGAAGAAATGGTTGAAAAAGCCAGAGAAGAAATTGAGAAAAAAATCTGGCGCGAAGGTGAAAATGCCGCACTTGATATGGGAGTTATGGGCTTAAATAAAGAACTTATAAAAACTCTTGGCCGTTTGTATTACAGAACAAGTTACGGTCAAAATGTATTGAAACATTCTTTAGAAGTCGGCCATATCGCAGGCATGCTGGCTGCAGAATTAGGTGCAAATGAGGCGATTGCAAAGCGTGCAGGGCTTTTACATGATATAGGAAAAGCTGTTGATCAGACTCAAGAAGGTACACATATTCAACTTGGTGTTGAATTGGCTGCAAGGTTTGGTGAAAGACCTGAAGTTATTCATGCGATTGAAGCGCACCACGATGATGTTGTCGCTAATACTATTGAAGCTGTTCTTGTAAAAGTCGCTGATGCAATTTCTGCAGGAAGACCGGGAGCAAGACGCGATACTTTGGAAATTTATATTAAACGTCTTCAAAAAATAGAAGAAATAGTTAATAGCTATGATGGTATTAAACAGTCATTTGCTGTTCAGGCAGGACGTGAAGTTAGAATTATTGTAGAAGCTGAAAAATTCGACGATTTAGCTTCTCAAAAACTTGCGCGTGATATTGCAAAACGTATTGAAGATGAACTGGATTATCCAGGACAAATTAGGGTTACTGTTGTAAGAGAATTCAGAACAACAGAAATCGCAAAGTAAAAAATGATAAGACTATAAGACGTTAAGAGGTAAGTTCTTTCCGTTATAGCTTTTCTAATATGAACTTAACAGCTTAACGTCCTTGTGTCTTAACTAATTTAAAACAAAAGTTGATTATATGGTGAGTAATAAGCAAACAATAAAAATATTATTTCTTGGCGATATTGTAGGTAAACCGGGTAGGTTTGCCGTAAGAGATTTTCTTGCGGATTTGCGAACAAATGACAAAATGCCTGATTTTGTTATCGCTAATGTTGAAAACGCATCACATGGTTTTGGGTTAACTGAAAAGAATTATAATGAAATCTCAGAATATGGTGTAGATTGTATGACTTCAGGAAACCATATCTGGGATAAAAAAGATATTTTTAACTACATCGAAAATGCTGATAAACTAATCAGACCGTTTAATTATCCAAAAAATACCCCAGGTCAAGGAAGCAGAGTTTTTGAAATTTCAAGCGGGGTAAAAATTGGAGTTATTAATGCTCTTGGCAGAGTATTCATGGCGCCTGTAGATTCTATATGGGAAGTTGTGAGAGACGAGATTATCCGCCTGAAAAATATTACCCCGATTGTAATCGTCGATTTTCATGCAGAAGCTACCGCTGAAAAAATATGTTTTGCGAAATTTTGTTCAGAACTTGGAGTAAGCGCGTTTTTTGGAACTCATACTCATGTGCAGACGGCAGATGAACAGATTTTAAACAATATGGGATACATTACAGATGCCGGATTTTGCGGTACTGCCGACGGGGTTATAGGAATGGAATACAGTACTTCCCTGTCGCGTTTTACAACCGTTATTCCTGAACGTTATGATGTAGCAGAAGGCAACTTAACACAAATTTGTGCTGTTGAGGTGGAAATTGATTCCTCTACAGGTTATGCTGTTGCCATAAAAAGGATTTTTTGTAGTAGAAATAGAGAAGAAAAGGATGAAGGCCATGAAGTGTGATTTACATATTCATACATATTACTCGGACGGAGTTTTTTCGCCTGAAAAAATCGTGGATACGGCAATCGATGTCGGGCTTGGTGCAATAGCACTTACAGATCACGATAATATTTTATCTTATAAGGTCGCAACCGACTACCTTAAAAAATCCGGTAAGAATGATAAGTTAGAAGTTATTGAAGGTGTTGAAATCAATACTCTTTATAAAAACTATGAAGTTCATATTCTGGGGTATTTTATGGACGATACCAACAGTGATTTTCAAAACCTTCTAAAAGTTCAGCAGGCTGCGAGGGTTAAGCAGACAAAAGAGATAATAACTCTGCTTTATAAAAAAGAAGGAATTAAAATAAAGTATGAAGATATAGTAAAGCAAGTTGCAGAAGGCGGCAGTATTGGACGTCCGCATATTGCAAAAGCTATTACTAATGCCGGCGGGACATCAAGTGTTATGGAAGCTTATGCTAAATATATCCATGATGATTCTCCTGTTTATATCCCGAGAAAAACAGTTTCTCCTCATGATGCAGTAGAAATTATTTACGATGCCGGCGGAATTCCTGTAATCGCTCACCCGCATGATCTTGATATTGCGGAAACTTTGATTAAAGATCTAATGTCTTACGGGCTGCGTGGAATTGAGGCTTACCATAGAAAACATTCTCCTGCATGTGTGGAATATTTCTCGTCAATGGCAGAAGAACTCGGATTGATAGTGACAGGCGGGTCAGATTTCCATGCGCCTAATATTATGAACGGGCAAATTATTATGGGTAAAAATTTCGTTCCGGAATGGATTTATGATAAACTCCTGAATGAAAAAAAACTTATTGATATGGCATAATATCAAATGAGGTAGTTATGGTGCGAAAGAAGTATTGGAAACTTGAATATTCTGTAGCTTTGTTCTTTATGTTAGGTATAATTCTTTTGATGATGCCTATTTCTATTGAAAATACAAGGCAGGCTAATTTTATATCAAAATGGAATGAACGCTATAACAGAGTAGATTATATGTTTCAAGTTATAAACGCTCATATTACAGATGATTTGTTGACAAGTTTTAATAAGGCTAAAACACCCGCTGAAAGAGAAAAACTTTTATTGCTTCTTGTAAAACCGTATCTGAGGCTTAATACAGAAGATAATGTAAGCAGACATTATAAAATCCGTTATATGAATGGAAATAAAGTCTTTAAAGGCCAATTGTATTATTTTGACGATTTTTATTATGCGGAAAATAATACAATTGTCGGAATAAAGGATATTCAATCACAAAAGAGTGATGATGCATTTTTTATAATGATGTTTGATATAAATGGTTTAATGCCGCCAAACCGGTGGGGAAAAGATATTTACGGTATAAAAATATTTGATGGCGGTAAAATTAAGCCTTTCGGAGAAGAGCTTAGTATGGATGAGTTGAGAAAAGATTGTTCTGAGTCTGGAACTGGTGTAAGCTGTTCATATTATTATAAAATTGGCGGAGGTTTTGATGAATAAAATTCAACGGGTTTGCGTATTTGCTTCTTCCTGTAATTATCTTGATGAAAGTTATTATACTGCTGCCGCTGAATTTGGAACTTTATTAGGAAAATCCGGATTTGATATGGTTTACGGCGGAAGTTCACTTGGCTTGATGTGGGCTTGTGCCGAGAATGTTAAACAAAACGGCGGACAGCTAATTGGGGTTATGCCGGAACGTCTTCACGATATGGGAGTTTACACTGATGAGTGCGTTGATTTATTTGTAACTCCTTGTATGAGAAGCAGAAAAGCTAAAATGGATGAACTTTCCGATGCTGTTGTAGCATTACCCGGCGGATTAGGAACTCTGGAGGAGCTTTCTGAAATGATTGTTCAAAAGCAATTGGGCTATAACCAAAAAGCTATTGTTATTTTGAATATAAATGGATTTTATGACAAACTTTTGGAATTTTTTGAGGAAATTATTTCGCAAAAGTTTGCAAAGGGTTCTGCAAGAGGTTTATATTTTGTTGCACAATCTTCCAAAGAAGCTATTGATTTTTTAGTCAATTATGAACCTAAAAATCTGGCTGTGACTAAAGCGGATATTTATACAAGATAAAACTCTTGCAAATTATAAAAAATAGTATATAATCTTAATGTACACTTGAAAAATAAGGAGATATTTATGAAAAGCTTACAGAGACACGTTCACGGGGGGGGGGCAAAGGCCGCTTAGTCTCCTTTTTTAACCCGAGTAATGGCTTTACGTTAGCAGAAGTGCTGGTTACTTTGGGAATAATTGGTGTTGTTTCGGCGATGACAATCCCGACTTTGATGCAAAATCATCAGAGAAAGGTTTATGTTACTCAGTTAAGAAAAATATACAGTGAAACAAGTCAGGCTCTCGTTAATTATCAGACTGAGCATAATGCAGTTAATCTCAAAGAAGCTGGTATAACTTCTTTAAATGGGGCTATAGATTTTGTTAAGTCAACATTTAAAGTAGTAACAAATTGCGGTTCAAATAATGAACCTTGTTTTGCCCCAAATTCTGAGTATAGAAAGCTGGATGGTACAAAAATAACAGATGAACGTTGTGCTGATACACATCCATGTTTGGCTCTTGCAAATGGAGCTTCTGTTTCAATTTATTATTACGGATCAAATCCGTTATTACAGTTGATTATTGATGTAAATGGAGCTCAAGGCCCTAATATTGCCGGTAGAGATTTTTTCCCTTTTTATATTTATAATAATGGTGTTATTGATGATGTTGCGACAAAAGAATCAGAAGATACTGATACTGGTTGGACATGGGATTCAAGTATTGTAGCGCCGTTAAGCAGAGAACTCAGGGAGAAAAATTTTAAACAAGGCTGTATGAGCAGTGCGCCAACAGAATGGCATGGTTGTTTTGGCAAACTTCTTAATGACAATTGGGAAATGAATTATTAATATTGTTAAAAATAATTCCTGATTTAGGGCTGACATCTGTTAGTCCTAAATTTTTAGGTTATTTGCAAATTTAAGAAAATTGTATTATATTAATTTTGTTGATTTAAGAAAAATGAGGAGAATATGTATGAAGAATTTATTTAACATTATTCACGGGGGGGGGGCAAAGGCTGCTTAGTCTCCTTTTTCAACCCCAGTAATGGCTTTACATTAGCAGAAGTTTTGGTTACTTTGGGGATTATTGGAGTTGTTGCTGCAATGACTTTGCCAAGTGTAATCAATAATTTTAGAAAAGTAGAGACCGTGACAAGATTGAAAAAAGCTTATTCTACACTTTCTCAAGCTTTTGTTATGGCGCAAAGAGATTATGGAGAGGTTTCTGAGTGGAATTTTGCAGGGTATATATCTGCTGATGCAAGCAGTGATGACAGTGCTGAGATCCGTAAAAAAGCTGCAGAAGATTTTACTAAGACTTATTTGTTACCTTATTTGAATGAGGTTGAGGATTGCGGGTTAGGAAAATGTGACTATAATAAATATGATGCCGGTGGTTATATTTATGGATACTCTAATAGTACTTATAGGTTTATAATGAATGATTCTGTTATTGTAAGTGTTACTTTGGATACCAATGAAGCAGGGCAATTTAATTGTGTTATGCTTTCAATTGATATTAATGGGAAAAAAGGCCCTAATACCAATGGGAAAGATCTTTTCTATATTAGTTTTTCGACTGATACAAAGTTCCTTAATATGTATGGTGTAGGGCATACCAGAGAAACATTGCTTGATGGTCATAGAGAGTCTTGTAGTAGTACAGAACGTAATTTCGGAGGGCGTTATTGCGGAGCTTTAATTCAGAAAGATGGATGGCAGATTAAGGATGATTATCCATGGTTTTGAAATAAAAAAACGAGCCTTTTAAAGGCTCGTTTTTCATTTTTAGTACTGAATCATTGAAACTATTCTAGGGCAATCTTTAAGTTTTTCACGGCCATTTAACGCTTGTAATTCAATTAAAAAAGCCATTCCAACAAGATTTGCGCCTGTCTTTTTAATAAGTTTACAAGCAGCTTCTGCTGTCCCGCCTGTTGCAAGAAGATCATCCACAATCAATACATTTGCTCCTTCAAAAAATGCGTCTTTATGCACTTCTATCTTATCTGTGCCATATTCCAATTCGTATTCTTGTGAATATGTCGCTGCAGGAAGTTTGTTTGGTTTTCTAATCGGTACAAATCCCGCATTTAATTTATAAGCCATCGGCATGCCAAATATAAAGCCGCGGCTTTCAATGCCTGCTATAAAATCTATTTTTATATCTTTAAATTGTGCACATAAATAATCAATCATTACTTTTAATGTTTCAGGATCTTTTAGGGCAGTTGTTATATCTCTGAAAATTATTCCTTCTTTTGGAAAATCTTTTACATCTCTGATTTTGCTTTTAACATCAATAAGTGTTTCTGTCATTATTTTTCTCCTTTTTCGGCTACAAGTTGTTTTAATTTATCGGTGTATTCTTTAGTATATTCTTTTGTTTTTTGTAATTCTTTTTTTATAAAAGCTTTTATACTTGCTTCTTCTTCCAGTACAAGTCCGTGTGCTGTTTTACCCCAATTCATATCTTTTTTCATGAAAAGAATTTTGAAACAGATAAAAAGTACAAGCGGAAACCATATTATCAAAAGGTATATAGAAGTTTCCACAGCTTCAAAAGCTGCATCAAGTCGCGGCATAAAATCATATCTTCTAAGTGCATATCTTGCCGCCAGGAAAAACGCTATACCAATTGCACACCCTATAATTATTGAAGAATAAAGCGTATGAGTCGGTGCATCTTTTGCAAGAACTTTAAATCCTCTGATTAGAATTTCCATAACAAGCCATAATGGCATTATGAATTCTGAAATATATGCCATCATATCGAGTCTTGCTCTCAATGACATATCTTTTGAGCGTAATGCAGCTCCGGAATATTCTAAATATCTTCTAATCGTACCTTCAAGCCATCTTCTTCTTTGTCTAAACAGCGGCCACAGATATATTATACCTTCCTCGTAAACAATAGCATCAGGACAAAATCTTACGTCCCAGCCTTTTATATGTAATCTCGTTGACATATCAAGATCATCAACTATTGTATAATTATTCCATCCGCCGATATCTTCAACTGCCTGACGTTTTAGAAGTTCACCGTTTCCTCTTAACTCAACTGCACCCTTAACTGAGTCTCTTCCAACCTGAAAATGTGTATCCAGTGTGTATTCATCATTCTGGCAGCGGGTAAGAAGATTTACATTTTTATTCCTAATGACTTTTCTTGCCTGAACAGCTCCTACATCCTTTGGTTCAAGATGTGGTATAAGTTTTTTTAGAAAATCAGGCTCAACTGTTGCATCTGCATCAAATACAAGAAATGCTTCACCTTTCGCAATTTTCATTGCATCGTTTAGAACTGCAGATTTGCCCGGGAATGCGTCTTTAGGTCTTATCAGACCTTTTACTTTAGCAGGGTATTTTTGTTCTAAATCTCTAATTACTAAGGCAGTATTATCAGTACTTCTGTCATCAATTACAATGACTTCAAAGTTGTCATAATCCATATTAATAATATTTTCGACAGTATTTGCAATAACTGTTTCTTCGTTGTGCGCAGGTATCATTACTGATACAAAAGGTTTATAATTTTCATTAATTACAGGAGGATATTTTTGGTTTTTTCTGCTTTTAAGCTTATATGAAAGGTTCATAAACATTGCGTATATAAACATAAATGTACATAACAACGCTAAGCCCCATACTGTATTAAAATAACTCTGAAAAATATATAAAAAGATTCCAAGCCCGAAAACTAACGTAAATAAAATTATTCTTTCTTTCATAACTTTAACCTTTTTTCTTACTCCCGTTTAAGAACTTCAATAATATTGTACCAAAAATTTTTTTAAATGGCTTTAATTTTAAAGAAATCATTACTTTTTGTATAGTTATGTTGTCTAATAATACTGCAAACAGATGTTTTTTCTGTAAAAATATGTAAAAAAACGTAAAAAAGCTTGCGTTATAAAAAAGATTGGTTATAATAGTTTTTGTACATTAGAAGAAGGAGTTTTATAATGAACAAAGAAGAATTAGTACAAGAAATCGCAAAAAAAGCAAGTGTAACTCAAAAAGAAGCTGCTGAAGTATTAGGCGCTTTCATTGAAACAGTTGAAAAAACAGTTTCAAAAGGTAAAAAAGTTACATTAGTAGGTTTCGGAACATTCGAAGCACGTAAAAGAGCTGCTAGAATCGGTAGAAACCCACAAACAGGTAAAGAATTGAAAATCCCTGCAACAACTGTTCCAGCATTTTCAGCAGGTAAAAAATTCAAAGAAGCTGTTAACAAAAAATAAGCGATTTTCTTATAAGCTTGTAGAAAAACAAAAAAGACTTATCAAAACGATAAGTCTTTTTTTATTCTGTATTGCGTATAATTAAAATTAATCAACTGAAAAAATTTCCTTGATATCGTCCATTGTAAGTGATTTTACAATATTTCTGTCAACAGAAATTACGCTGTCAACAAGGTTACGTTTAATAGTTTTAAGTTTTTGAATTTTTTCTTCAACAGTATTTTTCGTAATAAGTCTGTAAACAAACACTTTTTTAGTTTGTCCGATACGGTAAGCTCTGTCTGTAGCCTGATCTTCAACAGCAGGGTTCCACCAAGGATCATAATGGATTACGTAATCAGCGCCTGTAAGGTTTAATCCGGTACCGCCGGCTTTCAAACTGATTAAGAATATCGGAATTGAAGGCGTTGAATTAAAGCGTTCAACAGCTCCCTGACGATCTTTTGTTTTACCTGTCAGGTATTCGTATGGGATGCCCTCGCGTTCAAGCCAGGCTTTAATTATATCAAGCATATCTACAAATTGGCTGAATAAAAGTATTCTGTGGCCTTCTGATATAATTTCTTCAAGCATAACTTTGAGTTTTTCAAATTTGCCTGATTTCATGATATTTTTAACATTTTCTTTATCATAAAGTCTCGGGTGGCAGCAGATTTGACGTAACCTCAAAAGTGCTGAGAAAATTGAAAGTCTGCTCTTTTCAAGTCCGTTTTGTTCAATTGATTTGAATAATTCTTCTTTTGTGCTGTCAAGAACCTGTAAATAAAAATCTCTTTGTTCATCAGTCAGTTCACAATATGCTATGTTTTCTACTTTATCCGGCAAATCTTTTGCAACGTCACGCTTCATACGGCGCAAAATAAACGGATAAATTTGTAATTTTAAACGTTTTTCAACGGTTTTGTCCTGGCGTTCCATAATCGGGTTAACATATCTGTAGTTAAAATCGGATACGCTAAACAAGAAACCGGGCATTAAGAAATCAAATACAGACCATAACTCTTCAAGTTTGTTTTCAATAGGTGTACCTGAAAGTGCAAGTTTGTGAGAAGCCTGTAATTTTTTTACTGCCTGCGCTGTCTGAGACATAGCATTTTTAATATTTTGTGATTCGTCAAGAATTACATATCTGAAATTAATATCCTTTAATTTTTCAATATCGCGTCTTACAAGAGCGTAGCTTGTTATAACAACATCGTAATTAGGAATTTCTTTAAAGAATTGTTTTCTTTCCACACCTGAAAGTTTAAGAGTTGACAATGTCGGTGCGAATTTTTGAATTTCTGATTCCCAGTTGAAAACAACTGTTGTCGGGCAAACAACAAGTGTTGGCATTGGCCCGTCTTCTTCTTTAGCTTTCTGGACAACTGCAAGCGCCTGCAGAGTTTTACCAAGCCCCATATCGTCTGCAAGAATTCCATTTAGTCCATATTTATACATAAACCATAACCAGCCAAAACCTTTTGTCTGGTATTCTCTGAATTCCGCATGAATACCTTCAGGTAATTTTAAATCTTCAGAAGTTGAAAATGTTGACATTTGCTCCCAGAAGTTTTCAAAATCTTTACTCAAAACAAGTTCAACATCGAGATTTTTAAGTTCATTAATAAGACCTGCACGGTATGTTTTTACGATAAATTTGTTATCCGTATTTCTGTAAACATCAAATGAATTGAATGCGCGCATCATTGAATAAATATTTTGCGCAGGATATTCTACAAATCCTAAACTTCTTATACGGTTGTATTTTTCTCCGCTCTGGATTGTTTCGTAGATTTCATCGAAACTGATTTGTTCTTCTCCAACCTGACCGTATAAAAAGATTTCAAAACTATCTTGGCTTTCTTTTGAAAAATCAATTTTTGCACATAACCTAAAAGGGTCATCAAGCAGTTTAAAGAAATTCATATCATCTTTTTCTACAAATTTCCAGCCTTCTCCTGCCTGTTTTATGTAATAATTGTAAAAATCAATTGCGTTTTCTTTTTCTAAAGCGAGGTTGTTTGTCTGCATTGGAACAAATTTACAAGCAAGAAGCATTGCATAAGCTTCCTGCTCATGTTTGATATTTCGTTTTATCCAGTAAACTAAATCTTCGCCTTGTTTTTTGATTGTTATGTATGGAGATTTTTCTGCAGTTTGTTTCGAATATGGAACAATAACTCCATCGTAGTCAAATTCTAAAGACGCTTTCAATGACTGGTCATAATCTATTCCCATTGTGACGATGTTGAGAGGCGGACGTTCTTCAAGCATTAATTTGCTTATATTTTCAGCAATTTCAACATCCATAATTTCTTGTAACTTCGGTAGTTCTTCGTAAATAAATTTCCCGCCGTCAGCATCTTTCAAATCAGTGAAAGATGATTTCAATAAGTTTTGCGGCAAAGCATTCATTGCAATATTGGTCGGGAAAATAAGATTTTTATACCTTCCCCATTTGAGGTGTCTTGAAAAATATCGAACTTCTTCAAGCGGATAAACATCATCTTTATCCGGTCTAATCCATTCAAGAGAAAGAAGAATTGTACCCTGTGCACCTGTATTAACAGTAAGTTTTAGTTTCCACTCTTCATCTGTAAATTTTAATCGTTGTTTTGTTTTTTCATCCAAAACTTCATCTGCATGCGACATCAATGTAAACATTGGAGCAAACTTTGTAATTGGAATATCATACCAGCCTGCTTTTTTATCCTGGCGTGAAATTGTTAATAATTGTTGAAAAATCGCAACTTCAACCTTTTGAGAATTATTCAGTTCAAAAGTAGAATCTTGTTTTTGGGCTTCGATGAGGGCTCTTAATATTGGTTCAATTTGTCTTACTACTTTTCCTGTTTCTCTGGAGCGGACAAGAATTGAGAAGAAGTTTGCTTTTCTTTTTGAATTAAAGTGGAAAATATAATTCCCCTGCGGTTCTGTTGTTAATTCTGTATTTTCATCAGGGAAATCAGTTTCTATACCATATTTAGTTTCGAGCCAATCCTCATAAGCATGTTCATCAATTGCTTTTAGGGCAACAGCAACAGCATGTTTGCACCATTCTTCCTTTAGCGGGCAATTGCATCTGGCTTCAACCTTATTTTTTTTGAAAATTAAATCAGTATTGTAATGATCCTGAAAATTCCCTTTAACTTTAGCCATATAGAAATTTTTTTCAGGATAAGAATCAAATACCATATCTTTAAGATGATATTCGTAACCTCTTCGCCAGCTACCGGCACCGGCATTTTCTTTTATAAACTTGTAATTAAATTCCGCAGCACTCATTCTTTTTATTGAGTAATCTTTCTTCCCTAAGGGTATAATTTCGGATATAGAAGTAATTTCTATAAGCCCTTATACAACATTTGTATTATTACACAAATAATTTTAAAAGGCAAGCATTTATTTTGTGAATTTGATTATGTAGTTATAGTTCTCATCTTGTTTTATATCCAATATTTTAGTTTCTCGAAGATTTGATAGTATATATTTAAGATAGTTCTCTCTGACTTGTCTATTAGTTCTATCCATATGTATTTTTTTTGAAACCGTATTGAGTATGTAGTATGTATTTCCACTTGGCAGCTTATCAAAGTACTCTTTTTTATAATCTTTAAGTACTATAGTATTAGTTGGGGGGGGGGCAAAGTGAAATATTGAATTATATAATGTGAATGTATAATAATTATCAGCTGTTGTACGTCTAAATACTAAATAATCATTACTTTTTTTATCTGGTCTTTGAAGATATTCCTTTAGTATAAATTTAAAATTTGTTATTTTATGTGTAAATGTTTCCTGGTATTTTATAGTAATAAATAAGGAAATTACCATAAAAATTATAGGAATAATATTTATTAGCTTTGATTTAATTTGGAAGTCAAATGGAATTATAAAAGCAATTATAATAGCAGGGTAAAAATATAGAGCAATTCTTCCAGTAAAAGGGTATATGTATAATGCTGAGGCTATTAATATACATATAAATGATAATATTATAATTTGGCAGTTTTGTTTATTCAAGTTCAATAATATTTTCAATAAACCTACAACTAGTATTATGCTATAAGATATTTTTACCCACAAATCAGGTTCCCAAAGATAATATTTTACCGCATTGAAAATAAGACGGAAAATAGATAAAGGATCATGGGCATGAATAAATCCTTTATACCAGAAACGAATAAAGAATTTATCTGCTGCAACAGCATATTTTTGGTGTACATATAAAATGATAAAACTTACTATAAATGGTACAATAAGTCCTAATGTCTTTTTTATGAAATCTTTGTTTTGTAATTGTTCTTTGTTGAAGTATTTTGAGATTGTAGCAGCTATCACTCCTGGAATTACAAATATGCTTGTGAATGAAAACCATGGGCATATTGCATAAGCAAGACCCAAGCCGATTGCTGCTTTTTTTGATAATTTTTCAAAATCAATATAGAAAAATGATAAAAGGATTAAAATAAATAAACAAACATCACTACTATATTGTTTGAAGATTTGACCAAAAAATATTAAATGCATATTGAAACAAAATAAAATATTTGCAGTAATGATATTTATTTTATTTTTTAAATATTTTGTAGATAATATATAAAAACCAAATACTGATATAATTGACGCAATAAAAGGTATTATTCTTAAACTTAACAGAAAATGGGGCGTAAATAGCCTAAATATTTCCATAATCAGTTTTGAAAACAGAAGAAATAATGGTGGAGCAGATTGCTCACGTGTCAATTGCCCGAAAGCTGCTGAAAATATATCTCTACAATAGATATTTTCTAATAATCTAATTTCATCACCCCAGAGCCATCTAAAGTCTAAAAAATATTTTAATCTTAAAAGTACGCCAATAGTTAATATTAAAATTATTGAAATTTTAAAAGCTTTATTTAATACTTGTTCTTTTTCCATATCCCCAACCTGATTTTATTTTCATTTTACAAAATATAAAAATGATAAAAATACGCAAAAACTATTCCGAAGATGGCACCTGCTATAACTTCTAGCGGAGTATGTCCCAAAAGCTCTTTTAATTTTCCTCCCATAGCTTTCACGTCATGTTTATAAAAATCATCCATCATTCTGTTTAAGCAAGCTGCTGTTTTACCTGCTGCACGGCGTAGACCTGCCGCATCATACATTGTTATAAGTGCGTATCCGAATGCTATTGAAAAAACAATTGAATCAAATCCGCTTATTAAACCGACAGATGTAGAAAGCCCCATTACTCCCGCTGAATGTGAACTTGGCATGCCGCCTGTGGTTGTGAATATTTTAAAATTTACTTTTTTTGATTTTATTGTGAAAATTATAAACTTCAATAACTGCGCCAAAAATGCAGCCATAATCCCGCTTGTTATAGCTTCATATCCGGTATTTGCGATTTTTGCCAAATGTGTTGCTATCATCTAATTCCTACTCTCTTTAATAATATTTATCCCGTAGTTTCAATTATACATACTACATAAAATATAGCAAGTGATTACAATACATGAAGTTTGGCTTGTTATTTAAGCCTTATCTTATTTATTATTTTGTCAAAAACTTCTGATTTAAGGTTGTGTTTGGCTAAAATACATTCGCATTTATCAAGAAGATTGTTTAATTCTTCTTTAGATTTTTCAATACCATAAAGGCTTACGTATGTGAGTTTACCTGAAATTTTGTCTTTCCCGATTGTTTTTCCCATTTGTTCAAAGGTTGATGTTTCATCCAATATATCGTCGGCTATTTGGAATGCAACTCCAAGATTTTGTCCGAACTGTGTAAGTTCTTCCAACTGCTCATCTGTTGCATCTGCAATAATTGCACCTGTTCTGAGTGAAAGCTTAAACAAATCTGCAGTTTTGTGTGTGTGAATATATTCCAGAGTTTTTTCTGGATTTTCAGGGGTTTTGTTTTCGCTTTCAATATCAACTACCTGTCCTGCAATAACGCCGTATGCGCCTGCTGCGTGAAAATATTCACAAAGAATTCGAATTAATTTTTCCGGTGTAATATTATTTGACGCATTTTTTACAATTATCTGCGGGGCGAATGTCAGCAGGGCATCACCTGCAAGAACAGCATTGGCTTCTCCAAAAACTTTATGGTTTGTTGGTTTGCCGCGTCTGTAATCGTCATTATCCATACAAGGCAGGTCATCGTGGATAAGAGTTTGAGCATGCAGCATTTCTATTGCGCAGGCTGTTGGAATTGCATCTTCAATGTTTCCGCCGAGCATTCTGCAGGTTTCAAGGCACATTACAGGACGCAGACGCTTGCCTGGAAGCAGAACTGTATATTTCATCGCTTTGAAAATATCTTCAGGATATTGTATTTGTATGTATTCATCTAATTTTTTGTTAATGGTTTCGATGTAATCACTCATTTGCATAGTTTAACCCCCGTAAATATATTTAATATTCTTCATTATCTGTTTCGTCAATTCCTTTGTAAATTTGTTGCTTAAGGTTATTGCGTGAAGTTTGGCGTTTTTTTTCACTTATTTTTGCAACAGTTTTGTTGTTAATGAATTTTTTAGAATGTTCAAGTTTTTTACCTTCGTATTTAATTTTTTCTTTGTATTCTTTGGCCTCGTCAATAAAAGCAAGATAACTCTCATAACGGGAAGCCGGAATTTTTTCGATATTTTTTAATACATTGCAGCCGTCTTCGTTTATGTGAAGACAGTCAGAATATTTGCATTCATCTCTGAATTTCGCAATATCATCGAACAGTAAGTCAACATCAGCCGGAAGTAAAAAATCGAATTTAACGTTACTAAACCCTGGAGTATCAACAATTTTTGAATTTTTGTTAATTTTTATAATTTCAGAATGTCTTGTTGTGTGCGTGCCGCGTTGAGTTTTTTCGCTGACGTTTTTTGTTTTTAAGTTCATAGATGGGTTAATTGCGTTTATAAGACTTGATTTTCCGACCCCTGAATTCCCGCACAAAACTGATATTTTCCCTTCAAGCAGTTTCTCAAAAGCTTTTATTCCGGAATGTTCTGCCGCAGAAGTTATGACTATATCTAATCCAAGAGGTTTATATATTTTGCTTATTTCTTCTTTAAGATGCTTATCCCATTTAAGGTCGCTTTTGTTGAAGCATAATTTTGTCGGAATTTTGTAATATTTTGCAAGGGAAATATACCTGTTAAGCTGGTGAAAATCCAAATCAGGCTGTTTTAAGGCTGAAACAATGACAATTTGATCAACGTTTGCAACACTGGGTCGTTTGATAAAATTTTTTCTTTCAAGAATTTTGTAAATTACGCCGCTGTCAAATTCGACAAAATCCCCGACAAAAATTTTTTCTTTTTGTTTTTTTAATATTTCTCTAATCTTGCATTCATAGGTATTTACGCCGTCATCGACGTAATAAAAATCAGAATGAATTTTGTAGATTTGTCCTTGATTCATTACAATTATTTTAGCATAAAAAATGACTTACTGGACACAGATTTACTCATTTGTATTCTAATGTCTGATAAATTAATATTATTTTATTATGCATTAACCATAAGGGTTGGTGTTGGCGGGTTAAGGCTGACACTATTTGCAATTTGTTCTCGTTGTTTATTTATCAGGTAATCTACAGCTGATCCTATTCCAGTCCCAATTGCAGCCATTACAACAGAGTCAATTGCTGTTGGAACCGGCCCTGAATAAGGATTTGAACTTAATCCAACTGCTGCTCCAACTGTTCCGCCAATAATTTTACCGGCATTTGTTTTTGTGTACATTTGGCCATTCGGCGCTACTGCAGGTGTTGCAAATTGTATTGGATATAGTGCGTTTATTGACATGAAAACCTCTTTCTTAAATATTTTATTAATGTTTCTTATAATATCGAAACAAATTTTTTTTTGCTATCAATATAATAAATTTTTACATTTCTACTCAATTTGTAAACTTGTTTTGAAAAATTGCTGTGTTTATGATATTATTAATTCTATACTAGATATAATATTACTAAAAGGGGAAAAATATGATTTCAGTAAACGATTTGAAAACAGGCTTGACGCTTGAATTAGACAACGGATTATGGTCGGTTGTTGAATTTTTACACGTTAAACCAGGAAAAGGTGCAGCGTTTGTAAGATCTAAACTTAAAAACGTTGAAACAGGACAAGTTGTAGAAAAAACTTTCCGCGCTGGTGAAAAAGTCGCAAAGGCTATGCTTGATAGACGCGAAATGCAATATTTATATAAAGAAGGCGCTGATTATGTTATGATGGATAACGAAACCTATGAACAACTTCAATTAACAGAAGATCAAATTGGCGATGGATTGAAATACTTAAAAGAAAATATGATTGTTCAAGTTTTAATGCATGGTTCACGTATTATAGGTGTTGATATTCCAGCTCACGTTGTTCTTGAAGTTGTTGATACACCGCCTTCAGAAAAAGGTAACACTGCTCAAGGCGGAACTAAACCTGCAACTCTTGAAACAGGCGCTGTTGTTAACGTTCCGTTCTTTATCTCTAACGGCGACTTAATCAGAGTAGATACAAGAACTAATGAATATCTTGACCGTGCTTAATAATGCTGTCAGGTATTTTTTTTATGGAAGGACTATAAAATATGAAATTTGATGTTGAATATATTGAAAAATTGGCTAAAGTTTTAGCAGATACTTCTTTGACAGAAATATCTCTGGAAGATGGCGAACAAGCTATTACTTTGAGAAAAGATCTGCCTGTTGTTACTGCAGCTCCTGTAGCACCGGTTGCGGCTCCTGTTGTTCAGTCTTCAGCTCCGGCACCTGCAGCACAACCTTCTCAACAAGCAGAAGCTAAAAAAGGAAAAGCAATTACTTCTCCGATGGTAGGTACTTTCTATTCATCTCCATCTCCTGATGCTGATGCTTTTGTTCAAGTTGGAAAATCTGTTAAAAAAGGTGATGTAGTTTGTATTGTAGAAGCTATGAAGCTTATGAACGAAATTGAATCAGAATTTGATGGCAAAATTCTTGAAATTTGTGTAAAAGATGGACAGCCTGTCGAATTCGGTCAGGTTCTTATGTATATTGAAGAATAGTTTTGAAATAGTTCAGGCGGTTCTGCCGCCTGATTTTTGTGAGAAAGGGCGGCTAACTTTTATGCCGTATATTAGGGAAGATGTTTAAAAAAGTTTTAATTGCAAACCGCGGTGAAATTGCGGTAAGAATTATAAGAGCTTGCAGAGAAATCGGTATTCCGACAGTTGCTATTTATTCTCAGGCTGATGCGAATTCTTTACACGTAAGATTGGCCACAGAAGCCTACTGTATTGGGCCGGCTCAAAGTTCTCAGAGTTATTTGAGTATTCCGGCAATTATTTCTGCTGCGCTTGTGTCAGGCGCTGATGCAATTCATCCGGGGTATGGATTTATGTCTGAAAGAGCCGATTTCGCAGAAATTTGCGAGCAGCACGGAATAAAATTTATCGGTCCAAGCGCTCAAGCTATGCGAAAAATGGGCGATAAAGCAACTGCAAGAAAAACTATGATTGACAATAATGTTCCTGTTACACCGGGGACTGGAATTGTTAAAACTGCTGAAGAAGTTAAAGCATTTGCTGCTAAAGTAAAATATCCGGTAATTCTTAAAGCAACTGCCGGTGGCGGCGGTAAAGGAATGAGAATTTGCCGCAATGACGATGATGTTGAAACTAATATGCAGCTTTGTCAGTCGGAAGCTCAAAATTTCTTCGGTAATCCGGATGTTTATTGTGAAAAATATCTTGAAAATCCAAGACATATTGAAGTTCAAATTCTTGGCGACCAGTACGGTAATGTTGTTCACTTAGGTGAAAGAGATTGTTCTATCCAAAGACGTCACCAGAAGTTAATAGAAGAAGCGCCTTCTCCTGCAATTGATGAAGCTACAAGAAAAGAAATGGGTGCGGCTGCTGTTCGCGCGGCAAAAGCTATTAATTATGAAGGTGCAGGTACTTGTGAATTCCTTCTTGACCATGACGGAAGCTGGTATTTTATGGAAATGAATACCAGAATTCAGGTTGAACACTGTGTAACAGAAATGATTTCTAATGTAGATTTGGTTAGAGAACAAATTATGGTTGCAGCTGGTGAAAAACTTGATTTTACGCAAGATGATATCGTTCTTAGAGGACATGCTATAGAATGCCGTATTAACGCAGAAAATCCTGAAAAAGATTTTATGCCAAATCCTGGTACTATTACAGGATATGTAACTCCCGGCGGCTTTGGAGTAAGAGTGGATTCTCATGCTTATCAGGATTATTCAATTCCGCCTTATTACGATTCTATGATAGGTAAGCTTATTTGCTGGGGAAGAACTCGTAATGAGGCAAGAAGAAGAATGTACCGCGCTTTGAAAGAATACGTTATTACAGGGATTGAGACAACAATTCCCTTCCATCAGGATATTATTGAAGATCCTGTGTTTATGAGCGGAAACTTCAATACAGGATTTATTGAAGACTATTACAAGCGCAAAGGTAAAGATAAATAAAATTAATAATAACAAAAAAGACCGATATTACGTCGGTCTTTTTATTGGTTGCAAATATTTAATAAATATGCTATAATTGTAGCAGGTAATATGTGTGTGAGGTTTTGTGTATGGCAGGAATAAATCTTTTCTATAATTTTACAAATCCTATTGAAAAACAAAAGGAACAGCAAAAAGCTCAAAAACAGGCTTTGATTAATAAGAATTATAATGAGATTTATGCACATGAGGCAGCGCATAAGGCAGCAGGCGGTGCTCTTGCTGGCTCTATTGTAATAGAGAGAAATGCAGATGGAATTCCTTTTGCAGGGCATGTTGATATAAAAATGCCGTCATTAAATCCGAATAATCCCGATAAAACTATAAAAGATGCCAATACTGTAATTAATTCAGCAATGGCACCTTCAGATCCTTCTGATCAAGATTATAGGGTTGCAGCGCAAGCGCAGAGTATTAAAATGCAGGCTCAGGCTTTGAAAAATGAAAATCAGGGAAAGATTTTAGATTATCAAGCATGATTTTACTCATATTTTTCACCGATTTCATAGTTTTCATAGTTTAATTGATCATTATATAAAAATGTTTCATAGTTTGGTAAAACATTTCCTGGATAAATTCCCAAATCAAAAGTGTCTGCTCCGCCTTGATTAGGGCCTTTATCTCCGTTGACATCTACAATTATATGTCCGCATCTGTTGTCAGGCCTGTCTATAATGATTTCATTTCCGTTTTCGTCTTTGACAATATTTCCGGCTTCATCTCTTTTGGGATAGCTGTTCACCCAATGACATCCTGATTGTCTTTGATTAGTGAAATTGTCGACAACTATAAAACTCCCATCAGCCAAAATTGCACTGGCTCCCCATTTATAATCATTCCCAGAAGTTTCTCCATTATTATATGTTTTTTTGTGTGCCTTTCTTATTACATTAGTACAGCCGCTCTTTCCTTGTTTACAAACTTTTATAGTTTTAAGTTCTTTAACAATAATTTCAAGCATTTGGTCGTTAGTTAAATCTTTATGTAAAAAATCTTCGAAATTGTCATATCCATTGTGAACTCTAACCATTGTAAGCGCATTTGCTAGTTTAGAGTAGGAATTTTTTGCCTGATTCAAAAGTACTTTGTTTCTATAGTTCGCGACAAGTGTTGGGAGAGTTAATGCGGCTACAATTCCGATAACTCCGAGAGTAATTAAAACTTCTGCGAGTGTGAAAGCGCACTTTAATCTCTGCAATTTGTGGGTAGTTTGTTTAAATTTACCAAAAGTCTCTCGAACGTTGTTACAGGTCTCTACATGTGCAGCACCCAGAACATTTACCCCGAAGCAACGGCAGAAACCATTTATAAAGCGCTCAACTACGCCCTTACGGGGGGGGGGCATAGGCGCAAACCTTCTCTATTCAACATATTTAGCCTCCTTGTTAGTGTGTACATGTTTATTATTTATTATTTTTTTTATTTTGTCAAGTTTGCTTTTTGTTTGTGATATAATTCTTTTCGTATGAGTAATCAATTTAAGTATTACGCAAAAGAACTGTTAAACATTGCCCTGCCGATTATTATGGGAAACCTTGGTTTCATACTAATCGGAGCCGGTGATGTGCTTGTTGCTGGAAGGCATTCAACTGATACGCTTGCCGCAATTTCAATTGCAACTGCTATTATTAATGTTATATTTATTTTCGGAATAGGGCTTTTGGGAAGTATTTCGCCTATTCTTTCCAATAAGAGAGGCGCTAAGCAGCCGGCTAAAAGATATTTTTATCCGACAATCAGATTTGCTGTTTTTATGGCGTTAATTACGTCTGTTGCTGTATTTGCATCAATTCCTTTAATTGATTATTTGCATTTTGAAGCCAAATTAGTTCCGATGATAAAGGAATATATGTTTATTTCAGCTTTTGCAACTGTCGGTATGTATTTGAACGCGGCTTTGAAGGAATATTTGCAGGCTTTTGAAATAGTGCTTTTTCCTAATCTGGTAACTGTTTTTTGTGTATTTTTAAATTTATTGCTAAATACGCTTTTTGTATTCGGTTTTGGCCCTATACCTTCAATGGGTGCGGTTGGGCTTGCTATTGCAAGTTTGATTGTACGATGGGTTATGGGTTTAGCTTTGCTCTTTTATTGCCTTATAAAGATGAATACTCGTGATTTTCATGATAAAAATTATTATAAAAATATTATGAAAGTAGGTCTGCCTATTTCTCTTGCCGTAATGATTGAATTCGTTGCATTCAACAGTATTGCAATAATTATGGGCAGAGTTGCAGGAATTTATGCAGCTGCACAAAACCTTGTTTGTACGCTTACAACTGTTTCATTTATGGTTCCTTTAGCAATATCAAATGCAATTGCTGTTAAGGTTGGATTTGCAAACGGCGCCGGTAATATAAAAGATTTGAAAAAATATGCTTTTGTTGGAATTGTTATGGCTGTTGGTTATATGTCATTAAGTTCTATGATTTTTGCAACTTTCCCTGAATTTTTAGTCCGATTATTTACAAAAGATGCAGCTCTTGTAAAAATTTGTATTCCAATTATTTATATATTATCTATGTTTCAGGTGTTTGATGGATTACAAGTATCACTCAGCGGAGTGTTCAAGGGGATTAAACAAACAACAATTGTTTTGATTGCGAATTTTGTTGCTTACTGGTTAATTTACTTACCGCTGGGTTATCATTTAGCTTTGCATAAAAACTTTATGTTAAAGGGTTTCTGGGACGGACTTATAATTTCTGCGATTATTCTGTGCTCTATTATGTCAGTAATTTTGAGAAAGAAAATTCGAAAATTAGAATTAAATGCAAAGAATTCATAAAAACTGGCTAAAAACTTCTGTTTATGATAATATAGGCTTGAATGGAGGAAATTAAACATGCATACAGAAGAGAGAACATTTGTTGCTATCAAACCTGACGGCGTGAAAAGAGGTTTGGTTGGCGAAATTATTGCACGATTTGAAAAAAAAGGTTACAAACTAATTGGCTTGAAAATGTTACAGGTAACAGAAGAAATTGCCGCAAAACATTATGAAGAACATATTAATAAACCTTTTTATCCCAGTCTTGTAAAATATATTACAAGCGGTCCAATTGTTGCAATGGTATTTCAAGGATACAAGGCTGTTCAAGGAATTCGTCACGTGCTTGGTGTTACTGACCCTTGTGAAGCTGATGTCGGTTCTATAAGAGCAGATTATGCGCAGCTTAAAGAATACAATACAGTTCACGGTTCAGATAGTATTGAAAGTGCTGAAAGAGAAATTAATATTTACTTTAAGCCTGAAGAATTGTGTGCTGATTACAAAAATATGCTTGAATTGGTAACAGAAGGATTTGAAGAATAATTATGCAGGATAATGCGCACGGGTATTTTGATTATAAACTTGTTCATGAATGTAAGCAGACAGGTGCAAGAGCAGGGCTTTTAACAACACCGCACGGTGTTATAGAAACTCCGATATTTATGCCTGTTGGAACAAATTCTGCTGTAAAAACGCTTACCTGTGACCAGATTGAAGATACCGGTGCGCAAATAATCCTTGCAAATTCTTATCATTTATATTTAAGAGCCGGAACAAAACTTATTAAACAATTCGGAGGGATTCATGGCTGGATGAACTGGCATAAACCGGTTCTTACTGATTCCGGTGGTTTTCAGGTATTTTCGCTTTCGCATCTGAATAAAATCACAGAAGACGGGGTGGAATTTCGTGACCCTAAAGATGGTAAAAAACACTTTATTAATCCCGAAGTTTCCATGGAAATTCAACAGGATATCGGTGCTGATATAATTATGGCGTTTGATCAGTGTGCGCCGTTTCCATGTGATTACGAAACTGCCAAAAAAGCAATGGAACGTACTCATCGCTGGCTTGAAAGATGTTTTAAGGCTAAAACTAATCCGCGTCAAGCTTTATTTCCAATTGTTCAGGGTGCTTTTTATGATGATTTAAGAAAAGAAAGTGCTTCTGTAATTTCTTCATACGACGCTGTAGGATATGCTATCGGTGGTTTGAGTGTTGGTGAAACTAAAGACATAATGAATCATTTTGTAGAATTAACAGCCCCTTTGCTTCCTAAATATAAACCGCGTTATCTAATGGGGGTTGGAACTCCTGAGGATTTATTAGACGGTATTAAACGTGGTGTGGATATGTTTGATTGTGTGCTTCCGACACGGAATGCCCGACACGGTTCGTTTTTTACCTGGGAGGGCAAGAAGAATATTAAAAATAAAGCATTTTATGATGATGCTTTACCTCTTGTTGAAGGTTGTAATTGTTATGCGTGCAAAAATCATTCGCGTGCTTATATCAGGCATTTGTGGAGATGCGGCGAAAGTACTGCTGCAACTTTGTTATCAATTCACAATTCAAAATTCCTGATAGATTTTGCCAAAGCTGCACGTAGAGCAATCTTGAATGACTGTTTTGGCTACTTTTATAACGAACATTATCACAAATTGACTTGACTTTTTTCAAAAAATCATTATTAATGTAGTAATGTAGCTGTTCAATAATGAGGTCTTTTGTATGCAAGAAGATTTAGAAAAAAAATCTGCAAAAAATCCTGAAGAATTTGATACATACAATATTGATGATCCGGAAATTTTAGAATTTTTAGATAACGCCGAAAAAGTTGTTCTAAAAGAAAAAATCTGGGATTTCTTCACTATCTAAATTCTATATGGATAATCACTTTTAATTTTCCATCCGTCATGTTCTATAAGGGCTGAACACAGCCATGGCTCATTGTTTCCGCATGCTGATAGTATAGAATTTCTTCCTGCTGATAAAGCATGTTGACGGCCTATCGGACTTACTCCTTTACTATAAGCGGGACTTTCCTTGATATTAATTAAAAATGCAAATCTGTCGTATCCTGCAAGATTAGGCTGTTGTTTACCATTTATATCAACATAAATATCTAGTCCCTCACCGCTATGTACATAAAAAATTGTGCCATTAACAAGCTTTATATAAAATAGTTTTTCAGAAGGGTAGTCGGGTAGAATTCCTCCATTTTCGATCCCTGTTTCTGTATATTTCATGTATGGAAGAAGATATTTTTTCGCGAAATTTTCACATTCAGTTGTCGTATTCTTAGGTAATGACCAGTATTTTATTTCATCATTTTGTGTTTCAGAGAGTTTAACTGCTTCGTATAATATAGAATATGCTGATTTAAGTCTTGTTTCTGTGACAAGTTTTTTGTGATTAGAGATAAGTGTTGGGAGAGTTAGCGCGGCTACAATTCCGATAACTCCGAGAGTAATTAAAACTTCTGCCAGTGTGAAAGCATACCTTAATTTTTGTAATTTGTTGGTAGTTGGTTTAATTTTCTTATCCCTTCTCCCTATGTGATAAGGTGTCTGCAAGACGGATGAGGGGAAGTACAAAGATAATAAAAATTTTTCGTTTAAAAAATCTCTAAAATTAGTAAATAGTTTTAAATATTTGTAAAAGTGATTATATTCGCATATTCCTTCACCCGCACTACGTGCACCCTCTCCCAGAGGGCGAGGGGGTAAGTATGCATTTCCATTTTTCAATCTATCAAAAGTCTTTCGAACATTGGTACAGGTCTCTACGTGCGTAGCACCCTCTTGTAATTTATCAAAAGTCCCTCGAATATAAGTGCAGTTACCTACGTGCGTAGCATCCTCTTGTAATTTATCAAAAGTCCCTCGAACATTGGTGCAGATATCTACGTGCGTAGCACCCTCTTGTAATTTATCAAAAGTCTCTCGAACATTGGTGCAGATATCTACGTGCGTAGCACCCTGAACATTTACCCCGAAGCAGCGGTAGAAACCATTTCTAAAGCGCTCAACTAAACCCTTACGGGGGGGGGGGCATTGGCGTAAATCTTCTCTATTCAACATATTTAGCCTCCTTTTCTAATTAAACAAATTTAACTGTGGAACATCAATTGTTGGAACATTTGTTGTTCTTTTACGTGTTGCAAGATTGTTTGAAAAATCTCTTTGCATTTTTACCATTAAATCTTCTGAACGCTTAATGACAGCATTTGGCAAACCGGCCATTTTTGCAACCTGAATTCCGTAACTTTTGCTTGCTCCGCCTTGTACAATTTTTCGCAAAAATTCAATTTCGCCATTTTCTTCGCTTACAGTAATTCTGTAATTCTTTATTTGCGGATATGTGTTTGTCATAACGTTAAGTTCGTGGTAGTGAGTCGCAAAAATACATCTTGCTTTAATTTTTGTTGCTATATATTCTGCAACAGACCAGGCTATTGCCACACCATCGTATGTACTTGTACCGCGTCCGATTTCATCTAAGAGAATAAGACTTCTATCTGTTGCAGCGTTAAGAATATATGCAGTTTCAATCATTTCAACCATAAATGTTGATTGTCCGAGTGTCAAATCATCACTTGCGCCTACACGGGTGAAGATTTTATCTATAACTCCTATTTTTGCAAAGTCCGCAGGAACCCATGAACCTATTTGTGCAAGAAGAGCTATTAATGCATTTTGACGCATATATGTTGATTTCCCTGCCATATTAGGGCCGGTCAAAATCATAAATTGCGTTGTATCTGTTGAATTGCATTTTAATTCAATATCGTTTGCAACATACTCTCCAAGCGGAAGTATTTTTTCCAAAACTGGATGACGTCCGTTTTTGACAATGAAATCTCCGCTTTCGTCAATAATTGGTTTGCAGTAATTATTTTCTATAGCAGCCTGTGCAAGACCTGTATATACATCTAATTTTGCTATGCAGTCTGCTATTTCTCTTATTTTACTTACAAATTCTTTTGAATATTCTCTAAAATCAGTGAACAATTTATATTCTAATTCGGTTGATTTAAACCGTGCAGAAAGAACATCATCTTCATGTTTTTTGAGTTCTTCTGTAATATATCTTTCTCCTGTTGTAAGTGTTTGTTTTCTTATGTATGTGTTTGGAACTTGGTTTTTATAAGAATTTGAGATTTCAATAAAATAACCAAATACTTTATTATAACCGACTTTAAGAGTTTTAATACCAGTTCTTTCTCTTTCCTGTTCTTCAAATTGCCTAATCCAGGTTTCTCCGCCTGTGAGAAGCTCTCTAAAGTAATCAAGTTCGCCAGATACACCCTCTTTTATTATACCGCCTTCTTTTATTATCATTGGTGCATCGTCAGCAATTGTTCTGTCTATTAGCTGCGCAAAATTTTCCATATCATCTTGATATTGCAAAATTGATTCGAGAGGGTTATGGTTAAGTTTGGCTGTTACAGACAATAATTCAGGAAGCATACATAACGATGCTTTAAGGCTCAGAAAATCTTTAGGATTAGCTGATGCATTTGAGAGCCTTGTAGATAGTCTTTGGATATCGTAAATTTTTTCTAATATATTTGAAATCTCATTACGAATTTCACTTTTTTCTACAATTTCAGATATCGCATTTTGTCTTGACATAATGTCTTGAACGCGTTTCAAAGGCTGGCAGATCCAATTTTTTAATAATCTTGCACCCATATTGGTTTTTGTTTTGTCAATAGACCAGATTAGTGAACCAAATCGGCCTTTTTCTCTGAGAGTTTCTGTTAGTTCAAGATTTTTTCTTGTACTTCCATCAATAATCATGAATTCAGAAAGTTCGTATGGCTCAATTCGTTCAAATTTTGGAACATTTTCTTTTAAGGTTTCCCAAACATACGCAAGAAGCGCTCCTGCTGCTCTGAAACCCAATTTATATCGTTGATACCCAAAAGCCTCAAGACTTTGTGCATTAAATACTGCTTTAAGATTATTTTCTGCGAAATTTTCATCGAATACAGATTCCGGTATTTTTGAGCAGTTGTAATTTCTTGTAATTTGTTCAGGCAAATCAAGTTTTTCTTCCGGCACTATCTGAAAAGGTTTTATTTCTCCACGTATTGCTGGCCCAATAACCTCTGCAGGATTTATTCTTGTTAATTCTGCTAGTATCAAATTCAGTGGAGCTTGAGTTACTTTGAATTCTCCTGTAGAAATATCTGCATAAGAAAATCCATATATGTCACTTTTAATATCTTTAAAAAGTGCACAAATATAGTTGTTTGAATTCTGTTGTAAAAAATCACTTTCTGTAAGCGTGCCGGAGGTTATAATTCTTGTAACCCCTCTTTTTACTAAACCTTTAGCTTGTTTAGGGTCTTCAAGCTGATCACAAATGATAACTTTATAATTTTTTGCCACAAGTTTTTCTAGATAATTATTAACAGCTTTTACAGGTATTCCTGCAAGCGGTATTCTTCCAAATTTACCCTGTTCGCGGCCGGTTAATGTCAATTCCAGCTCTTTAGACATAATAACCGCGTCTTCAAAAAAGGTTTCGTAAAAATCGCCAAGCCTGTATAAAAGAATTTTATCAGGGTGCTGATGTTTAATTTTTATATACTCCTGCATTGCAGGTGTAAGTTCTTCTACTTTGATATCCGCTGTGTTTATCAGATTGATTTCTTGTTTTTTCATAGTTATAATAATAGTATAACATAATAAGGATTTCAACATGGGTTGTTTGAAAAATATTTTGAGAGCTATTGTTATTGTGCTTGCTGTAGTTGGTTTTATGTCACTTGGCGGGCGGGAACTTGTTGGAAGTTTTGTAAACAATTTTTTCAATCCTCCACAAGATGAAATTCTTGAAAGAGCCAAAAAAGTTGGTGATTTTTCTAATATAAGCGAAGAATTTGAACTTGAAAAAGCTGCAGGAATTCTCGGCTATAACGCTGTTGTTGCGGAACATAAGGCTTCTGGGCAGAAAATGTTTGTAGTTGATTCTAATAAAAAAGACTTACTCACTGCTGATGATATAAAATCTAAAGATGTTGAAGAAAAACTGAAAAAGACTATAAGTAAAGTTAAATATCAGGCTTTATCGGTTGATGATTTACATGTTACAAAGCATGGAACTATGTCATCTTACGGAAAGGAAATTCCTTATGTAAGATTTGAGGCGCGCATAAAAAAACTTCCTATAGGTGATGTCGGCGGTATTGTTGCTGTCGCTCAAACAAAAGATGGCGAACCGCGTTTACTTATTTCAGCTAATGAAAAAAATAAGTATTCTCAATTAATTTCTGATGAATTCTTTAAAAAAATAAAGTAATAAAGAATACTTGAATTTTATAAAAAAAATGTTATAATGAGTTTATGAGTCGTTTGAATAATTATGACAGTTTAATGAAAGTTCTTGACAAAAAAACAATTTCTATGTCTGATTTACGTTCTGTAACAGATAGTGAACTTGTTGCAAGCGTTGAAGAAGCAAAGACTGATGAAAAGCATAAGTTCTATTATAAATATGATATCCACTTAACAAATGGTGAGTTGTATTATGCTTATGTCAAAAAGTCTCCGATGGAAATCCTGAAAATATTAACAGGTAATAAATAAGATTTAATTCTTAAACGTTTCCGGTTGAACTATTTTTGTCATCTTCTAATTGTTTGATGTCAATATTGTCATTGTCATCTGTGTATGTTGCAATTACAGGGATGTCGATTTCTACATTAACATCAGCATCAACCATTTCGATATCGCTTTTTGCGAATTCTCTTACCTTACCATCTTCCATTTTGACAGCGACAGTACCATTAAGGAATTGTAGATAGCATACTTTTCCTAAACCATCAGGAGTCATTACTGATGAGCCTATAGGCGGCATGCCTTTTGCTGCATCAATGTAGTTAGAATATTCATAAGTCAGGCAGCATAGTAGCCTTCCGCAGGTGCCTGAAATTTTCCCTGGCGCAATAGGCATTCCTTGATCTTTTGCAAGTTTTACGTTGATTGTTGCAAACTTCCTCAAAAAACTGGAACAGCAAAATGGTCGTCCGCAAACTCCAACTCCATCCAATAATGAAGTTTCATCACGCACTCCTATATGCCTTAGGTCAATTCTTACGCGTGTGAATACTTGAGTTAAATCTTTTAGTAATGCGCGAAAGTCAACTCTTTCAGGAGCTGTATAGTAAAATGTTATTTTTCTTCTGTCAAATGTTATTCTGCATTGAACAAGATTCATTTTTAAATTATGCTGCTCAACAAGAGCCTTGCATTTGAAAAATGATTGAACTTCTTCTTTTTTTATATCATCAATTGTTTGCAGGTCACGTTGAGACAGTGTTCTTATTACATGCAGGGGTTCCGGTTTATTTTGGGCTTCTTCCCAACTTTTTGAGACTTCCGGATTAACTACAAAAGCTTTTAGAGCTTCTTCGCCCTTTTCAGTTCTAACCAAAACCATTTGACCGTCTTCAAGGTGAATAGTTTCCGGTACATCCAGCGGGTAGAATGTGTTTTTTATATATTTTACAGCAAATTTCATTATATATATCTTTCTTCTTCTTTCAATTTTCTGTTCATTAATTTTTCAAGCAGAGCTTGCGGGGTAATATCTGTGTAAACAGCTTCATAAATTGCACTTGATACTGGGACTTCGATATCAAATTTTTTCGCAAGTTCACAGATTGCTTTTGAAGTTTTAACCCCTTCTGCAACAGAGCCGAGTTCTGCGAGAATATCATTAATTTTTTTACCTTTAGCAAGCATTGAACCTACAGTATAATTTCTTGACATAGGGCTAGAGCAGGTTGCAATCAAATCCCCCATGCCTGAAAGCCCGTATAATGTTGACGGATTTGCTCCAAGTTTAATACTTACTCTAACAATTTCAGCCATTCCGCGGGTTAATAGAGCGCCTGAACAGTTATCTCCAAGCCCCATAGTGTGCGCAAAACCTGATGCGATTGCTATTACGTTTTTCAAACTTCCGCCAAGTTCAACACCTATAACGTCATTATTTGTGTAAAGTCTGAATTTGCTTGGTACATTGCAAGCATTTTGAACAAATTCTGCAATATTCATATCATCAGAAGCTACAGATGCGGCTGTCGGAAGTCCCATAAGAACCTCTTTTGCCAGAGTCGGGCCTGAAAGTATCGCAAGTTTTTGGGCAGGTAAAACATCTTTTATTACTTCGCTCATACGCATAAGTGACGGCAATTCTATACCTTTTGATGCATTAACAAGAATTTGTTTCGGCTTAATCCCTGCTTGTTTAAGCTTTTCACAAACATCACGCGTTCCGGATGTCGCAACAACCGATAGAATTATATCAGCATCTTTTATTGCACCAGCCATATCTGATGTTATTTCAACTTTGTCTTTTAGCTGAACTTCAAGAGGTTTTGAACAGTGTTTGTTTTTCATTAAATCATCGGATAAATCTTGAGCGCGTCCCCATACAACGACTTTATCAAAGTTGTCTGTTAATAGCCAAGCAAGGGTTAAGCCCCAACATCCTGCACCTAATACTGTTAATTTCATCTGTTCTACTCCTCTTCCAAAATCTATGACTATACTGCTGTTTGTGTTATATGTAGAAGTTTTCTTAAAACACCGCGATGTTTCTTTAATTCTTCTCGTGCCTCTTCAACGCTTAATTTTAATTTTAACGTAACTATTGCTGTTTTAATTTCCCAACTGCATTTTAGTAAAGCCTGTAGAGCTTCGCTGTGAGTAACGTCTGCAATTTGGGCAACAATTCTTATTGCGCGGTCTTTAAGCTTTTCATTTACCGGCTGTAAATCAATCATAAAGTTTTCATAAGTTTTGCCTATTTTAATCATAGCACCTGTTGAAAGCATGTTCAAAATCATTTTTTGAGCAGTGCCGGCTTTTAGTCTTGATGAGCCTGCAATAACTTCAGGGCCTACTTCAGGGCAAATTACAAGTCCTGCTTCTTCTGCAATTCTTCCATTCGGGTTACAGGTAACCCCGATTGTTTTACAATTAACTTCTTCTGCACGTTTTAAAACGCCCATAAGATATTTAGGATTTCCGCTTGCAGAGATTACAACTGCAACATCATCTTCTTTTAACACTTTAGCATCTTCATATCCTAAATCAAAGTTATCTTCTGCACCTTCTATAGAATGTCTGATAGCTTCATCTCCACCGCAGATAAAACCTTGAACCATATCATGCGGCACGCTGAATGTTGGAGGGCATTCAGAGGCATCTAAAATTCCAAGTCTGCCTGATGTTCCTGCACCAAAGTAGATTAATCGTCCGCCTTTTAGGAATTGTTTTGCGATTAAATCAATTCCTGCTGCAATATTGTCGCATTCTTCTTCTACCGCAAGAGCGACAAGTTTGTCTTCTTCATTCATTTTTCGAACGATTTCTGATGTTGGAAGAATATCAATATCTTTTGTATTTTCGTTTCTGAATTCCGTAATAATGTCACTCATGCGTACCTCCTTTTAAACACTAATAACTCATTAGGATTTTTTATAATTTCATCAAATTAGCCATTTCAATAGCGGATTTAGCAGCGTCGGAGCCTTTGTTTCCTGCTTTAGTACCGGCTCTTTCGATTGCCTGTTCTATATTATCTGTTGTTAAAACTCCAAATATTACAGGGATACCTGTTTGAAGGCTTACTTGCGCTACTCCTTTTGATACTTCTGCGCTTACATAGTCAAAATGCGGTGTAGAACCTTTAATAACAGCTCCGAGTGTTATTATAGCATTGTAATTCCCTGATTTTGCAAATTTTTGTGCTGCAATAGGAATTTCAAAAGCTCCCGGAACTTTAACAATATCTATATTATCATCAGCGACTCCGTGGCGTTTAAGCTCGTCAATTGCACCTGACAATAGTTTTCCGCCTATAAAATCGTTAAATCTTGATATAATTATGCAAAATTTTTCATTACCTGCTACTAACTTACCTTCGTATGTTTTCATTTTTCTCTCCATTGTACTTTTAGATACAATAATTTTAACGCATTTGTATCTATTTTACAATAAGAGGCGCAAAAATCTTATAAAAAATATATATTGAAGCGATTATAAGCAGAATACCACTGATTTTTAAAAGCCAGTCTGAAAATTTATAAAATCCTTTCCAGTTCTTTAAATGTGAAGTGAGAAATCCTGCAAGAATTAATATTACCCCCTGGCCCAGAGCAAACAAAAACAGCATTAATATGGCTTGTGGAATGCTTGCTGAAAGCGATGCAAATGCCATTATACCCGCTAATATCGGAGTAGAACATGGTGTGCCTGCAAGTGCAAATACTGAACCTAAAATTAGCGGGTATATTATCAGACTTTGACTGTTCCCCTGCGGAATTTCTTTTATAATTATAGGCATCTCAAAATCCAGAACTCCTGTAAGCTTAAGCCCCATAACCATAAGAATTCCTGCAATGAATATTCCAAAATATCCGCCGGCAAATGAGATGAATACTTTTCCTGTAAGGGCACAAATTATTCCGATTACAGAAAATACAATTGCCATGCCAAATACAAAAAATATCATTTGCATTAATGTTTTAGAAGGTTTTTCGTTGGAATATCCGCCCACATAGCCGACGATTATCGGAAGCATTGCAAGTGAGCACGGTGATATTGACGCTACTAAACCGCCTAAAAATGACAGAGCAAATAGTATTGGCAAACTTCCTTGTTGGGTAAATAAGCTGATATAGTTTTCCATTATTTAAGTTCCTTTAAATATTTCTCCATTTTTTCTTTAGGGATTGCGCCTTCTATACGTTGAACTTGTGCTCCTTGAGAGTTCAATAAAATAATTGTCGGAACTAGGGTAACTTTGTATTTTGCGATTTGATCTTCGTTAAAACTATTTTTATCTTGAACCTGAATTTCTGTCAGTGTAATTTTATTTTCAAATTGCGGGAAGATTTCTTTGAATATTTTGTTCATTTCTTGGCAGTCCAAACACATTGATGAAGTGAATTTAATGACTTGTGGTTTTCCTGCGGCAGCTTCCTGCGCTGTACTTTTGTTAGAGCTAGTCAATGCCATATAAGCAATAATTGGTATTGCGAAAATTAATGCGATGATAGTTAGATTTTTTTTCATAAATATCTCCTTTATAATTCAATATTAGCATAAACCAAAAAGAATTTTTTAATAACCACAATCGGGTAATTTTCAAGGATTACATAATGCATGTTCTTTCTAACTCTAAAGAGTTGGCAGATTGTTCACTTTTTCTTTTTGATTGCGAGGCAAAAAGAAAAAGTGAACCGAAAAAGAAAAACACGCTGTTTGAATTGTTCGAGTTATCAGGGGACACCCCCGAACCCCCGTTTAGGAAGGTTCGGAAACCTTGGTTTCTGATATTGAAAAAGCGTGTTTCTCTTTCTTGTCTAGAATTCTTTCTCTTTTCATCGCAAAAAAGAGAAAGAATTCTAGTGCGGGGGTAAGGGGTGCAAAACCCCTTTAACGTTTTAAAGCAGGTATGCTTTAGTTCCGATAACATGCATTATGAAAAGTCTTCCGGAATATAAAAATCAGCTTTTGAAAGAAGCTCTCTTGTATGCTCATAACAACAAGATTTCTTACAAATAGCCTGATATTCCCTGACTATACTCAAAACATCATCTACAGATAATTTTATTAATCTTCTCTCACACTCAATAATCCTTGCCATATTTATTCCTTTCTTTGTATTTTTATATATGATAATATCGGTCAATACTTTTAAAACTTTTGAAATATCAACCTTTTGATATAAAAATATTTGTTTAAATAATAAAAAACTTCGGAATATATAGCAGGAAACTTATAATAAATTGAATGTAAAAAAAAAGACCTCTTTTTAAGAGGTCTTTTTTTTATTAATAGTGAAACTATTCTTCGTCTTCATTGCCTAATTGGAAATCAGGAGAACCAAACATGCCTTCGATTTCTTCCAAAATCGCAGATGGTTTTCTTGCTTGATTTCTTTGAGCAACTGCACGTTTTCTTTCTTCACGTTCTTTTTCTTCATTTGCATTTGAAAGGTGGTGGAAACCTGTACCTGCAGGGATTAAACGTCCAATAATGATGTTTTCTTTTAATCCGCGAAGTACGTCTTTCTTACCTTCAACTGCTGCTTCTGTCAGAATTCTTGTTGTTTCCTGGAATGAAGCTGCTGAAATGAAGCTTTCTGTATTCAATGAAGCTTTGGTAATACCTAACAGCATGTATTCACAAGTTGCAGGTTTGCCGCCTTTTTCTTCAACTTCTTTGTTTGCTTTTTCGAATGTTTGCATTTCAACAAGTTCTGAAGGAAGAAGGTTTGTATCGCCGCCGTCAATAACTTTAACTTTCTTAGTCATCTGACGTACAATGATTTCAACGTGTTTATCCGCGATTTCTACACCTTGAGAACGATATACTCGTTGTACTTCATCTACAAGGTATTGTTGTACAGCTTCAGGACCGCAAAGTCTGATTACATCGTGCGGGTTCAAAGGACCGCTTGTTAAAGGCTGACCTTTTTTAATTTTTTGTTTGTCTTGAACAATGATATTAGCGTCAATTGCGTATTTAATTTCAACTCTTCCATTGTCTGTAACAAGGTAAAGTCTAGGCAGATCATCGTCAGTTTCGATTTCTGCAACTCCGTCTTCTTCTGCCAAAATTGCACAATCTTTTGGTTTACGACCTTCAAGAAGTTCTTCTACACGAGGCAAACCTTGAACAATATCACCTGTTTTTTGTCTTTCAAATACAAGTGTTGCAATAATATCACCGCGTAATACCAATGCTCCAGATTCAACCTGCAACATAGTACCAGGGCTGATTAGGTATGGACGACCTGTACGAATTGTAATTTCTCCTTTGTTTACAGCAGTAACTTGACCTGATACTGGAGATTTTTCACCGCTATCTGCAAGGATTGAATCCAATCTTACAAAGTCTCCTTTTTTAACGTTTGCTTTTGATTTTACGTTAACTGTTGTTGTGTAAGTTTCACTTGTCAAAAGCAATCTTCTTGTTTCTTCTTTATCTCCTTTTATTGATGCGGTACCATCATTTATTGCTAATACTTGAGTTTTTGCAACAGGAGTTTTAGGTTTAATTACTTCACCGTCTTTTACTAAAAGTTCTGTTTGAAGTGATGACATTGTTTTTGTATTACCTTCAAATTCACGACGGACGATTAAGTTTTCAAGAACTACTATTCTTAAATTATCTTTATCGTCTAACTCAACCATACCTTTAAGGTGAGATAGATAGCCTTGCATTTGAAGAACAAGACTTGTTCTTGTGATTGTAGAACCGTCTAAGTTTCTTACTCTTGCGCCATCTTTGTATTGTAATTGAGTTACTGGTACAATATCAATCAAGTTGTCTGAAGTATTGAATTTGATTGACACATTTTTCTGTTCAACTTCCAACACTTGAACTGGTCTTACAAGAATTTGTATTGGCTGGTTAGAAATATTATCTTCGTCTAAAGATAGACCACCGTCTAATTCTTCATCTAAATCATCAATTTCAATGTCTTCAAGTGATGAATCCATGATTGTAATAATAGAGGTTTCTTTTGCTTTAATTCCATCAGCGATAACTGTTCCTTTAGTAACAACTTCGCCTTCGTCAACTTTAAGTTCAGAAACACTTGATAGATGATGAACTTCACCAGGACGAATTGTGATTTCATGAATTATGTCATTGTATTCTTTGAATTCAACAATACCGTCGATGTGGCAGTATACGTCTTTAACGACTTCTGTTCCTGCTGTAACGTGTGTTCCATTTTCAACCATTTTCAAGGAAGAATCTTTGTTAATCTGGTGAATTTCTTCTGGAATAAACACAACTTTACCAGGTTTTGTAATAATTTGATTGTCATCAACTTCAACGTCAATGTATCTAATTTCACCTGATGAAGTTACAGCACATTCATCGTCTATAAGTTCTGCGATAATCATACCATTTTCAACAGTTGTATCGACCGGAGCTTTTACAATATATTTTTCACCGGTTTTATTTACTGTCCATATTTGTTCTTTTTTAGTTTGTTCAAATGCGGCGTTTTGCGGCATTAATGATGCAATTACAATTGTCAATTCTTTACCTTGAACAATTTTTTTGATATTTTTGCCTTCGAATTTAACATCTTCGATAACTAAATCTTCACCGAAGCGAACTTCTCCGCCGTGTTCAGAGATAGTTAAAGTTTCTGCTAATTTTTCGCCTTCTTTGATTTTTTGTTCGTCTTTTACAAGAACTTTTGAACCTCCAGGCAGGTTATAAACGTCACCTCCAAGAACCCAGATTATACCTTGTTTATTGGTTGTTCTTGAAATGTTACCTTGTCTGTCTTTCTTTTCATCGGCAATAAAGTCTTCATAAATAACTTCACCTGACAAATCTGCCGTAATATCTTTTGTAGCTTTTTCTGTCAAGCGTGAGCCGTCTCTTTGTGAAGCCGGTTCGTAAGTCGCTAATTTGAATCCTTTTTCAACTTTCATGCCGTTTTTAAAGAATATATTTGAACCTGCTGGGATATGGTATTTTTCAGTTCTTTTTTCGCCTTTAATTTCAATATCTGTTTCGTAGTTTGAAATGTTAACGATATCACCGTGACGTGTTCTTAATTCTCTTGTTTTTACGTTTGAAACAATTTCACCTGCGATATTTGCGATAACTTCTTTCATTTGTTCTTTTACGCCAACAGCACCGCCGGTGTGGAATGTTCTCATTGTAAGCTGTGTTCCGGGTTCTCCGATTGACTGAGCTGCTATAATACCTATAGCTTCGCCGATATCAACCATTTTTTGTGTTGTCATTGCCCAGCCATAGCATTTTTGGCAAATACCATATTCTAAGCCGCAGGTTAAACCGGAACGTACTTTTAATTCCTGTAAATTCAAGTGAGCAACTTTTTTAATGTCATCTCTGTTCATTGTTGTACCTGATTTAACAAGAACTGTTCCGTCTGTGTCAATAATATCTTCTGCAATTGTTCTGCCTAATAATCTGTCGATTAATGGAACGATTACAGCATCTCCGTTCATAATCGGTTTCATATTGATTGATTTTGTTGTGTGGCAGTCATCTGCACGGATTATTACGTCTTGTGCAACGTCTACCAGACGTCTTGTCAGGTAACCTGAGTCAGCAGTTTTTAACGCTGTATCTACAAGACCTTTACGTGCACCGTATGATGAAATGATGTATTCT
>CALURL010000003.1 GCA_944323155.1 Candidatus Gastranaerophilales bacterium
TTCATTCCTGCATTTGTTATAAGTTCTTCAACATAGTGCGGTAGAATTTTTGCAACAAACGTATAAACTCCGCGGCCATTCATTCTTATTCCTTTAGGTTTTTCTTCATACTGTTCCACAAGCGGACAATTTTTGCCGTCAAAAGACAGTTCAATTAAGTTTCCGTAATTTCCGTCAGCCTTAATATCAATTGCGATTACATCATCAATACCGTCTTCGGCCTGAGTAACTACCATTGCACCGGCACCGTCGCCAAACAAAATTGAAGTACTTCTATCAGCCCAGTTTACAAGACGAGAATTGTTATCTGTTGCGACAATTAAAATATTTTTGTACATTCCTGAAGCAATATATGCTTTAGCAATACTCAAACCATAAATCAAACCTGAGCATGCCGCTGTTATATCAAATGCAGGGATTTGCGCTTTTATTCCCAATCTTTGATGAATATGACAGGCAATTGCTGGATATAAATCAGGAGGAGCTGATGATGCTGCAACTATTAAATCAATATCATCAGGATTCATTTTAGCTTTTTCCAACGCCTTTTGAGCAGCTTCCAAACCTAAATCTATAGCATTTTGTTCACCTGAAACTACACGTCTTTCTTTAATTCCGGTACGTGTATATATCCATTCATCTGATGTTTCATATAATTGGGTTAAATCATCATTTGTAATAACTGTTTCAGGTAAACTATAACCTACCCCCGCAATTCTTAACGGAATTAATTTATCTGTCATATATGCTTATTCCTCATAAAATTTAGCTATTTTTTCATTAACGCCTGTTTCTACAGCGTCTTTTGCGACACGTACAGCATTTTTAATTGCATAAGCTTTACTTCTGCCGTGTGAAATTACTGTAATGCCCTTTACTCCAAGAAGCAAAGCTCCGCCGAATTCTTCATAGTTAATTTTCGTATAAATTCTTTTCATAAAAGGTTTTGCAAGAAGACCAATTACTTTTCCTAGCAAATCAGCCTTAAACTCTTGTTTAAGCATTCTAAACAGCATTTGAGATGTGCCTTCAGTAACTTTCAGGGCAACGTTTCCAACAAAGCCGTCGCATACTACAACATCGCAAACACTTAAGAAAATTTCTTTACCTTCTATGTTACCAACAAAGTTCAATTTTTCCTGATGTTCTTCAAGCAATTTATAAGTCGCCTGTGCAAGTTCATTACCTTTTCCAGCTTCTTCGCCGATGTTTAAAACACCAACACGCGGATGTTCAATTCCAAGAACATTCTTAGAGAATGTAGAACCCATAATTGCAAATTGATATAACATTTCAGGAGTACAATTGCTATTAGCACCGCCATCAATAATGACAATCGGCTTTTTAATTGTCGGCAAAGTTACGGCAATTGCAGGTCTGTCAATCCCAGGAATTCTACCAAGTCCAAACAAACTTGATGCCATTGCAGCACCAGTTGAACCTGCTGCTACTACAGCATCTGAACTTCCTTTTGCAACTGCATCTACTGCCAGCACAATTGAGGATTTTTTCTTTTTACGAATAGCTTGTCCTGGAGCTTCGCCCATTTCTATAATTTCGTTTGCATGGGTTATTTTTATATCAAGTTTCGATGTATCAATTTTTATACGATACTGATGTTTACCGCCTTTACCACAGTCAGAATAAAAACCTTCCTGATTAATTCTATCAAGCTCTTGTTCAATTCGGTCTTGTTTCCCAACCAGCTCAATTGGTACACCGTATTCTTGTGCTGCCCAAACAGCACCCGCTACTATTTCGTGCGGAGCGTGGTCGCCACCCATTGCATCAATTGCTATTCTTGTCATTGTTCCCTCTCAAAGTCTTATTATAATGTAAAAACATCTGGGTTAAATCACCCCGAATAAAATCGGGATGATTTAAAAAGATATTTGTTACTCTTCAGTTGTTTCTTCTTTAGTTTCTTCAACTACTTCAGCTTTAGTTTCTTCTACTGCTGGAACTTCTTCAACTTTTGTTTCAGCTTTTGCAGATTTAGTTGATTTTTTAGAAACCTTTTTTGTTTCAACAACTGCTTCTTCTTTTCTGTCTTTCAAACTTACAGGTTGTCCTTTATAAGTTCCACATGCTGTGCATACTGTATGAGTTAATACTGTTGCACCGCAGTTAGGGCATTTTGTTGTTTCTGGTTTTGTTGCTTTCCAGTTGCTTCTTCTGTGTCCTTGTGCGGAATGTCCTGTTCTTTTCTTTGGTACTGCCATTTTCTTTTTTCCTTTTTATTTGTTACTTAACTACTTATATTTCTATTTATTTGTCTTCTATTTTTATATTTTTGAAGACTTCTAGCCGCGGATCGGATAAATTTTCTTCTTTCAAAAATTTATCCCCATTACAATTTATACCACAAACTTTTTTATTTGGTATATTTAATATTACAGATTGATACAATAAGTCATAAATATCAATCTCATCTGAACCGTTCAAATCTGTTACGAATTGTCCGTCTTTTATTTCTATTTCCTGCCCGTAATCGTTCATTAAAGCGTGTTTGGCATAAAGTTCATCAATATCAAAATCTAATTTGTAATCAAATTCTTTTAAACACAAATCACATTCTAATCTTACAATTCCGGAAACTTTTCCTTTTATTTCAATAAATTCACCTAATGAAGTTATTGTCAAATCTGCTTTTATAGGTCCTTGAGAATTTACTTCTTTTATTTCTTCGTCAAAAGAACAATAAAGAGTTTTTTCTGTGGAATTTTCAAGTTCATTAATACTTATTTTATACATACTGTTCTTCTTGAATGGCTACTGCTGCGATTTGATTTGAGATAAAAGAAACTTTTTTCAAAGGTCCGAGAGTTTCTTTTTCTATAATAGTTCCGGCGGCACTTTTCATTGCTTGTTGAAGTTCACTGTATAATTCTTCAGTATTTTCAACATACATGACTAAAGGTGCTGTTGAACCTTTTAGAAAAACGAGAACTGAATATCTTTTTTTTATATTTTGTGCATTAAACTGTTGAGCCATTGCGCACTCCTTTTTTATTATTACTGCATGTATAAAAATTATAAATTAAAGCACTGGTGTTGTCAATTTTTAAAAATTTGACATGATATTGTTCACTTTTTCTTTTTGATTGCGAGGCAAAAAGAAAAAGTGAACCGAAAAAGAAAAACACGCTGTTTGAATTGTTCGAGTTATCAGGGGACACCCCCGAACCCCCGTTTAGGAAGGTTCGGAAACCTTGATTTCTGATATTGAAAAAGTGTGTTTCTCTTTCTTGTCTTGAATTCTTTCTCTCCTTGCTTGACGGCATTAAACGGGCTTCGGGCAAATTCTATCGTCTTTGCCCATCCGCCCTCTGCCGTCAATGCGCTTTTCGTCGCAAAAAAGAGAAAGAATTCAAGTGCGGGGTAAGGGGTGCAAAAACCCTTTTACGTTTTAAAGCAGGTATGCTTTATTTGCAATAAAAAAAGAGACCTTGTGGCCTCCTTTTATTAGAAATTTTATTAGAAATATATTTAAAAATTATTTCATCAACTTCATAGTCTTTTCAATAATTTCATTTAAACTTTCAGCTTTTAAAGATGCTCCACCAATTAAAGCGCCGTCAATATCTGATTTAGACATTTGTTCTTCAATTGTTGAAGGTTTTACTGAACCGCCATAAAGAATTCTTATTGAATCAGCAGCTTCAGCACCGGCAACTTCTTTTACTACATTTCTAATCATTGCAATTACTCTGTTTGCTTCATCAGCATCACAAGTTTTTCCAGTTCCGATAGCCCAGATTGGTTCGTATGCAATAACTGATTTTGCAACATCTGATGAAGAAATACCTTCTAATGCAGCCTTAATTTGAGAAGCAATATGAGAATCAGTAACTCCAGCTTCTCTCTGTTCTAAAGTTTCTCCGCAGCAAATAATAGGGATTAAGCCGCCTGCTAAAATTGCTTTTGCTTTTTTGTTAATCATTTCATCAGTTTCTGAAAAATACTGTCTTCTTTCTGAGTGACCGATAATTACATAATCACAGCCTGCATCTTTCAACATATCAACAGAAATTTCACCTGTATAAGCGCCTGATTTTTCCCAGTGGCAATTTTGTCCGGCAATAGAAATTTTGTTGCCGCCGCATCCGCAATCACATCTTACTGCTTCTACTGCTGAAATTGATGTAAATACAGGAGCAATTACAATTGTTGGTAATTGTGGAGCTGTGTAATCTTTTACAAAATTTTTAATTCCTTCAAAAACTTCTTTTGCTTCTGAACGAAGTAAATTCATTTTCCAGTTTCCTGCAATAATTGGTTTTCTTGACATAATGTTCTCTCCTTTTTTAAATACAATTTACATGTACATTATATGAAGAAAAGATTTTATTGCAATTAGAAAAAAGTTAGACTTGAAATCACTAGAAAATATGTTATAATAAAAATATAAGGGAATTGGTTCAACTCCCTACAAGCTGAACCAATCTATCACCCTTTAGATTAATGAGGCAATTAATCTTAATAAAAGTCCTAGGGCAACTAGGACTTTTTTAATTAGTTCCCTGTTCATCTTACCTCCTTCCACAGCCCTATTACTATCATTAAGGTTGTTGCTGCTGGAGGTTCGGGCTTACCCTTACATAAATTTTATATTTACAATCAAAAAAAGTCAATATTCTTAAAAGTCTAACAGTTGATTATAGAGAAATTTTTTATGGTAAAATAAATTTATGTTTACAGGGATTGTGGAAGAAATCGGATTAATAAAAAGTTTTGATGGACATAGGCTTGTTGTTGAATGTTCAAAGGTTTTAGACGGCACACAAGTTGGCGATAGTATTGCAATTGACGGATGCTGTCAAACCGTTGTGGACATGAATTCAAACACGTTTACTGCTGATGTTAGTTCAGAAACTTTGAGAATTACTAAAGGTTTCAAAACCGGTGAAGCTGTTAATCTTGAACGCGCCTTGACTCCTAATACCAGAATTGGCGGTCATATTGTTCAAGGTCATGTTGACGGAGTTGCAAAATACATAGGTGATATGACCTTTGAATTACCGCAAGAACTTGATAAATACATTGTTTATAAAGGTTCAGTAACAGTTAACGGAGTGAGTTTAACTGTATCTAAAAATGTTAACCAAACCTTCAGCGTTGCAATTATTCCGCATACACTTGATAACACAAATCTTAAATATCTAAAATCAGGAGATTTTGTTAACATTGAAACAGATATTATTGGACGATATATTGAAAAATTTTTATCAACGCAGAATAATGTAAGTAATATTAATGAAAACTTTTTGAAAGAGAATGGATTTATTTAATAATGGAAAACTTTAAATTTGATACAATTGAAGAAGCGCTGGAAGATTTTAAAAACGGGAAAATGATTATTGTTGCTGATGACGAAGACAGAGAAAATGAAGGCGATTTAATCTGTTCAGGTCAAATGGTTACCCCTGAAATAATTAAGTTTATGGCTGAGAATGCAAAAGGGCTTATTTGTCTGGCGATTTCTCCAGAAATAGCTGAAAAAATGGAATTGCCGCAAATGGTAGAACAGAATTCCGAAAGCATGAAAACTGCATTCACAGTTAGCATAGATGCCGCAGAAAAATATGGTGTTACAACAGGAATTTCAGCATTTGACAGAGCAAAAACAATAGAAGTTTGCCTGGCTCCAGATGCAATACCTTCTGATTTAAGACGTCCCGGACATTTGTTCCCCTGTGTAGCGAGAAAAGGCGGGGTTTTAACAAGAACAGGACATACTGAAGCGGTTGTTGATCTTGCAAAACTATGCGGACATATTCCTGCAGGCCCGATGTGCGAAATTATGGCGGAAGACGGTCATATGGCAAAACGGGATCAACTTTATAAATTTGCAAAAAAACATAATCTTAAATTTATTTCCGTTGCAGATTTAATCGCATACAGATTAAAGTCTGAAAAAATTGTAACACGTGAGGCAGAAGCGAATTTACCAACTCAATTTGGAGAATTTAAAATATATGGCTATGTTAACAACATTACAGGTCAAGAATCCGTTGCACTTGTAAAAGATGATGGTTCTGACAGAATTCCGCTTGTTAGAGTTCACAGTGAATGTTTGACCGGTGATATTTTCCACAGCCTTAAATGTGACTGTAATTATCAGCTTCATAGTGCATTGAAAATGATTAACGACTATGGAAAAGGCGCCCTCGTTTATATGAAAGGCCATGAAGGCAGAGGTATTGGCATTATCAACAAGATTAAAGCCTATCATCTGCAGGAAGAAGGTCAAGACACAGTAGAAGCAAATGTTTCTCTTGGGTTTAAGCCGGATTTAAGAGATTACGGTATGGGGGCACAAATTATACGCGATTTAGGTTTTAATAATTTCAACTTGATTACAAATAACCCTAAAAAAATCATCGGTTTGAAGGGTTACGGACTAACTGTTCATGATATCGTTAAAATAGAACCTGATATTAATCCGTACAATAAACGTTATATGGAAACAAAAAAGGAAAAAATGCATCATATGATATAAAATGATGTAAAACGGAATTAAGAATTATGAATGACAAAAATTTTGAAGCCAGACTTTTAACATCAGAAGACTATAGGGCATTTGCAAGTGTTTACGAAGATTTCAGGACGCATGCAATTTCAGACTACAAATTCGAACTGGAACCTTTAGGCTATGACGATTTTATTGAATCTGTTGAAAAAAACTTGATTGATTGTCTGGTTTTATATGACAATTCAATTCCTGTGGCATTCCTTGTATATACCACTGCAATATCAGAAGCAATTGAACTTAATATTATTCATTCATTTAACAAAGAAGAAGTTATTGAAAGAAGCAGCTATTTAATTAAAAAATTTCTGGAACTTACAAAATACGAAAGAACAGAAAAAATTGTATGTTACCCGATGCTTGGCACACAAAAAACCTTAATCGGCGAAATTGCAAGATACGGATTTAAGTTTGTCGGCATTGCTGTTTTACGTTTTATGATGTCAGGTACAAATTCAAGAGAGATTTTGAAATTAACACGCTTTTCAGATATTGAATCCTGTTATAAAGTAGTTTCCTGGTCAGATACTTATTTTGATGATGCTGTGGAAATAGTTCAGGAAGCGTTTGAAACAAGTGCTGATGCGTTATTTGATCCTAGATTTAAATCTTTGGAAGGTACTTACGACATTATCAACAAAATTGTCAAAGATATTTATGCGGAATTTTTGCCGGAAGCAACCTCTGTTCTTCTATGCAACAATATTCCTGTAGGTTTTTGTTTTATGAACCTTACCGGCGGAAGCATTGCTAATATTCCTATTGTAGCAATAAAAAAAGAACATCAGGGAAAAGGCTTGTCAAAACATATGCTGAAACATTCTGTTGACACATTAATTGCAATGGCAGACAGCGGCGAAAAACCAATTACAGAAGTCAATACAACAACAGAAACAAATAATTTTCAGGCCTTGAAAATGTATCGTCACTTAGGTTTCAAAGAAGATTACAACTATCCGCAGTCATATTTACCAATAAAAAAATAGAAGTAAGTTATTAACCGTTATTTAGGATTTTTTGTGAAACAGAATTGAGGTCATATTCTATGCCTTGTAAAATTTTTGCGATAAATCTCAATACAGCACCGATATTTATAGTATCAACTTCGTCAAAAGAGGAACTTGAAAGGCATAACAGAGTCCAGTAAAGATCATTTAACCTGTTAATTATGTCTTGAAATTGTTCTATTTCCAGTTCTCTATTGTTTGTTTTTTCCATTATGCGTCCTTAACATTAATTATGTTTAATCATAACATCTTATGATTAAACATAATATGGATTTATATTTTTGTCAACAATAAAATACTAAATTAACATGTTTAATATGATTAACTTGCGAGAAGAATTAAAACTTATATTAATGCGTGAAGGTACTTCCATGGCAAAAACTTTACGTGATATGAAAGCGCAGGGTTATAAAGTATCTCAGCCAAGCAATATGTCTAAAAAGGTAAAAACAGAAACAATAAAATTTAAAGAAGCCAAAGAACTTATTGATTATCTCGGTTATAAACTTACAATTGAACGGAAATAATTTTTTACTTTTTACGAATAAAAATTTTAAAAAGCAGGAAAGATATTTACTTCCCTGCTTTACATAAATCATCTTTATCATCAACTGTTGCAGCAACCGGCGCCGGAGTTAACCAATCACGGTTTACAAGTTTGCCCAATTGATGTTTTATACAATAATCTTTTAAGTCTTTCTTAACTTCAGGAGCCAGAATGTACATCGCAATAATGTTTGGTACTGACATCGCAATCATCATTGCATCTGTAATATTAATTACTGAAGTTACGTTCAAAACAGAACCGATAATTATAAAGCCGCAATAAATTAACTGAAATGCAAGACTTCTTTTCTTGCCTTCACCAAACAAGAAGTTCCAGGATTTTTGTCCGTAATATGCCCAGCTTATGATTGTAGATAAAGCATATAAAAGAACAATACCTGCAAGCAGAGTCGGGAAGAAAGGCATTACAGAAGATATAGCATCTGATGTCATTTCAATACCAGAAGTGTGTCCGGCGTGAGTTTTGTAAACCCCGGTAATTACAATTGCAAAAGCTGTTAATGTACACATAAATCCTGTTAAAAACGGATCAAGCAATGCAACAAAACCTTGTGATAAAGGTTCTTCTGTTTTAACAGTAGCATATACAATAGGCGCAGACCCTGTACCTGCTTCATTTGACTGAACAGAACGTCTCAAGCCCATAATCATTGCAACAAACATTCCGCCATAAATAGATTCCGGACAAAATGCTTCTTTTACAATAACCCACGCAGCATGCGGGATTAATTTGAAATTACAAACAATTACAGCTAAAGCTGAGAAAAGGTATACAAATATTTTTAATGGAACAATTTTTTCAGTAACTTTAACAATATTTTTAATACCGCCAATAACAATCAAGCCGACAACAATAGCCATACCGAGCCCTACAACCCAGTGAAGATTATGCATAAAGCCGTTTTCACCACCGCAAACGTTAACAAACTGGTTTGCAGCCTGATTTATTTGAATCATATTTCCGCCTGTGATACCACCGCAAATACAAAGAATCGCAAAAATTACAGACAAAGGCTGTCCTAACCAGCGTAATTTTTTTCTGGTTAAACCATGCGCCATATAATGCATCGGCCCGCCAGAAATAGAACCGTCAAGGTTAAATCTTCTGTATTTTACAGCCAGAGCAGCCTCAACAAATTTCAAAGACATACCCAGAATTGATCCGACAATAATCCAAAAAGCCGCTCCAGGGCCGCCCATAGAAATTGCAATCGCAACACCGGCAATACTTCCTAAACCGATTGTTCCGGAAAGTGCTGTCATAAGCGCCTGAAATGATGAAACTTCTCCAGAGCCATCGCCGTCTTTTTTAGGTTTTACAAGCAAATCAATTGCATGCTTAAATCCCCATACAGCAATTCCTCTTAAATAAAACGTGAAGAACAAACCCGCTAATAAAATCCAGAAGATAATGATAGGAACATCTGTTCCGAAAATATGTACCGGGTGAAAAATTATAGCCGCAACAGCGTCCGATACAGGAGCGATGTTCTTATCCATAAAAGCGTCAATACTAAATGCTTGAGCCTGCTGGATGTTAATAATAAGTGTCAAAAGTACAATCAAAAATTTGTTCATTAAATTCTTTCCTTTCGGGTTAATCCTCTGTTGGGGCAAATATCTAAGCCTATAACAAAAATTCTACACACCAACTATTATTTTTTATACTATCAGAAACATGCTTTTACGGTGTCAAATCTTTACAAAATCTTAAAATTTGTTGCAAATATTCTTTACAGCATTTGTCGGAAGTGTAGTTTTGAATAGTCTGAAAACTATTGTAAGATAAGATTTTCAAACTGTCATCATCCATATTTTTTATATTAAGGAGTATTTTTCTTATTTCATTTGAAATCGGAAAGGTTAAAAAACCGTTTTCACCATTTTTGATAATTCCTGCAATACCGTCGTCTTTTGTACAGACTGTAATACACCCCTGTGACATAGCTTCTAAATACACCATTCCAAAGGTTTCACCGATGCTTGGAAGAATGAAAACATCACCATCACGCATTTTTTCAAGAACTTTATCATGCGAAAGCCGGCCTGTAAATTTTACATTTTTATCAAGTTTCTCCAAACTTTTTCTTATTTTTCCATCCCCTATTACTGTCAGCTCAAAACCTTCAAGCCCTTTGCAGGCTTCTATAACTTTGTCAATATTTTTCCTTTTCTTAAAATTCGCACAGGTTAAAACTTTGATTTTACCACGGTTTTGGCATGGTATACGCTGAATAATTTCGGCTTTATCAATTCCTGACGGTGCCACAAAAGTTTTAGGTTCAAACTCCGGAAAAAGTTTTATTAATTTTTCTCTTATTACATACGACCGGCAGGAAATAGCTTTTGCGTTATATAATGCAGTTTTCAGACGTTTTCGAAAATGAATTGAATAAAAAGGCTTTGTCAAAACTTCCAGATCAGAATTATGCACACCTGCAACAAAAGGCAATCCTAATTTGTCAGCGAATAAAATTCCTGAAGGCATATGGGCGACAACTATGTCATAATCAAGCTTACAAGAAAATTTCCGTTTAACATCAAACCAGAAAGGTGTCCAGTAATTTATATTTAAAACATCATTGTACTGTCCTGTTTTGTAAAACGGTTTTGAGCGTAAAAAAGAATTCAAAATAAAATTAGGTTTAATAACATCTACATCAATACCATCTGTACGCCATCCTTTAACAAAATCATAAAGAGTTCTTGGAGTAGTTGTTTCAGTCTCTTTCACCGGATACAAATCTGTTATAAACAAAATTTTCATAAAAAAATTATAACATATAAAAAAGCACCCGTATAAGGGTGCCAGTTAATAAATGATTCCTTTAAAATAATTATTATGCATTATATCTCTTTGCCATTTCTCTAAACTGAGGGTCTGTCAAAATCTTCATATAGTATTCATCTGAATTTAGTCTATCTCTTATTGATTTAAACTTCCATGCTTCTTCACTAGATAACTCATTCGCTTTTACTTTTTTTTCAAATTTATTTGACACCGGAATATCTTTTAATTTTTCCAGCTTCATTTTTTCTAAAGTTCTATCAGTATTGGTTCGATAAATACCATTAAATGCATCTCTGATTTCTGCACGTTTTCTTAATAACTCAAGACGTGTCTTAGGCGTATCTTCAACAATACCAAGCATATCATCGATTGCTTTTTGAGTTGGCATAGATTTTGCACAAGAACCGCCTGAATAAATTAATTTTACCGGTTCATGTTTAAATGCTGCAAGTGCGTCTGCGGCACGTTTTTTATCAAAATATCCTGTTGCATCTTTAACTTGGCCTCTTGTAACACCGGTAATTTCCTCAATCTTTTGAAGTGTTGGTACACTTTCATGCGTAACCTGTGATGTTCTTGAGAATGCATCTTTTGCTTCCTGCATTCTTAAAATTCTTCCCGGGGTATTTGTTTCAATTTTTGACCAAATACTACTTTGCGCCGGAATTTCAACCTGTCTTGCAGCACTTTGTACATTACCTGAACGTAATACATTTGCAGCCTTTGTGTGTGATAAATAAGCTGCGGCTTTTGTAAAAATTCTTCCAATTCCCATTTTTTGTCCTTTCCTGCTCTTTTGAGCTTTTAATTATTTTCCCTTACTCCTTCTAAAAAAACATTCTGGCAAAATAATTGCTACACGGGCATCACATCCTATCCTATCCTATCCTATGAGGCATTATATTTGGATCTTAGCTATTTTAAAATTCGAGTTTACATTTTGTTACAATTTATGTACCACTTCACAATTAAGTTAAAATTTAATGTGATTTACATTTGCAAATTCAATGGTATAATAAATTTAGAGTAGCAGGTATTTTTTTATGATGAGCCAAACAAAAAAGTTATCCATAGCATTCTATTGGCATATGCACCAGCCTGTATATCAGCTTTCGCCAAATGGTGATTATTTAATGCCATGGACAAGATTACACGCTGTTAAAGATTACCTTGATATGGTAACTATTCTCGATAAACATCCTAAAATTAAACTGAATTTTAACCTTGTGCCTATTCTGCTTGATGAATTAATTGATTATGGAGAAAGAGGGCTGCATGATATTCATTCAAGGCTTTCTATTATGGATATAAAGGATTTGAATGATGATGATAAAGAATTTATTATAAATAACTTTTTTGATGCAAATTATCAGTCAATGATTCTGCCACATCCAGAATACAACAGGCTTTATCAAAAATATCAATCAAGCCAGGATGATGATGTTAATATGTTTTCAGATCAAGAATATTCTGATCTTCTTGCCTTGTTTAACCTTGTATGGTTCGACCCTACACACAAACAGCATTATCCGGAATTAAGAAAACTTTTAAAAAAAGAAAAAAATTATACTCTTGATGACAGAAAAAAAATTATAGAAATTCAACGCGATATTATAAGAAAAATTATCCCAACTTACAGAAAATACCTTAATGAAGGACGTATTGAAATAACTACAAGTCCTTATTATCATCCAATATTACCGATTCTGCTTGACATAAAAAGTATTAAAAAAGGACCCTCTGATGATTTGCCGTCAAATTTAAAAATGGATTTGGACGCGAAAATGCAAACAGAATTGGCATTGCAGCGTATTGATATGTTATTTGGCAAACGTCCTAAAGGGATTTGGCCATCCGAACACTGCGTAAGCTCGAAAACCCTCAATATGCTCAGCGAACTCGGAGTTAAATGGACAATTTCTGATGAGGGAATTCTTTCTAACTCCATTAATTGCGAATTCGTCAGAGATTTTAAGGGATATCTTGAAGATCCTTACCACCTTTTAAAATCATACAAATACACAACAAAAACTCCGGAAAATTCAAGCATAAAAATAATTTTCAGAAGTGCTATGCTTCCAAACTTAATCAGTTTTGAATACCCGAACCATGACCCGGTTGCGGCGGCGAATGATTTATACGATAGATTTAAGGTTATTCAGAGCAAGCTCCTATCATCCCCTGACGAAAATCATCTTGTGACAATTGCTATGGACGGTGAAAACTGTTGGGAAAATTACAGCGCTGACGGAGAAACTTTTTTAACTACACTTTACAACCTGATTGAAGAAGATGCTTCTTTGGAAACAGTTTTGATAAGCGATTATCTTGAAAAGGATACCCCAAAACCTTTAAACAAAATTTCATCAGGTTCCTGGATTAACAGGAATTTTAAACTATGGATTAATGAGCCGCTCAAAAACCTTGCCTGGAATTATTTAAAACAGGTAAGAGATGATTTTTGCAAATATGTAAAAGCAAATCCGCTAAATCCAAATATAGAACTTGCAAGACGGGAACTTTTTATTTGCGAAGGCAGTGACTGGTTCTGGTGGTATGGTGAGCCAAATGATTCCGGACGCGATAATATTTTTGATTATATTTTCAGAGAACATTTAAAAAACATTTATATATATTTAGGGCTAGAAATTCCGCAATATTTGGATATTCCGTTAATCTCGGCAATTACAAAACCTTCCAGATACCCAAAAGGCGAATTCACCCCGCACATTGACGGAAAAGAAGATGATGATGAAGACTGGATTAACGCCGGATGTATTTATATTCCGGACGGGCCGGTTCTTAAAGAAAATAAATTCTATGACAAAATTTGTTTTGGCTACGACAAGGATAATTTGTATTTAAGATTTTATATAAATGAATTCCTGAAAGATTCACCTGTACTGAAAAAACAGGTTAATCAAATGTATATTTATATGAGAAACCAGAACAGAAAACAAGCTTTGTCGCCAATTAGGGTTATACAAAAACAAGAAGCAATCCTGCCAATTTCAAAAGAAAAATTCCACAACGAAATACAAATTTCAGTACACGATAATGAAATTAATCTTGTAAGACTTGTTCAGGCAATACCTAACAATCTATGGACAATAAAGTCCTCCAAAACAATTACTGCTGTTTTTGAAAACGTTGTTGATGTAAAAATTCCATTTGAAACAATTGATATACAAGAAGGCGAGACTCTTGAATTTCTATTTGTTAATGCAAACTACGGTATGGTTGATTTTTACCTGCCGAATGAAATGCTTTTAACTATCAAGCGGCTGTGAATACATGTAACAAATTCTTAAAAATACCGGCGAAATCATAAAGTTTTTTAATTGTTCAACGTTATTCATGTTAAAGAAACCAAAGGTAAGAAAAATGACATTTGACTATGATGCAAATAAACCAAAAGGACTTCCAAAACTTCCGGACAATTACTGGAAAAACCAGGAAAAGCCGGAGGAAAATTCTGATGTAAACACAATTTTTGACAAAAACCTGAAAGCATCATTGGAAGATGTTTCTGTTTTCCGCAAAAATAAAAAAGAATAAGGCAGTTTATTTCAAGTATTTTTGTTGAATTAATTTTTTCAATGCCTTTGAATATACTCCCTGCGGTTCAATTTCCAGAGCTTTATCAAGAGATTGTATTGCGCCTTTATAATCTTTCAATTTTTTCTTTATAACAGCCGCATAATAATGAGCATCAACAAATTTTGGACTTAATTCAGCAGCTTTGTTCAAATCCTCAAGTGCTTTTTTCAAATCATCGTCATCCAAATTCTCCCCTGCAAGAACTGCCTGCGCACGATTGTAATATGCATCAGTCATCGAAGCGTCTTTTTCTATTGCCATTGTATAATTTTCAAAAGCATCTTCAAGTTGATTTTGCATATGAAAAATTATTCCCTTTGAAAAATATGCAAGAGCATAATTAGGATTTAATTCAACAGCCTTGTCCAATGCCTCTAATGCTTCATCATAATTGCCGGAATTAGTCTCTGAAATTCCTAAGTTTGTATAATATTTGTAATCCTTTTCTTCTGACATTTATCTCTCCGTTTTCTTTGATAATATCTGAAAATCTTCAACATTACAATATAATAAAAAAAGAACCTTTATTGAATAAGGTTCTTTTTTATATGATAGTGTAAAAAATATTTTAATCGTTAGATTTATTAAACTTCTTCGTTATCTTTGATAGCATCAGCCTTAGCTTCGCATTCAGGGCAATCGCAATCTTTTTCAATTACGGCAGGTTTACCCATAACTTTTGCAGTCACAAAGCTTGTTAAACCAAGAATTCCTCCACCTGCAGCGCCCCATTTTACGGCAGAAGTTGTTTTGAAATTACGAATTGCTTTTTTGACGAGTTTGGAGAAATTTTTTGTATCTTCATCTACATTTTTAGGAAGTTCACGCATTTTTTTACCGGCTATATCGTATACCGATTCAAACCAGTTAATAATATTATTTTTTAAGGCAATAGGATACTCTGCTGCGTTTCTTTTTGCTGCATTAATATTTTGTTTAATTAGCATAACATTATTGCCAAATTCTTCTTTGGTATATTTAGCAACAGCTTCATCTACATTTCCATCTGTAACTTCGATATCAAAAAGTTTATAATTATCTTTAAGAATTTTTCGTAATTCTTCTAAAGTTCCTCCTTTTTTAGGGACTTCAATTTTTGCAAAAGCTTTTGCTCTTTTTTCTGCTGCTTGAAGACTACAGCCTTCTATTTGTTGCAACTTAGCTTTTCTATCTTCTTCACTATACATTTTCTTTGCATAGTCGATAATACTTTCTTTAGAAGGTTTATCACCAAGTTTTTCATCAATAGTCTCTTTAATATTTTGTTTAATTGTATTATCTTTAATATCTTCTAAATTACCTGTTTCAGACAATTTTTTCCAGGCGTCATATAAGCGATTAATTGTTTTTTTATCATCTCTTACATCTTCCTTTGCAAGAGATTTGATAAAAGCATCTCTTGGTTCATCGCCTTCTAAAATATTAGCGGATTTCCAGCCATAAGCTCCGCCTGCTGCAGCTCCTGCAGCGATTGCTGTTCCGGTAACTATTGCGGTACGATTATTGTTTACACTATCAACTGCCATAAATTTTTCCTTTTTATTTTTACTAACAACTGTTATAAAGTTCGTGAATAAATTTACTTGCTAATTTTAGCATAAATTATTAAAAAATATTAAAATATTAAGACTTTCTTCCAAAGAACCAAGCTGATAATAAAGCACCGCCTGCTATTGCAAGTGCAGCGATTCCGCCGTATTTTGCAGAATTTTTAAGTCTTGCTCCGGTTGATGCAAATTTATCGGAAACTTTTTTTACATATTCATGCATTTCTTTTGGAGACTCTTCTGAAACAGCCTTAAATTTCTTTGCCTTTCTATCATAAACATTATCTATATAACGTGCAATAAAATCCTCATTTTTATGCTCAGCTATGTCTAAATCAAGCTTTTTGCTTGCTATATCTAAATCATTATGAATTATAGATAATAACAAAACTTGTTTATCAGGAATTCTAATCGTTTTGCCGTTACGTGTAATCTCTTTTGTCACTTCTTTAAGCGTATCTTCATCAGCAAGCACACCTGCATTAAGCATACCGTTAAAATATTTTACCGGTTCTTCTTTCATGTATCTGCCTACAGCTTTTTTAAGAGTTTCGCCTTCTTCCGGATAAATTCCTACATATTCAGCATTTTCCATCAAAAATTTATACATTGATTTATAACTTGCTTTAGGATTCTCTTCAGAAAACATTGAATTAAAATCTTTAAAAACTTTTTCTATATTCTTTACTTCTTCCATATCCTCCTTGGCAAATTGTTCTGCCATAGAATTTATGAATTTGTCAGTATAAAAGCCTTCACGTGTAACCAGCGGATTTTTCAAATAAGTATAACCCCCGACACCTACAAAGCCAACTCCGGCAGAACCGGTTGCAAATATCAAGGCATCTTTTCTATTATTATTCGAAGAAGCACGTTTTTGTTGAGTAACAACGGGATTAGATATATTATTTACAGATGGCATAATTCACCTACAATTTTTCACACATGAATATTAAGTCACAACATAACAAAAAATTGCATGATTAATTATGATATGTAAATTTAATTTTACAAAACTTTTGTTGGGGTAGAAACCCCAACTTACAAACTATTCAAAATCTAAATCTTTAATATTTTTTATATCTTCTGCACTTCCCCAATCATTTTCATATAGCCCTTGTTTTACAAATTTGTGAAAAGATGAATATTGCCAGTCTTTTACATTTTTTACAAGTCCGTGTTTTACAGGATTGTAGTGAATATAATCAATTTGATTATTTAATTCTTCTTCTGATGTAATTGTGTGTTCAAAAAATCTGCGCTGGAATATACCTTTTTCACCTTTGTTAACATATCCGTAAGTTGGGGTTTCTACCCCAACATTATTATTAGAAAAATAATATTTTATTGATGTGATAATTTTAGGATATTCTTCAATATTTTCAGGATTTAATATTAAATGAATATGTTCAGGTAAAACACAAATTGCAACAATTTCAAATTTAAAAAACTGTTTTGCGTTTTTAAACGAATGTCTTAAAAGTGCTATGTTATTGACAAATATACTTTTTCTATTGTAAGCAATAATAATTAAATGTACATAACTGTTTGGAATAAAAACTCGTCTGTAGTTCATTTTCCTATTTTACATTAAATATTTTTGTTGGGGTAGAAACCCCAACTTACAACTTAATGTTGTTGGGCAAGTATGCCCAACCGACAGCCTACAATCATATATAAGCTTATTTGCCTGTAGAGCCAAAACCGCCTGCACCGCGAACAGTTTCGGTCAATTCAACTTCAACCTTAATTTCTGCCTGCTCAACCCTTGCTATAATCATTTGTGCAATTCTTTCGTCCGGCTGAATTGTGTAAGTTTCGTTAGAAAGATTTACCACAGGAACACAAACTTCGCCTCTATAATCTTCATCAATAGTACCAACGCAGTTTATCAGGGTAATTCCGTGTTTAATAGACAAACCTGAACGCGGTCTAACCTGAGCTTCATAACCATGTTCAAGTTCGATTTTTAAGCCGGTCGGAACAAGAGCTCTTTCAAGCGGTTTCAGAGTAATAGGTTCTGAAATTGCTGCGCACAAATCCATTCCGGCAGCGCCTTCAGTTTTATATTCCGGCAAAAATTTATTATGTGCTAATCTTTGAATTTTTAAAACTGTCATACAACCTCCTAATCAATAATAAAAAATAAAAGAGGCAAATTATGCCTCTTATTTGTTTAAATTTACCCGAGATGCGATTCGAACGCATGACCTACCGCTTAGAAGGCGGTTGCTCTATCCAGCTGAGCTACTCGGGCGGATCCAGAGGGTTTAGACAAGTGTTTGGTTTCTTGGGGTACCTGTATAATCCCTCATAAGTTTTATCCTACCATGAAAATTTTTGATTGCAACTACTTTTTATAAATAGTTAATACAGGTATAAAATTAAACAATTTATAATTTACCATATCGAGTTCATGGTGAATTTTTAAGAATTCAATACCGAGAAATTTGACGTATGAAGAATAACTGTTTTTAATCTCTATGTTATATTTTTCTGCGAATTTACTATAATAATTCATTGCCCAAATATGATCACATAAATGTTTTTCTGTTTTTTGTCGTGTTGTCGACAAACTGTTAGTTTTATTATAATAATACTTTGTCCCTTTTCCAGGAATTGCTAGAACACAACTCATATAATTTATTACATTCAGCAGAAACTCAACGTCTTCAAAATATCTGCCTTCCGTAAATAATATATTTGAATCCTTTAACTTGGAAGTTTTGTATATTTTGTTCCATATTGAAAAATTTTTAGGCACACCGATTGCATCTATTTTTTCCTGCGTAGAATAGACGAGTTTTCTTTTTTTGTATGTAATATAACCTTTCCCGTCAGGATAACTCACTGCATCTGTACATACAACATCATAAATACCTTTCGAGGCATTGTACAACTTTTCAAAAAAATCTAAATCCACCCAATCGTCCGCGTCAACAAAACCTATATATTCCCCACGCGCCATTTTTAAACCTAAATTTCTTGCCGCAGATTGCCCTTTATTTTCAGTACTGATAATTTTCAGCTTAGAGGGGGGGGGGGGGGAAGATGTTTGCTGGATGTACGTTTTCAGGATTTCTAAAGATTTATCTGTAGACCCGTCATTTATACAAATTATTTCTATATCTTTTAATGTCTGGTTTAACAAACTTTCCAAACATCTTGATAAAAACTTCTCAACATTATAAACAGGTACAATTACAGAAACTTTTATAGAATTCTCTTCCATTACATACTCCAGAATTATTACTTTGCTATATTGTAAAAAAAATAAAAAAAATTATCAATAGCTTTTTAGAGATTTGTTAATAATTTTTTTTATCGTATAATTTTTACAGAAAGAATAAAAATTTAAGGGAAAAAGATTATGCTAACCGGAAATGAAATTAGAAAATTATATTTGGATTATTTTAAAAATAAACATCAGCACACAGTAGTAGAAAGTTCAAGCCTTGTACCTGATAATCCGACTGTTTTATTAACAACAGCAGGGATGTTGCAATTTTTGCCGATATTTTTAGGAATTATAAAATCACCTTATGATCCGGCACGCGCTACTTCATGCCAAAAATGTGCAAGAGCCGGTGGCAAAGATTCTGATATAGAAAATGTTGGAAGAACTCCGCGTCATCATACTTTTTTCGAAATGTTAGGCAATTTTTCTTTTGGAGATTATTATAAAAAAGAAATTATTCCCTGGGCATGGGAGTTCGTTACAGAAGTATTAAAATTAGACAAAGACAGATTATGGATAACTATCTTTGAAACAGATGACGAAGCTTACGAAATCTGGAGAAGCGTTGGCGTTCCTGCAGAAAGAATTAAGCGCAAAGGTAAAAAAGATAATTTCTGGGGACCTCCTGGGGCATCAGGTTCTTGCGGACCTTGCTCTGAAATTCACTATGACTTAGGTGAGCAATACAAATGCAATGACCCGAGAGGCTGCGGAATTGATACCTGCGAATGCGACAGATGGGTTGAAATTTGGAATCTTGTATTCACAGAACTTTATCAGGATGAAGAAGGCAACCAATCACCGCTTGAAAGTAAAAACGTTGATACAGGAATGGGTTTGGAACGTATTACAATGGTTTGTCAGGGCGTGGCTTCAACTTTTGAAACCGACCTTTTAAGACCTATTATGGATAAGGTTTCTGAAATGAGCGGAGTTCCGTACAAAAAATCAGAAAAAACTGATATTTCTTTGAGAATAATTACAGACCACGCAAGATGCGTTACATTCTTAATTTCTGACGGTGTTATCCCGGGCAATGAAGGAAGAAGCTACGTTTTGAGAATGATTTTGCGACGCGCATTAAGACATGGAAAAATCCTTGGAATGGATTTGCCTTTCTTATACAAACTCGTAGATGTAGTTGTTGAAAATTACGGAGAAGCTTATCCGGATTTGGTTAAAAACAAAGCCAAAATTATTGATACAATTAAAAAAGAAGAAGAACGTTTTGCAAAAACTCTTGACAGAGGTTATAAAATGCTCGATGAATTTATCGAAGCTAAAAAAGATATTGACGGTGAAAGTGCCTTCAAACTTTACGATACATATGGTTTTCCATTTGAACTTACAAAAGAAATCGCTCAGGAAAACGGTTTGAATGTTGATGAAGCAGGATATAAAGCAGCAATGCAAGAACAAAAAGACCGTGCAAAAGCTGCAACTGCAAAAATCAGCGTTACAGGCGATATTAAATACGCTAAAGTTGAAGATGAAGTAGGTTCTACAGAATTTACAGGCTATACAGAAAACGAATGTGATGCCAAAATTCTTGCAACAATAGAAGGTGACGGATACACAGATATAGTCCTTGATAAAACTCCATTCTATGCAGAATGCGGCGGCCAGGTAGGTGACAGTGGTTTTATTGAAAACGAAAATCTTAAAGCAGAAGTATTAACAACTTTTAAAGTTAACAAATTATTTGTACACCGCTCAAAAGTTGTTAATGGAGAAATTACAATCGGCGAAAAAGTTCACGCAAAAATAGACGTTGCGAAAAGAGAAGAAATCAGACTTCATCACTCATCAGCTCACTTACTTCAAGCCGCTTTAACAAAAGTTTTAGGCAATGAAGTTAAGCAGGCAGGGTCTCAGGTTGAAGAAATGAGAATGCGTTTTGACTTCACATTCTCACGCGCAATGACTCAGGATGAAATTTTCAAAGTTGAAAATATCGTAAACAACTGGATTTCAGAAGGTTTACCTGTAATAACCAGAGAAATGGATATTGAGCAGGCAAAATTAACTGGTGCTGTTGCGCTGTTCGGAGAAAAATACGATGATATCGTAAGAGTTGTCTCAATGGGAGATGACAGTAACTGTGTATCAAAAGAATTCTGTGCTGGAACACATGCCCGCAATACACGTGATTTGAGACTTTTCAAAATTATCTCAGAAGGAGCTATCGCAGCCGGCACAAGACGTATTGAAGCAGTTGTTTCAAAAGCCGCTTTTGAATATATGAACGAAAAAGTTAAAGAAATGGACAAACTTTCTCAAATGTTCAAAGTGCATTCCAATGAAGTTATTGAACGTATAGAAAAACTTCAGGAAGAAAATAAGGAACTTCAAAAAGAATTAACCCAAGCTAAAGAAGAAAATGCCCGGGCAAAATTTGCAACATTCCTTTCAAAAGCTCAGGATATTCAAGGCGGAAAGCTCTTTATTTCAAAAGTTGAAAACTTTGACGGCAATGCCATTAAAACAGGGATTGAATTTATGGCACAAAAGTTTGGAGACAGTATTATTGTATTGGCATCTGAAAAAACAGTTGCTGCAAAAGTATCTGATAACTTTGTAAAACAAGGTATTAATGCCGGCAAAATAGTCGGAGAAATTGCACGTGCTACAGGAGCTAACGGCGGCGGACGCCCGAATTTTGCCCAGGGTGGTATAAAAGACGCCTCTAAACTCGATGAAATTCTCGAAAAAATTGAAAAAGATTTGAAAAATAACTAACGAAAGGATATGTGATATGAAACCGTATTTTAATTTACTAAACAAATTTGGACAACCAACATTAGAATGGGCAAAAAATATTAAACCGTCAAAACCGCTTAGCATGAATAGTATTGATGACTTCAATAAGTATTTTGACAAAAAACTTTTCAAAAATAACAGCAAACTTGAAAAAACTCCAAAACAAGATACTTTTATTACAAATGAAGCTGATAGTTTGACAAATTTATTTCAAAATAGACAAATAGTTGACTAGTCAATTAGCTAATGTGTAGTTTTTTCCCTCTTATTACAATAATCTTGGCAATAAGAGGGAATTTAATATGCATAATAAACCGACATCAAAAAATCCAAATCTTACTCAAACGACTAAAGCTTTTATCGACAAACTTACAAAAAATGCAGGTAAACCGCTTTATGAGATGACACCTGATGAAGCACGGGAATTCTTAGAAAATTTGCAGGGTGAATATTATATTAATATTGAATCAGATGTCAAAGATATGGAAATTCATAATGAAAATGAGTCTATAGATTTAAGGATATTTAAGCCTGTAAATATACAGCATAAACTACCTGCTATTTTATATATTCATGGCGGCGGATGGATATTGGGCGGAAAAAATTCATGGGACAGGTTTCTCAGACAACTGGCAAATTGTACAAACTCCACAGTAATCTTTCCGCAATATTCACTTTCTCCGGAAGTTCATTATCCAAAGGCTCTTGATCAAATTTATGCAACATATAAATATATCCAAAATCACTCTGAAGAATTAAATATTGATAAAAATAAAATAGTAATCGCAGGAGATAGCGCAGGCGGCAATATAGCAACAGTAACAACTATGAAAGTAATAAAAGAAAATATTCAAAAACCTATATTTCAATTATTATTTTACCCCGTTACAGATGCTGAAATGAAAACCGAATCATATAATGATTTTGCAGATGGACCATGGCTTACTAAAAAAGCAATGGAGTGGTTTTGGGATGCATACGAACCAGACAAAAACAAACGAAAAATTTCTTACATTTCACCTATAAACGCTGATTTAGAAGAATTACAAAACATGCCTGAAACACTAATTATTACAGATGAAAACGATGTTTTACGGGATGAAGGAGAAGCTTATGCAAAAAAACTTGATGAAGCCGGGGTTAAAGTTACAAGTGTCCGGATAAACGGAACCTTCCATGATTTTATAGTTCTAAATTCATTGTGTAATACAGAACCCGCTAAGACTGCTTTTTTATTAGCAAGTGAAAAATTAAAACTTGTTTTAAAATAATAAAAGAGGCATTCACCTGCCTCTTTTAAACTTATAAAGCTCTTAAATCTTTTGAAAGAGATTTAACCTTAGCGAGAACTTTTTTGTTAAGTTCAGCTGATGATAAAGTTTTCATAATCTCTTCTTTTGTTCCTCTTTTAATAATACTTGCGGCTTCTTCGCCATAAGGTCCGACAACAACAGCCTCAAGCCAGCGTGCTGTATTATAATCCGGTGTTGTTTCTTTGAGTTCCATTGGCAATGAACGAACACGAAGTATTACTTCTCTGGCAAAATAACTGTTATCTTTATTATCAAAACGTTCAGTAACAGACGCAAAACTTCCGTATTCAGGAACTTCTCTTTCTGCACGCATTGCCAGTTTTTCTAAAATTTTATCTGTTGAAATATCAAAAGAAAACTGTTCTTTTTTCATTTTGTTAGTTCCTTCAATTTTAAGATTGTTATTTTTCATCCGGTTAATTTTATCCATTTAAACCTCTTTGTTTTATTATACAATAATTTTTGTCTGAATACCAGTATTTGTCTTACAAATTACCTGAAGGTTTCATAAGAATTATCGGGAGATTGTATTTTTGTGCGAATTCTAAAAACTCTTTCGGACAATTCTCAAGTTTTTCTACTTTTGCGACAAGTCCTTTTATGCGCGGATTCAACGATACAATTTCGCTATGAAAACTGCCATTAAATAATTCATCGCGAGACTTATCAAGACTAGATACAAGATCCTCAGCTTTTATAACTTTATTATTAATTCTTATATCTTTAATTTGATTTGTATATTTTTTAGACAATAAATATTTTGTAAGCTGAGCATATTCATCGTCGCTAATTTCAATGCCTTTTTCTTTCAAATCAGCTATCAGGTTATCTTTAACATAACTTCTTTTTTTACCGTCGGAAAATAGCAATTCTTTAAAATCACCTATATCTTTTTGTGTTCCTGAACCGAGATTTTCATAATAAGCTTTTGAAATATTAGCCTGATCCGTATCAAATATAAATCCGAATTTTCTACCAACGTATGTTCTATTGTTAGACGTACTGATAAGTGATGTTGACCAGCCGCTTTGATTTAGGGGATTGTTTAGCAATACATAAACAGATTCCATCCTGCTAAACTCTGGGTCAGTCATATGTACAGTAAATCTTGCATTATCTCTTGTTACACCAGGTGCAAAACCATATTTTGACAAGTCTTCTTCATTATCTAATTGAGATAAATTCAATACTTTTAATTGTGTTTCTTTATTGCCGATTTTTACAGATTGTGTCGGGAAAAGTTTACCGTTTTGAACAAACTGTGTATCAAGAACAATGTTTGCTTTTGAGTATAAATTTTTCATTTCATCTTCAACTGCTTTAAATTTATTATCCATAAATGTATCGAATTCAGCAGCATTTGATGTTTTTGAAAGGGATAGATGAAAATCATCATTTACACTTGCAAAATCTGCTTTTGCCAAAATTTCATAAATTTTAAAATCTTCAGGGCGGCGGCATCTAACAGCAACATCTTGAGCAGTTGCTTTTCCTGTATTATATGCTTCAAACCAATGATGATTGTCTATAATATCAATTATTCTGTGTTTAACTCTATCCGGAAATTCAAATTTATCCAGAACAGACATTGCATAGTCTGCACTTAAAGCTGCATGACCTTTATCTATAATACCGCCTCTTTTGCCAGTATCATGCAGCAAAGCAGCGAATTTAACAATTGTTTTATCCACATCTGATAATGTATTGTATAATGGGTCATTCATAGCAGTTTGCAAAACTTTCATGGTATGAATATCAACAGAATATGCATGGGTTCCATGTTGTTTTTTACCAATAATTGAAGTAAATTCAGGCAAACCTTTCACAAGTCCGTCTAATACAGCCTTAGCGAATTTGTCATCAAGCATAACTTCATTATTCAAAGTGAATTTATTAATTTCTTGTAAAATCTTTTCTGCGGCTATTTTTGACTTTTTAGAAACATTTTGATTTTCAAATGGTTTGTTGTTCAAAAGTCCATCATAACCTGCTTCACCTTTTTCAAGGCCAAAGTGGTTTAATAATAGGTTACGCTCTGATTCCGGCACACTCTCAATAATCTCATTAATAGCTTTATTAAAATCATCTCTTGAATATTTTAAAGGAATGCCTTCTTTACCGAATTGTGTAAAGTCATATTCCTTCAGAACTTTTTCTGTATTACTGTTATTATTTGCAAGAATTTCAGTGACAAATTTTAATTGTTGAGCTTTTGGAGTATCTACATTCGGACGTCTTTCTCCAAGAGAAACAGCCAGTTTCGATTGAATATCATTTATGTTTATATTTGATTTAATCAAGTTATTTTTTAAATCTTCGTCAAATTGCATCAGCATATTTAAGCATCCAATCCTTTTATCCAGAGCTTCTTTAGAAATCATATCAGGTTTGTCGGCAATTTCTGCTAAAACATTTATATTTCCCGCTTCTTGAGGATTTTCTATTGCTTTTGCAAAATATGAAAAGGCTGCATCATTTGATTTCGCAAGTAAAGATATTATATTTTCATTATTAGATAATTTCAAGATGTTACGTTTTTTGATATTGGCTATAGCTTTATCATCCAATTTGGATATTTTGACTACAGCTTCCATAGGAAAACTATAATCAGAAATCTGGCTTGCTAATTCCTTGTCTTGAAAAATTGTTTTGTCAAATCTTTCAAATTCGTCATCAGTCAAAGATGAAAGGAGTTTTATATCTTTTACATCTAGAGAATTCTGCAGGTCTTTAATATTATCCTCAAATCTTACGTGCAAATTATTCCAGTCAGATTCCGGCATATTAGTCAATTCTATTACTTCACTAGACCTAAGTAGTCCGTTTTTAGCAATAATTTCTTTGGCTCTTTTAAGCTCCTCACCTTCAAGATTTGTCAGCATCCTAATATCATAACTGCGGAATCTTACAGCATCTAAATCATTTTTCATTAATACAAGTTCTTTTGCAAAATCAAATTTGTCATCAGGGTATCTTGCAATATCTACAAGTACAGAACCGCTTAGCTGCTTTGATTTTCGGGCTTCAATATATATCAAATCATTAATCCTGTCATACTCAGCATCAGACAATCCTGCAAGCTGCATAATATCAGTGTCCATCAAATTTTGACCGGAGATATTACCTAATACTCTGTTTTTATTCCTTGTAAGATTTCTTTTCTCAACATTTGCCCATTGCTCATCAGACATGCCTATTAGTCCATCTATATAAGTTCCGTACAATCTTGCTTTAACTAAATTCCTATCGGAAACAGTTTTGAAATCTTCATCAGACATTTGTGCAAGTTCAACTATTCCACGAGAATTTTCGTATGAAAAATCAGGATACTCCATTAGTTTACGTTCAGCTATTTTATCAATGTCTATATCACTTAACGAAAATAAATGAAAATTTTCATTTATTTCATTTAAGTTCATATCAGGTAATTTGTTAATCCAATTCAGTACAAAATCTGTTTGTTTTTGTGATTTTATATATTGAACATAGATTGTTAAATCTAGTGCTGTGTCTGTATCTAAATTATCTTTACTTTTTAATATCTTCGTAAGAAAATCAGCCTGTGCATCATTTGTAAGATTGTTGTATCCTGCAAGATTAAAGAGTAAATTGCCTAATTTAGGCTTATAATTTTCTGCAACAAATTTGTACTGAATATCATTGTAAAGTTTATCTGAATTTAAATAAATATCATCAACAGTCATGCCAGAATCTAATAATTTATTCAACATTTTATCAAAAGCTTGAGATTTGTTTTTGCTTGCCAGATTTATTGCAGTGTTAATATCATCTGTCTTGCTAAATATTTTAAGCGCAGTTTCAACACTGTAATCATCTTTTACATTCTCAAAAAGTCTTTGTTCCAAATACGGATATTTTATTTTTTTATCTATTACTGTATCGATTAATTTAATTTGAGAATCCGTCTCAACAAGCTCAAGTCTTCTTGTTAATGCATAAAAATCATTCCCGAGTTTGTCGGAATTTTCAGCCATAACTTTCAATTTTGATTTAAGATATTCTGCTTTTGCAGGAGTGTCTGCAAGCGACAGTGCTTCTGCTTCGGCAAAAGATGGTTTTCTGTTCAAAATTTTCTCATAATCAGGATCTTTATAAACATCCATTACTTTATCAAAGCTTTTTCGCCCTTCGTTTAAAGCAATTTCTGCCGTGTTATAGCCTCTTATAATATTTTCAACATCTTCTATATCAATTTTAGGATTAACTTCTGCAAATCTGAAAATTTTATTCAAAACTTCAGTATCATAGTCAGCATTTGGGTTTACCTGACCATATTTGTCAAGCTTAGTATTCTTTAGATAAAACTTCCTGTCTTCATCAGACAAAGAGGATAACTTGTCACTATGCAGAAATTCATATACAACATCGCCTTTCTCAGATGTTGAAGATTTATTGACAAGTTTATCGTACATATTAAGAGCTTCTTCTTGAGAAATTTTACCATTTTTCAGTTCATCTGAGACTTTATGCAAGTTTTCAAGATTTTCTGCGCTTAACCGTTTATCAAATTTCAAAGGCAAAATAGGGGCGCTGCTTTCAAAACCAAGTTCAAGTTTTCTCAGATGTTCATAATGCGCTGTCAGGTAATTATTGTATTCATCAAAATCATCAGCACTTAATCCTTTTACAATATTTTCAATTGGAGAATAAAGTTCTTTTAGGATTTCTCTTCCGCCTGTAACATCTTTATTCTCTCTAATATCGTATGGAACATGTTCACATTCGGCAAATTCATTTACCTTTGAGCCGCGTAACTGCCATTCATAAGTAGCCCCGTCTTTTGTTGTAAAGTTCATCTGTAATGCAGTATAACCTGAGGCTCTGACTTTTGTCGTTTTAGAGCCTACATCCAAATCAATATCATGTTTTGCTGCCAAATCTCTTAGATATGCAACTTGTTTATCGGAAAAATATGGAATTCCGTCTTTACCCATATAATTTGATATTTTTATAGCATTAATCGGGGATGTTCCATTTGCTTGCTGCAAAATGATATTTTCTACAGATTTTACATATTGTTCTGACTGCATTTCTGCTGCAAGTCTAATGGCTTTTTGCGGATCGGTTTTATAAAGCTCAACAAGTTCTGGATACTGTTTGTAATCAAAATCTTCCATTCTTGTTCTTGTCCCAACCATATCTCTTACACTGTCAACAGCATCTTCAAATGAGGCAGGATATTTTGGATCAAGCATTGCATTTTTAATCTTGTCATAAATACTTTGTTCACTTTTTGCTCTATGAGTCATGGTTGATTCGTTACCAAGACCCAATTTATGCATTGTTGAGACTATTGAAGATTCAATATTAACTGCCTTGTCATGAATTTGTTTTGCAGTATTTCGAACCTGCTGTTCCGCTTCTATAGGCAAATGAGCTTCAACAGATTTATTCCTACTAACTTTAACCTGTTCTTGAGATGAAGTTTTATTCAAATCAATTGCTGAAATATCCTCAGACAAATTAGATTTTTTCACCCGTAATTTCCCTGCAGAAATGTCATCCATGGTTTTTAAAATATTTACAGCGTCGTCTTTTGTGACACCGTATTCTTTGAATGCATCCTGAATATATTTTACTTTTGTTTCTGTGTTCAAATGTTTAAACTGTTTTTGCAAAACACCGCCTGACAGCGCAAAACCAACAGACATTAACCAATCCTGCTTTGTAACATCTCCGTTATCCATTAACTGATTTACAAAATATGTGCTTGAAATATCAAGCGCTGTTTCACTTGAAACCTGTAATGCTTTTGCTAAATTATCAATTTTTTTGAAACTCTGTACAATGTCTTTTGGAAATTTAACAGGGTTAGCCTTAACCATTGCAGAAATCTCATCGGCTGATTTTCCGGCTTTTTTCAGTGTACTTACCAATGCTTTTGTTTTGTACATTGCAGCGCCTTGTTCTGCAAGTTTGCTTACACCTGCACCAACTGTCATGTATACTGAATTTTCAAGAACTTCTTTACCCCAGGCTTCCCATTCTTGTGAATTCATACCGTTTTCTGAGGTTAATTGTTCTAAAAGCTCTGTTGGACGTAATGTTAGATTTGCCATTACAAAAGGAGATGCTGCCTGTTGAACTTTTTGCATTGTCTGTGCAGCTTTTACGGCTTTTTTGGATTTATCAACCATTCCTAAAGTTTTCACTGCTTTGCCGACTGTTGCAGAATTCTTCAATGCAACTGAACCTTTTAAAAGCCAGCCGCTTGTTGCCGCAGCCCCGCCAGGTACCAGCATTAATGCCATTGAGGCAATATCTAATCCGGCTTCAATATTTGCAACTCCCTGTTGTTGAGCATTGACATAATTATCAGCAAGAATTTTTAAATCTTTTTTGCCAAAGGCTTTTGAAAAACTTGTTTCATATTCCTTTTGATATTTTTCGAGACTTTGCTGAGTTAAACGTGACATATCTTCTGCTGTTGCATTTTCATTATATTTAATTCCCAATGCAGTCGCTAAAGATTTATCCAAACGCATTCCAACCTCTTGGGCAATTACCTTAAAAGGAGCGGTCGCCGGAACATCTTCACCTTTTGAAGTTGTACGCATTAATACAGGCTCTCCGTTTGAATTTGTTTCAAAACGTAAGTTTTGACCAAATTTGCTGATATAAGGATTATCTTTATTTTTTGTTTCAATATCTTTTAAAACAGCATTCATGTCTTCAAGTTTTGTAACACCAGACATTTTGAATGCTTTAACTATAGCCGCAGAAGACTGTTCAGGATTAAATTGAGACATTGGATTATCAGCAATAGCTTTAAACTCATCTTTTATATCGGAAATCATATTAACAACTGTTTTTACACGCGCGAATTGTTGTGATTTTTCCTTACAGTCATTTATTGCCTGCTCATTAAACTCAACTCCTCTGCGTTTTTTGAACATTTCTTCAAAGGATGTTGAAACAGTTTCGCCCGTAAATAAATTGTCATAAACTGCTTCCCCGCGGGATGCACGTTCTAAAAGTTTTATATCTTCCTGTGTAGATTTAATCTCATTTTTTACAGTTGATTTTGCTAAATCTTTATTGAAAGTTTCCTGCCATAGATTAACAGTGGATGATAAAACTCCTGCTTCTTTGTCTCTTTCGGTTACAATGTCATTTGCCTGTCCTGTTACAGTTTTTAGAAAATCAATTGCACTTGTCTGAACTTCTGTCGGTTCAATTTTTTCAGAAGATTTAGGTGTTTTTTCTATAGAAATCCCTTTTTGTTTGTCTAAATTTAAACCAATAGAAAATACCGGAGAATTCTCTAACATTTTTTTATTTGATGCTGAAAGGCTTTCAAAACCAGGATAAATTTTTCCGGTCTTTTTCATTTCTTTTTGCATTATAGATGCAACAGCTTCGTCAGACAAAACAAAACCAAGGTTATTCTTAACCCTATACTCGTTTATAGCTTTTAATTGTTGTAAACTATATTCTGACATTAACACGTAACCTTTCAGAGATATTATCGGCAAAGAGCATTTATTTCTTTAAACTTTGTAAAAATATATTACGAAGTTACGACAAGAGCAATTTGAGATAAAAGTTTTTTTGTGTTTTCATGGTAGTAGAAAAATATACAGTTACCACCTAGAGAGAAAATTAATGACACAAAAATTAGAGAATAAAGAATGGCACCCGACCATTAACCCCTGGATAACAATGATTCCTGTAATGCTTACAGTATTTATGTTTGCGCTTGATGAAACAATTTCTAACGTAGCATTACCTTATATGGCTGGAACTTTTTCCATAAGCCACAACGAATCAACCTGGATTATTACAAGTTATCTTGTTGCAAGCGGTATTGTTATTCCTGCAGTTGATTTCTTTTCAAAATTGATGGGAAGAAAAACATATTTTCTTGTAAGTGTATTAATTTTTACAATAGCCTCAATGTTATGCGGATTGTCGACTTCAATGCCGATGATATTATTTTCGCGTATTTTACAGGGTATTGGCGGCGGCGGAATTATGCCAATTTCACAGGCAATTATCTTCGAAATTTTTCCAAAAGAAAAACGTGCAGGAGCTATGGCAGTATTTGGCTTAGGTGTAGTAATGGCTCCTATTATGGGGCCTGCGCTTGGCGGCTGGCTTACTGAAACCTGGTCTTGGCCGTATATTTACTTTATTAACATCCCTATCGGAGTTATTGCTCTTAATCTCGTAAAAAAATATGTGGAAGATCCTCCTTATGCAAGAAAACAAAAAAATGTTACAATGGATTATTCAGGATTTTTCTTTCTTGCAGTTTGGCTTTTAACTTTACAGATAGTTCTTGACAAAGGGAATGATGCTGACTGGTTCGGGGCTGCATGGATCTGTAAATTATTTGCTATTTCTATAATGTCATTTTTAGCATTTATCACTATTCAGATAAAAAAAGAAAAACCTTTAATTGATTTATCTGTCTTGAAAGACAGTAATTTTCTTTTCGGAACAATAACATTAATCGTACTTATGGGCGTAATGATGGCATCTGCTGCGATTTTACCTTCAATGCTGCAAAACTTAATGGGTTATACATCATTTTTAAGCGGCTTGTCAATGGTTCCAAGAGGCGGAGGCTGCTTTTTAGCAACTATTATATGCGGAGCTTTGACAACAAAATTAGGATTTAAACCAATAATTGTTACAGGCCTGATAATATTAGGTATTGGCGGGTTAATGTTCGGAGAAATTAATACTCAGATTGCGCTTGCAAATATTGCTTTTCCAAACTTTGTTTTTGGATTGGGAATGATAATGGCAATGGTTCCTACAATGAACATGTCTTGCAGTACTCTTACAAATGAACAGCAGACAAATGCAGCCGGTGTTCAAAACTTGTTAAAAAATACAGGTGCAGCTATTGGAACATCTATTGCAACAACGATGATTTCACGATTTTCACAGGTTCACCAGCATATGATGGTCGGACATTTGAATTTTTCAAATGATGTTTATGCTGCAAAATTAAATTCCATGGCTGCGACTTTTGCAGCAAATACAGATATGGCAACGGCAACAAATATGGCCGGCGCACAGTTATACAGGCAATTAGTACAACAGGCAACACTTTGGGGTTATGTTGAAACTTTCAGATACTTTGCTGTTGCGGCAATTTTTATTATTCCGCTTATTCTGCTTGCCGGCAACAAATCTAAGGGCAAGAACAATCCGGCTTAGACAGTGCTAAATTTTCACATAGAATAATTGTAATATTTTCACCTTCTTTAGCATGATACTTCAAACCGGGTGTTATAAGCCCTGTAATCAATCCGACTGTAGTACCTACAGGAATACCTATTGCATAACCAACACCGAGTTTTGCAGGGTTTGGGATGAAGGCAAAACCGGTACCGGCACCGGCTCCGACTATACCAAGCCCTAAAGTATAGGCAGTTAATTTCCCCGCAGTATGCCAGCCGTCTTCTTTCAAAGAAGAATCCTTTGTACAAGGTTTAGCAGACATGGCAAATGTTGAGCCATCAGGGAAAATAATACATTCAAAATTCAAATAAACTCGTGCATTTTTATTAGGCACTCTCTCTTTTTCAATTCTAATAATCGTAGCAACAACTTTTGAACACGCTGGAATAAGCAAAGTACCTTCTTGAGTATAAATAGCACCAGGAACTTCAAAATTTACTCTATCCCCTGCTTTAACGCATTCCGATTTGAATTTACATAAAAAAGCAACTTTAAAAGCGTTACCTTTGCAGATAATATTTCTCAAATTTGTAATAGCAACAAGATTTGATGCAGCACCTTTCTCACAGAACATATGTTCATAATGCTGAATCTGTTCATTTGAGTCATTACAAGTATTGCTTCCGCTATATGTATAATCTTCCTGTGCGGAAACAGCCATTCCAAAAATTAAGAAAAATATTAAAAAGACTAATTTTTTCATAGCAAAAATAATATTTGCCAAATTATAAAATTAATCAATTAGACAAAAATATATTAATCGAATTAATATTACATATTTTAAAATTTAAATAATTATGCTAATCTATAAACGAAAGGAATATAAATGCAAAATAATGAAAATTTTTCAAAATGTATAGAAATGCATCTGATTAATGGAAATCCAGATAGTCTTGTCGTTGCAGAATTATCTAACTGGGATACAGCAGCTATAAGAATTCCAAGAAATGAGATAAATGCATGTAAAGATGACCATATCACAAAACCTGGTGTTTATTTTTTAATATGCAAAGAAAATGATAATTCTCTAAAAGTCTATATTGGAGAGACAAACAATATTAAAACAAGACTAAAAAAGCATATCAAGGATTACGATAACAAAAAAGAAGATTATTATTGGATAGAAGCCATTGCATTTGTTAATCAACACCTTTCAAAAGACAAAACTTCATATCTTGAAATGGAATTCGTAAGAATTGCTAAAGAATGCAAAAGAGCAAAAATTCTTACCAAAAATACTAACAAAAATGTTGTCATAAAAGACTCAATAAAAAATTCACTACAGGAATTTATCTTTAATGCAAAAATTGTCTTGAATATGCTAGGCTATAAAATTTTGCAGCCTGTAATTAGCGATAATATAAAAACTAAAAATGATGTATACTTCCATCTAAAAGGTAGAAAGGCTGACGCAGCTGCAGTTATTACCAATGAAGGTTTTGTTGTATTAAAAGGTTCAACTATTTCAAAAGAAGTTACTAAAAGCTTTTTAAAAGATAATCGAAATAAAAAACGTCAGATGCTTTTTGATGAGAAAATTATTAAAGATTTCAAATTCACTAAGGACTATATATTTAATTCACCGTCAGAAGCTGCAAGTATTTTAAACGGGAATTCAACAAATGGTCAACGCGTATGGTTAAATAAAGACGGAAAATCTTTTGGTTCATTAAATAATTAATACGTTAAGGCGACTTTTATACATCCATTTTTTTTGTTGGCAAAAACGTTGTAAGCTTCAGAGATTTTGTCAAAAGGAAACTTATGTGTAATCATAAAGTTTGTTGAGATTTTTCCTTTGCTGATAAGTTTTACCAATTTGTCACAATGATTAGCATCAACACCGCCTGTTTTGAAAACAAGATTTTTGCCATACATATCAGGAAGCGGCAGACTTTGTGGCTCCTCATACATTGCAACAACTGCAATAATTGCGTTTGGACGTGCGATTTTCCATGCAGTTTGAAGAGTATCTTTGCCGCCAGCCGCTTCTATAACAGAATCTGCACCGCGCCCGCCGGTTAATCTTTTAATCTCTTTTTCAATATCTACTTTATTCGGGTTTAAAAATTCATCAGCTATTTTTTGTTTTCGTGCAATCTCAAGTCTTGAATTATCTATATCAATTGCTATAACCTTTGATGCACCAAAAACTTTAGCACTCATCATTGCGCAATACCCGACCGGCCCTGAACCTAAAACAGCAACAGTATCGCCTTCTTTAATCTCACAAAGTTCAGCTCCCCAATAGCCGCTTGCAAGAACATCTCCGACAAATAAAGCATCCTCATATGATACATTTTCCGGTAACTTTGTTAAACCAGTATCTGCTAAAGGTACTCTGACAAATTCTGACTGACAGCCGTTTTCTGTACAGCCAATCTTCCAGCCGCCGTTTTCACAATTATTTATAAAGCCGCGTTTACAAAAAAAGCATTCTCCACAAAATGTTTCAACATTAACGGCAACTCTATCACCTATTTTAACATTTTTTATTGCATTACCAAGCTTTACAACTTCACCAGTGAACTCATGCCCAAGAATTGTCTCAGGTTTTGCCTTTGGCACAAAACCTTTGATAATATGCAAATCACTTGTACAAATAGATGACATTTTAACTTTTATTATTGCATCTCTATCATCCAAAATTTGAGGTACAGGTCTATCTTCTATATTGGCGGTACCGTCCTTATGCCATACATAACCCTTCATCGTACTTTCCATATAAAACCCTCCAGTTACAACAATTATACATTAAAATAAGAAAAATGCCGGAATAATTTCATCCGGCACTTTCCTTTAAAAAATTTTAGATTAATACTAATCTTTTTCGTTTAAAGTAACCATGTTAATTACAAGACCCAAGAACGACAGAACTATTGAGCCTAAAAATGCGCTCAAGAATCCCGCTACGCTAAATCCCGGTGCAAAATACCCCGCAAGCATTAACAACAAAGCATTTATAACTAACCCGAAAAGTCCAAGCGTAATAATATTTATCGGTAAAGTTACAAATACAATCAAAGGTCTGATAAAAATGTTTATCAAAGCAATAATAACAGTTACAAGCATTGCGCTTTGAAAATTATCAACATCAATACCAGGAACCAGCCAGGCAACAAATATTATTGCCAGAGCAAATAACAACCATCTTACTAATAATACCATAATTTTTCCCTTTTCTTTATTACATTTATATTTTAAATACACTAAATACAATTTTAATTCCCTAAACGGATAATAACACAAGAAAAAATTTAGACTAAATGACAAACAAAAAAGATTGTTATATAATAATTTTTGTCAAAAATAAGAAAGAGGTTTTTCATGAAAGAGAATATTTTAATTGCTTTAGTAGTAATTTTACTTGGAACAATGTTAGTTCAAATTTCAACACAAAACTCAAATAACAGATACAATGTTGTCTCAGCAGGAAATATGCTTACAGTTCTTGTTGACAAAAAAACAGGTGAAACCTGGAGAAATTGTGTATGTAATGAGAAATCACCAATTCCTGGTTGCTGGGAAAAGATGCGTGTAGTAAATCCAGAAACAGAATTACAGCCGATTGGAGAAGCTAAACTTACTAAAAAATTCCAAAAAGAAGCTGAAAAAATTAAAAAACAGCAAGAAAAATTAGAAAAAATGCAAACAAAACAAGAAATGCCAAATAACACAACAGTTATTGCTCCTAAGCAAAACGAAACTGACAAAGATAAAAAATCAAAATAACACGGTTAGTATTTAGTGCTACGCACGTAGATATCTGTATCAATATTCATGAGACTTTAAAGTTTTTGGTCAGGGGTGCTACGCACGTAGGTACTCTGTATCAATATTCATGAGACTTTAAAGTTTTTGGTCAGGGGTGCTACGCACGTAGTTACCTGTGTCAATATTTGAGAGACTTAAAAAAATTGTAAGTTGGGGTTTCCACCCCAACAAGTACAACAAATCCCCTCTCCTGATGGGAGAGGGGATTTGTTGTATGTGTTGTGCATACCTGCGCTGTACAAAGTTCTAACGCCTTAATTAACCTTATCTATTTTTTATCGTCAACTTCTATCAAGTGCCAGCCAAATTCTGTTTTTACAGGTTCTGATACCTGACCAACAGGAAGGTTAAAGGCCGCATCTTCAAAAGGTCTTACCATCTGTCCACGTCCAAAATATCCTAGGTCGCCGCCGTTTTTGCCAGACGGACAAAGTGAATACTTCTGGGCGTAATACGTGAAACTGCCGCCATCATCTATTGCTTTCTTTATCTGAATAGCCTCTGCTTCAGAATTAACCAGAATATGACGCGCTTTTACGTAGTTGTAACTTTCTTCCGCAAATGCTGTTGATGTTAACAAAATTAGTATTGCTAAAGTTGAAAATATTTTTTTTATCATAAACCCACCTTACATTAAATTTTTCAATTTATTTATTCCACTGTTGTCTAATTTATTCTAATCTGATTTCTGCCGTTTTCTTTTGCCTTATAAAGCAATTTATCCGCAGCGTCAAAAAGTTCACACGGATTAGAAATATCTTCGCTCAATTCACTTACGCCTACACTTATTGTAACAGATATTTTTTCCCCGTTAAATTTAAAAATTGATTCCTCAAACGCTTTTCTCAGTCTCTCCATTGGAATAAAAGCATTTTCCTTTGACGTTTCTGGCAAAATTACTGCAAATTCTTCACCGCCGTAGCGGAAATACAAATCTGTTATTCTGAAATTATTCGAAATTAAATACGCTGCTTCTTTCAAAATATAATCACCGCAGCTATGCCCGTAAGTATCGTTTACTTTTTTAAAAAAGTCTATATCTATTATTGCAAAACTGAGTTTGCTATTATATCTTTTCGCTCTGGAAAATTCACGTTCAAAGGAACTTTCAAAATGCCTTCTGTTATAAAGTCCGGTCAGTGCATCAGTTAATGAAATATGCTTTGTCTGTTTATACATAAAATTAATCTTTTTTATAACATCGGTTTTGTTAGCGTCAGGAATATCAAAACTTTCGATAATATTTTGAATATTCTGTTGAATTTCATCCAGAACATCCGCCGGAATTTCAAAACCGTCACTCACTTTGTTGTTAAAAATTTCATCTTGCATTTTTGCTATAACCACCTTTTATATATAAATTAATTATACCAGAAAATTTTGCAACTAGTTTGTTTTTTTGTTAATCTGTTTACGGAATGGCACAGGACGCAAAAACAATCTTAATACAAAGTAAACAAGATATTACTCATGCTAATGAAGTAAGACGTTTTTCTATGATGATATTTGATGAGGTTTGCGAAAAACTTCATTCAATGCCCGACAGACACAGGCAATATCTTGAAGCAGCAAGCCTTTTGCATGACATTGGATATTCCATAGAAGCAAATAATCATAACAAACATAGTATGCATATAATTATTGAGAATGGTATTGAAGGTTTTAACAGCCATGAATGCCAGATAATAGGCTGTATATGCAGATATCACAGAGGGAGTCTTCCTAAAAAACAAGAACATGAAGTTTATAAAGATTTAGAAAAACAAGAACGCAAAACAGTTAAACGTCTTGGAGGAATTCTAAAATTATCTGACGGGCTGGGAAGAGGACATATTAACTTTATTAAAAAAGTTAATATTAACTATGACACCGAAAATAATATTGTGGAATTTCTTTTAACTCCAGCAACCCCAAATTTTCATCCTGATATAAGCGGAGCCGCACGCAAACGTGATTTGTTTGAAATAGGTTTTAAATGCCAGAGCGTCTTAAAGTTTTGCAAATAAAGAATTTAACCGATTGTAAATTTTTTGTTACAAACAACATAAAATTGTAACATTTCTTCATGAAAAATACTTTATATATATAGGGAAAATAAAAAAGGGGTTTACGAACATAACAAATTCGTAAAGTTATGGTGAACAAAATGTCATTCGATGTAAATGTATTGAGTACAAAACCTGTAATCAAAGCAGCTGCATCTATGCAAAATGACGGCGGCGGCGGAAATTTAGGCTACATGGCTCAAGGCGAAAGAGAAGAAGAACAAAAACAACATCTTCAAAATAATGAAAGCATCTTTTCTCACAAACCTGAAATAGATACTTTTATGTACGAAAAGGATTTCAGAATTCCTGAAGAAACAGAAAAATTTTCACTTATAAAGTTCATAATCGAAGTTGCAAACTCTATAAAATCTTTGTTTATAAAAAAATAAATCCACCTAAAATCCAGGTGGATTTTTTATAAAAAAAATTCTGTTTGTGCTACGATTATAATATGAATAAAAATAAGGAAAAAATTAAAATTGGTTTAATTGGCCTAGGTACAGTAGGTTCAGGTGTTTATAAGACATTACAGAGCTTTGACAATGTTGAAATAACAAAAATTGCAGTGCGGAATTTAAACAAACCACGTAATATTAAAGGTTTAGATAATTCAATCTTAACTGATGATGCATATCAGGTTGTTAATGATCCGGATATCCAGATTGTTGTTGAATTGGCAGGAGGATTAGATCCGGCTTATGATTTAATTACAACGGCAATCAAAAACGGCAAACATATAGTTACTGCAAATAAAGAACTTCTTGCCAAACGCGGTGAAGAATTATTTAATATTGCAGAAGAACATAACAGAGTTGTTTTGTATGAAGCAGCAATTGCAGGCGGAATTCCAATTATCATGCCGGTTAAAACAATTCTTGCAGGCAACAGCATAAATAAAATTGAAGCAATTTTAAACGGAACAACAAATTACATTTTAACAAAGATGGATGTAGAAGGTGCTTCTTATGAACAAGTATTGAAAGAAGCTCAAGAACTTGGTTATGCAGAAGCCGATCCTACAGGCGATGTTGAAGGCTATGACGCTGCATACAAAATTGCGACACTTGCAACAATTACTTTCCACAAAAGGATTAAAATAGAAAAAGTTTATCGCGAAGGGATTACAAAGATTCGTGCAGAGGATATGAAAGCTGCTAACGATTTAGGCTACAAAATTAAACTGATAGCCTCAGCATATCTTGATAAACAAGGCAGGGCAGATGTAAGAGTTCATCCAATGCTTGTTTCTAAAAAAGCAACACTTGCCCATATTGATTATGTGACCAATGCAGTTTCCTTAAGCGGGCACCCTGTGGGTAATGTAACCTTATCAGGTCCGGGAGCTGGCGAATTTCCGACTGCAAGTTCAGTTGTCGGTGATATTTTGGCTATTTCTGCGGAATTAGGCAAAACAGAATATCTTCTTCCAATGATGAGATGCCAGCACCATAAAACTGCTGAAACTATTGACATTACAGATACTGAAAATAAATATTACCTATCAATAAATGCTAAAAATAACAAAGGAGTTATAGGCAAAATAGGTATTATTTGTGCAGATAACAACATAAGCTTACAAAGCATAGTTCAACGCGGTGTTTGTGATAACAATACCGCTGATATCACAGTAATTACAGAACTTGCACGCGAAAAAGACATTCAAAACGCAATTAGACAAATTGAACAGGATGGCAACAAAGTCAACAGCCTTATCAGAGTGCAGGTGTAAAAATAAAAGGATAAAATATTATGTACTATCAGGGATTAATTAACACATTCAGAGAATATCTTCCGGTAACAGATAAAACTCCAATTATAACTTTAAATGAAGGGAATACTCCTTTGATTAAAGCTGATAATTTAGCTAAAAAAATTGGAATTGATGCAGATATTTATTTAAAATTTGAAGGCTCAAATCCAACAGGCAGTTTTAAAGACCGCGGCATGACAATGGCAGTTTCAAAAGCAAAAGAAGCCGGCTCCGGCGCTATAATTTGTGCATCTACCGGTAACACTTCTGCATCAGCTGCAGCCTATGGCGCAAAAGCCGGCATGAAAACTTTTGTACTTATCCCGGATGGATATATCGCACTTGGAAAACTTTCTCAAGCAATGATGTACGGGGCAGAGATTATTGCAATTCAAGGGAATTTTGATGTTGCACTTGAAATGGTAAGAAAAATTTCTGAACAATACCCGATTACGCTTGTAAATTCAGTTAACCCGTATAGAATTGAAGGTCAAAAAACAGGAGCTTTTGAAATCTGTAACGCCTTAGGACAAGCTCCTGATTATCACTTTATCCCTGTCGGAAATGCCGGTAATATAACAGCTTACTGGAAAGGTTACAAAGAGTGGCATACGCTAGGCAAAATTCCTGCTTTACCTAAAATGATGGGCTTTGAAGCAGAAGGAGCGGCTGCAATTGTCAAAGGTGAAAGGATTATGAATCCGGAAACTCTTGCAACAGCAATTCGTATCGGAAACCCGGCAAGCTGGAAGCAGGCAGAAGCCGCAAGAGATGAAAGCAATGGAATGATTAATTTTGTAACCGATGAAGAAATCGTAAAAGCTTATAAACTTATAGCCTCAACCGAAGGAATTCTTGCAGAGCCTGCAAGCGCCGCCTCTGTTGCAGGGCTAATTAAGGTTAAAGATACAATAAAACAAGGTGCAAAAATTGTTTGTATTTTGACAGGAAATGGTTTGAAAGATCCTGATAATGCTATTAAATATTCAAATTCTGATGTCAAAAAAACGTCGTCAGATATGAAAGATATTCTAAAGGCAATGAATATATAAAAAAGAGCCAATAGGCTCTTTTTTTTACTCTTAATAATAAACATTTTAATTTACAAATCCTCTGTAATAATTCCGCCGGAACCTCTGTCAATCTGACGCTTAATAGGTTTTTCATTAATATCATACCAGGTTGTCATAGTTCCGCGCTGGACAAATTTTTCAATTTGTTCGCCGTTTTCATTATATCTAATTGTTGTTTTAATTTCCTCTGGGGATTCTAAAGTTTCTTCCTGAGAAATTTTTCCATTATCATGATATTCATAAACCTTTTCAATTTGTCTAATCATTTTATTATCTTTGTCATACACATTAGTCAGTTCATCAGTTTTTACCCTGAATTCATCATAATGATGAACAAGCTCAATATTTGCCCTTCTTATATAATCCTGTCTTAAGACATCTCTTGTATCATAAAAATTCCCGATAACAGTGCAATCAGGACAAACTTCAATAACTGATGTACCGAATTCACTTTTTTCTTCAGTAACTTTCGTTCCATCAGGTTTGACATAAGTTTTCTTTGCAGGTGCCAAATTTTGCTGAGGCGATTTTCCTTTTATCGTTTGCTGCAAAAAACCAAATGGTTTAGGTTTATTTTGTTCTTTATTACTTTCATTTTCAGGCATAGTATTTAAAAATACGGCACAAATTGACAATTACTTTAAAAAAATCATTCATTCGTATTAGTTGGAATTTATGTTATAATTCAATTATGAAACGAATATTATTTCTGTTCTTAATCCTATTACTGTTTAACTGTCAGGTCAAAGCAAATGAACTTACTGAAGATTACTTTGATATTGCGGTGAATTATTCTATTGAAGGGAATTACAATGAGGCAGAAGTTTATTTAAACAAAATTTTATCAATTGAACCGGACAACGAACTTGCAAAAAATTTAAAAGCTGCAATTGAAAGGACGCAAAAACCTAAAAGTCCTTCATATATATCATCGCACAACAGCAATGTACGGCAGGCTGAAGACTATAAAATGCAAGGGAATAAAGATAAAGAATTATCAACACTTTTAGACGCAGCCAGCAAAAATTCAAACGATTACTGGGCAAGTTACTATCTTGCAGAATTTTACAGAAAAAATAAAGATTATGGTAATGCTTTAACATATTATCAAAAAACCTTAAACTCAAAACCCACATTTACACAATGTTATCTTGACATGGCAATAATAAATTTCGAAAATAAGTCATATAACCTTGCCATACAAAATATCAACAAATACCTTGAAACAAATCCTAAATCAGATACAGCTTATGCCCTGCGGGCAAAAATTAATCTAAGTTCAGGTAATCTTGATTTGGCCGAACAAGATATTAAACAAGCAATGCAGCTTAACAATGATATAAGTTATAACCTGATTAATGCAAAAATTTTGTATTATAAAAAAGATTACAAAAACTCACGCAAAAACTTTGAAATTTTATCAAATAGCACTAAAACGTCAGAAGTTTACAAATACATAGGCTTATGCGATTATGAATTAGGAAACTACGCAAATGCTTTGTTAAATCTTGATAAAGCAATCATACTCTCTGATGACGACAAAACATTAGATTTGAAATATAATGAAATAAAGAAAAAGTTGGAAACAAAAAATGAGACATAAAAAGCCACATTCAACAAGCCGTAATATAGAAAATAGCAGACATTATCATATTAAGAAAAAAAGAATTGTAAAAAAGGAAAGTTTTATGACAAAATTAAAAAACTGGTCAATATCAATACTTCTTGCGGCAGGAATGTTATGGGGACTTCAATGTTACAGTGCCTCAAGCTTGAAATTTGCCCAGGTTAGTGATGTGCACTTTTTTACAGGAGAAACAAATACAACATTTAAACTTACAGCAGAATCTTCCAAACTTCTCGATGATGCAATTGAACAAATAAATACCACTCCTAATATTTCATTTGTAATGTTTACCGGCGATCAGATAGACAAAGCATTTGAAAAAGAGTTAAGCGCATTTTTGCCGCATGCAGAAAAACTTAAAATGCCGTGGTACTTTGCTTTTGGTAACCATGATACAATGTTAGACGGCTACCTTACGCCATTAACCTACATGGAACTTGTAAAAAAACATAATCCAAATTTCATTTATGACAAACCATATTACAGTTTTGTTCCGCAAAAAGGCTATAAGGCAATCGTCCTTGACACAATTATCCGCGACAGATTAACCTCAAACGGACAAATAAGTAAAGAACAGTTAAATTGGCTTGATAATGAAATAAAAAATTCGCCTAAAGATGTGATTTTAATATTTATGCACGTTCCAATAGTTGAACCATATAGCAGTCCGGGGCATAGATTGCTTAATGCAAATGAAGTTGAAGAAGTTTTAAATAAATATAAAAATCCAATAGCTGTTTTTCAAGGGCACTACCATGGAGCCATGATTAAACAAAAAGATAATATTGTTTATATAAGCACACCTGCTCTGGTTTCATATCCAAACGCATTCAGAATAATTAATATAACTAATGGAAAAAATAAAGTAACTCTTGATATTCAAATGAAAGAGACAGGATTGAAAAATTTACAAAAACTTGCTAAATTAATGGTATTCGCATCATCAGTTTATACAGGTGATGAAGATGACCAGAATGCCGTAATAACAATTAAAAAGAAAAGATAAGAGGAAAAAAATGAGTGAATTTAAGGTAAAATTCAGAGGTGTCAGAGGCAGCTACCCGATAGCACATAAAGACTTCCTGCAATACGGCGGCAATACAGCCTGTGTTGAAGTAAACGTTAACGGGCATTTAATAATCCTTGATGCAGGAACAGGATTAATAGACTTAGGTAACGAACTCTTGGAGAAATATATTTCATCAGGTTTATCAACTGAAGAAAGAACACCAGTAAAAGCTACTGTTTTAATATCACACATTCATCAAGATCATATTCAAGGCTTCACCTTCTTCCGTCCGCTGCATATTCCTTCTACCAATCTGAATGTTTACGGCAATGTTAATTATAATGAAACACTTTCTGATGAACTGGCAAGCCTCCTGTTCGGAAAATCTTTTCCTCTGGACCTCGGTGATATAGCAGGAAATTTAAATATTAATGACATAAGCGATACCGAAGCAATAATTTTACGTCACGACAGTGCACCTATAATTAAAAGAATAGAAAAAGCTCAGGATGCAACACCTGAAAATGATGATGTTGTAATCACATGTTATCGTTCATACGCCCATCCGCAGGAAGGTGTTTTAATATACAAAATTGCATACAAAGATAAAGTTATGGTATATGCAACAGACAAAGAAAGTTACCTTGGCGGAGATAAAAAATTAACAAACTTTGCACGCGGATGTGACCTTTTAATCCATGATGCGCAATATACTACAGAAGACTATGCAAGCCCGATAACTCCAAAACAAGGTTACGGACATTCAACATTTGAAATGGCTGTGGAAGCACAAAAACAGGCAAACGCTAAAAAATTAGTATTCTTCCACTATGACCCTGACTATGATGACAACAAGTTAAATATCATTAAAGAACATTATAAAGCTAATGATGAAAAAGTCATTTTAGCATACGAAGGTCTGGAAATCGAACTTTAAGCAATGTATTACCTTGTAATACAATGTAAAACATTATGAAAAAGTTATTAACATTATCTTTAATATGTTTAAGCTTTATAACATCAGGTTACAAAAAGCCTGATGTCTATAAAATTGATGCTACCAAAAACGGTTATATTCATAATAACCGCGGACTTATGTATATGAGTGAAAGGTGTTATTACGCAGCAATTCAGGAATTTAAAATTGCAATAAGTCTTAATCCGGATACACAAGCAACATCTGTATATTACAATAATATCGGTGATGCATATATGAAAATAGGTTATCCGGATTATGCACAGGACGCCTATGAAAGAGCAATTCATCAATATAGTCTAAATTTTCAATATTACCAGGATCTTGCAAAGTGTTACAAGGCGCTTAATATAATACCTTCAAAAATTCGTGAATACAGCAGCAGAGAAAATCCGCTTAACCGTGTTATGCTTGGACTTTTATATATTGAAAGCGGAGATTTAAAGCGCGGGATAATAATTCTCGACGAATTCGCAATGTCAGAACCAGATCTATTAATAACACGTTCAATTAAAGAATATTTACGCGAGAAAACTAAAGAATTATACTAAATTTTTTAATACAAATTCAATTTCTTGCTCTTTTGTCCAATTTGGATTTGAGAGTTTTTTCTCCAAAACCTCATCAAAAATTACAGAATATCTTGGAGATGGTAAAATTCCTATTTCTCGTAAATCATTTCCGGTTATTTCCATTTTTATATTACGTAAATCGGCAAGATAATGTTTTGCACCAGCCTCATCCAAAAGAATTGCATACAAAAGAACAGTTTCTAAACGTACATTTTCAAAAGCTTTATAAAGTTCAAAATCAGATTTTACAATCTTTTTCGGGACATCATCAAGAATTTTTTGTTCGACTTTTGTCAAAGGCAGACGCGACAAATCTTTTAAAACTCCAACATAAACAAGCCAGATATGTTCAACCGGATATTTATTTATTAAATCTTCGATATTTATTTCAGGCAGCACAATTTCATCAGGAGTCACAAGTTTGTATATTTTTTCGTTAATAAATTTATCAAATGCTTGTTGAGAATTTAAATTAAAAGTTTCAATGAGTTCTTTTTTCACCCGTTTATAACTCATATCATAATTTATATTTTGCAGATATTTGTTTTGCAAAAATTTCGTATGCTCTTCAAGTTCAAATCCGAAACGTACAGAGAACTTTAAACCTCTAATAATTCTTGTAGGATCATCAACAAAACTTTCATCATGCAAAACTCTAAGCTTTTTATTTTTCAAATCCTCAAGCCCGCCTGTATAATCAACAATTTCACCGGTTGTAACTGATTTTGCAAGAGCATTAACCGTAAAATCACGGCGCAAAACATCTTCTCTCAATGAACATCCAATTTTTGTAACAACAGGCAAATGCCCTTTTCTAGGATATTCTTCCGAGCGTGTTGATGCAAAATCAACTTCACGTCCGCCGACATTTACACGAACAGTTCCAAAATCTGGGTTCTCCTGAATTACCTCACCAAACTTTGAACAATACTCAATAGCATTCCCCACATATGTTATATCAATATCGAATGCTTCCTTGCCAAGGAGAATGTCTCTTACAATCCCGCCTATAAAAAACAGTTTGTTTGAAGTATCCTTTATATTGATGATGTTCATGTTATGGATTTTAGCGTAAAATACAAGAATAGTAAAGTTAAGTGTAAAATATAAAAGAAAATATTTCACTATTCACACATCATTCTTCATTAAGAGGTAAATATGCTACAGGAAGCGACAAAAGCAATTAATTCAGCATTCAATAACAGTTTCATAAAAAAACTAAGCCAGTATCTTCATGACTGTGTACGCGAAGAAGTAAAAAGTTCAACATTCAGAAACCTCAAAGGCGACAAAGACAACAAATGGATTTTCCTGAAAGGGGAAGAAGAACTTTTTTCAAAAGGTTGTGAATACGTATCATTAGACGGAAGTGATCCGAAATTAACAGAATTGATGATACAAAGCGATTTAGGCCAGAAGGATAAATATTTAATTTACGGTTACTTATTCTTAGTTGGCAAAAGCAACAAATCAAAAAAACATAATGAATTCTTAACTCCGCTTCTTTATATGCCATGCAAACTTGAACGAAACGGAGTGAATATTAATTGCCTTCCGCTTGATGAAGTTCTATCACTCAATACAGGCGCACTGGCCGCTTTAATGCGCAAAAATGATGATGAAGATGAAGTTGATTTACTTCTTGAAGGGATTCTTGATGTAGTCCCGGATCTTCCGATTACGCAGGAAAAACTCGACATATTTCTTACAACTCTGAAATCACTTGTTCCGGAAATCGAAATTTCTTCTAATAAAGAGGATTACGCAGAAGAAGATAATATTTCTAAAACACCTGCAAAAGATTTTTACAAAGAAAATATCAACGGTGAAAATCTGGACGAAATAATTGAAGAAGAAACAGAACACGAAAAACAAAAAGTTAAACTTGAAAAAATCACAGTAACTTACCAAAGCGCGATAATTTTAACCAAACGCCCATCAGTTACAGCAGGTGTCTTGCATGAACTCACACAAATCGCAGAAAAACCATCAGGAATTTATAGAGAAACAGCATTAAGCATAATTAATGAAGAATACGCTCAAAGTAAAGAAAAATCAGTTCCGATAAAAGACATGAATAAAATCTCAGACTTTTATCCAATAACTCCGCTTTCTTTGAGTGATTCACAATTGCAGGTAATAAAAAACATTGATAACAGTAAATTCATTGCAGTGCAAGGCCCTCCTGGAACAGGTAAATCTCAGACTATCGTAAACCTTGTGGCTCACCTTGTCGCAAACGGGAAAACAGTTCTGGTGGCTTCGCGCATGGATAAAGCTGTCGATGTTGTAGCCGAACGCCTTAATGAGCTTGGCGCAAGCCATATGGCTCTGCGTGCCGGAAGATTAAACTATCAAAGACAATTAAGCAATGAACTTGATAATCTTCTTGCGCAGCCTCAAGAACTCGATGAGGATGTTGAAAATATCGTTTTTGTCGACACAAAAGACATGAAAGATCACCTTGACATGCTTAAAAATATGGAAAATAAATCCGAAAAGATTATTAAGCTTGAAAAGGATTGGCACGACAAATTACAGGAAGTTGAAGAACAGGAAAAAATCTTAGGCAAACCTGAATTTATCAAAACAACTTTGAAAAAAGGAGAAATTGATATAGTTTCAGGAATAATTAAAGTTCTTGAAACTAACATGGAAAAAGCAGGATTTTTGTCAAAAATTGCGAACTTCACAAGTTTAGGACAGTTGAAAAAAATTCTAAAGCTGAAAGATTTTGACGTAACTTATGAAAACCTCGGACGCTTAAAAGAAGAATTAATGTTTGCAAACCTCAATTTCAACCTAAGAAGCATTGAGGCAGAAATTCAAAAAACAGGCAATCTTCATGTTCTGTCAGAGCAGATCCGTCAGATGAAGAAAAAACAAAAAACTCTTGCAACTAATATTCTAAAAAATAAGCGTAGAGAAGCGTTAAAGGGCTTGTTGAGAGATGAAAACAAACGCAGAAGATTAAAAGTCCATGCAAAATCTCTGGTAACAAACAGAAAACGTTTACAAACCAACATATTAGAAGAAGAAGATTTCAAACCTTTATTGGAAGCTTTTCCATGCTGGTGTGTAACAACTTATGCAGTATCAGATTCACTGCCTCTAAAACCCGGAATGTTTGATGTTGCAATCATTGATGAAGCTTCACAATGTGATATTGCAAGCTGTTTTCCGATTATGTTCCGTGCCAAAAAAGCGGTTATTGTAGGAGATGACAAACAACTTCCTCACCTTTCATTCCTTGAAAAAGCAAAAGAACAATCCTTCCTGAGCCAGTACGGAATTCCTGATAAATATCAATTAATGTGGCGTTTCAGGACAAATTCTATGTTTGATCTTGCAGATTACTATTCAATGAATTCAGTAATGCTAGACGAACATTTTAGAAGTTTACCGCCAATAATTAATTTTTCAAACCATGAATTCTACAATGACAGAATAAGAGTTATGCGAAAAGACTTCAACACAGACAAAATTCTTGAACTTGTACAGGTAGCAGACGGAAAAGTTGATTTTGATGCGACAAGAAACTTGCCCGAAATCGAAGCTGTTGTAAAAAAATTACACGAAATTGTTATAGAAGATGAAAGAAAAAATCCTGACAATCCTGTTTCTATCGGAATAATTTCACCGTTTCGCGCTCAGGTAGAACAGTTGAAAGTATCTGTTTCAAAAGTTCTATCAGACCATATGATTAAAAAACATCAGATAGAAATAGGTACCGCACACACATTTCAGGGTGATGAACGAGATATAATGCTTATTTCATGGGCATTTGCAGACAACAGCTTTACTCAAAGCTTAACTTTCCTTCAAAAAGCAAACTTGTTCAATGTTGCAATAACACGCGGAAGAAATAAAGTTATAAATTTCATCTCACGCAATCCGTACGATCTTCCTGACGGACATTTCAGAAATTATATATCATACATTCAAGAGTATCAAAACCGTCAGCAAGCAATGCTTTCCGGTGATATTGACGAGAATTCATACAAGAACAATCTTGAACGTGAAGTTGCAGAACAAATAAGAAATCTTGAGCATCAAGTTCAAGCAGGCGTTGATATTGCAGGCTTAAGCGCAGATTTGCTTGTTGATAAGAAATTTGTCATTGAAATTGATGGTGTTGAAGACAAATTCCATGACCGCGTTTCAAACATGAAAAAGCAGGCAATACTTGAACGCTGCGGATTTAAGGTTAAGAGAATCACCTTCCGAGAATGGCAGTATTCACCAAAAGCCTGTCTTGATAGAGTACTTGTTGAAGATTAGTAGTTTTTATTTCGATTTTATAAATAAAACCTTCAAGAAATAAATGTATCTTGAAGGTTTTATAATTTATCATTTATATAAAAATAAACTACCACGGATAATCATCTAAAAATTCCCAGCCGTCAGCCATAACTTTACCACCGCAAGAACGAGCATTCTCTGTATCATTTTTAATTACATCCTTTGTACAGTATTTCGGACTACCAAACCCTTTTATAACTCCTCTTGTTATATCAATCTCAAATTGAAAAACATCTTTTCCTATCGTATTAGGGTTTTTGGGGCCATTGACATCTATTGATAACAATTGCAATTTCAAATTTAGACTTTCAGCATCTGGTGCAGCATTATATGGCCGGATATAAGCGTAAGTCCCATCACCATATATAAAGCCGGGAACATTACTATATTGACCATAATGATTATTAGCATCATTATCATGAGCAATCATTTTGTAGCCTTTCGTATTACTATCATAACCGCATTCTTGCATTGTCTTACACACTTTAATTACTTTTAAATATGGCTGCCAATATGTTTGAAAGTATTTCAAATTATCTTCATATGAGCTTGATACAGTAGTTGTAACCCAATTTGAAGATTGTTCATTATCATATTGTGATTTCAAAAGAGCCTGAGCAAAAGTTGAATAAGCTTTTTTTAGCTGTGCAGAAGTTTGTTTTTTCTGATAATTCACAATAACAGACGGCAAAGTCATAGCCGCGACAATACCAATAATCCCAAGAGTAATCAAAACTTCAGCTATAGTAAATGCAGAATGTACATTTTTAAAATCATAAGGATACCCGAAACCCTTGTCAGGAGCTAGAAAATCGCCCCCCCCCCGCTGTTGCGTTTTTTGATAAATTGTATCATAAAATTCCCTTTCTTAATAGTTTAACAAGGTTATTATATAGTATAAACCTTAAAAATTCAAAGTATTTTATTTTTTGCAATAATTTTCTAAAAAATCTTCAAATCTGCATTTGTTTGTCCTATTATAGAGATATACTAGAATAGTGGGGGATATTAATAATGGCAAAAAACAGAATTGGAATAGATGTTGGCGGAACTAATGTCAAAATAGCGTTGGTTAATGACAAGGGAGAAATAATTTATTCAAACTCGGTTCCGACCCGTGCAGAAATGGGTTATGAATATACTGTTAACAATATAAAACAGGCTATTCATGATCTACTTAAAGAAACTAAACTTTCAACAAAAGATATTGAAGGTATTGGTTTTGGTTTTCCAGGGCAGGTTGATTACAAGGCAGGAATTGTCAGAAATGCGCCGAATATCCCTGGCTGGGTCGAAGTTCCTATTGCAAAACTTATTGAAGATGAATTCAAAATTCCTACACGCGTTGACAATGACGTAAGATGTGCGGCTTTAGGAGAACTTAATTACGGTGCAGGAAAAGGCTGTGAAAATTTAATTTGTATTACAGTTGGAACAGGTATCGGTTCAGGTTTGATAGTCAACGGAAAGCTTGTAAGAGGAGCCTCTAACGCCGCCGGTGAAATCGGTCATATAAAATTACAAATCAATGACGGCCCAATATGCGGCTGCGGCGATACAGGATGTCTTGAAGCTTTTGCATCAGGCCCCTCAATTGTTGCAATGGCAGAAGATTACATAAGAGGCGGCAAATCTACTAAATTCCGCGAAATGGCAAATGGCGGAGCGATAACTCCTTATATAGTCTGCGAAGCTGCTAAAGCAGGTGATCCTGTTGCTCAAAGAATTTTTACAATAATGGGTGAATACATTGGCGTTGGAATGGCAAGTGTAGTAAACCTTCTTAACCCTGAAAAAATCATCGTAGGCGGCGGTGTTGCAGACGCAGGTGATTTATTATTACAGCCTTTAACGGAAACTTTGAAAAAACGTGCAATGAAAATTGCAGGCTCAGCAGTTGAAGTTGTTCCGGCTCAACTTGGAAACACTGCAGGAGTTATAGGCGCAAGCTTATTGATAGAAAGCTAAAATTACTATAAAATTTCATAAAAAATAGCCTGAAAATTGATTTCAGGCTATTTTTATTTTCTACATCTCGCGTATTCTATAATTCCAGTTTAACGGAGCTTCCTCAACAATCAAACCTTTAATGTTATCAAACCAGGCACAAATTTCTGCAACATCTTTATTGTATCTTGTTGCCAGTGAAACAGCGGCATTTTTCTTTTCCTGATCCGGAAACATAATCTTTGTTCCGCCAACCAAAAATACGTAATTTAGTTTCTGACCCTTCTCATAAACTTCTCTGGAAACCAAAATGCTGTCTTTGTCAAAATTTACATTTCCAATAGTTACTTTTTCGGTCATAGTGCAATCTCCTTATTAAATATCCTAATCAATCATTTAATAAATTAGCTTATATATATTAAGTACACTTTTAACCACAAACTAACACATGTAAAAATAATCGTAACATTTCATTACAAATTAAAAAAATAATTTTATTATATAATCAAATTATGGCAGTGTATTTTTTCTACGGTGAAGAAGATTTTAATATTGAAAAAGAGGTTGAGAAACTGAAAAAAAGTCTCGACAAAAATTTTCTTGAAATGAGTTTCAAAACATATAATAATCCAAAATTTGTGGATTTAATTGCGATTCTTCGTACACAACCTATGATGTTTGGCAAAATGCTTATTATAATAAACTGCCTTGATTATTTTTCTAAAACATTTGAAGATAAAGAAATTAAACAAATCGCAGAAGCTCTTGAAAATAACAACGATAATCTAGATATTGTTTTTGTTGCAGAACTTCCAAGAGGAGAAGGCAAAAAACTTGACAGCCGTAAAAAATTTTTTAAAACACTTTCAAAGTATAATGCCAGAGAATTCCCGACAATTCCGACATATAAAGTCGCTGACCTTGAAGACTGGATAAAAAAACAAGGAAAATCAAAAGATATTAAATTTGAACCAGATGCCTTAACCGCAATTATTTCTCAGATTGGAAACAACTTAAGGCAAATCGATGCAGAACTTGATAAATTAAAACTTTTCGCATACCCAAAAGATTTAATTACCGCCCAAATGGTTAAAGAAATTTGTATATCAAATGAGGATTTGTTTGCGTTTTCGGACTTTCTTATGGAAAACCAGAAAGACAAAGCGCTTTTGGAATACAGAAGATTACTTGATAAAAAATATCCGCTTGAAATTCTAGCAACATTGCAGACAATGCTCAGACGCTGGATAATCCTGAAAGCAAAAGCGCAGGAGTGCACATCTTTTGAACTTGCAAAACTTACAGGCATGCATGAATATGTCGTTAAATTGAATTTGCAAAAACTAAAAAAAACAAACCTTAAAGATCTTGTAAAACTAAAACAAAATCTTACAGAAGCAGAATATAAAATAAAATCAGGACAGGCATTCGATGTAGAAGAAGAGGTGGAAAATGCATTATTTAAGTGAAAAATATCCATTTCTGATGAAATATTTTAATAATGGAATACATAGTTCTGATAAAAACATTGCTCACTGTATATTATTTTACGGTTCAGATTTGCAGGCACAATATGATTTGGCGCTGGAAATTGCAAGAATGTTAAATTGCACAGGAACTCATACACCTGACTGCCAGTGTCTTAACTGCAGCTGGATTAGAGAAAACAAACATCCGGCAGTATTAACAATTTCCAAAGTTGATAACAAACCTTCTGATGATACATCTAAAACAGTTATTTCAATTGATCAGGCAAGAATGATTAAAAATGAACTTCTTGTAACCTCAGAATATCACAGGGTTTTAATCTTCTGCGACAAAGATAAAGAAGGAAATATTTGCGGATTAAACCAGCAGAATTTTCAAGCTGACGCGGCAAATGCGTTATTGAAAACTTTTGAAGAACCTCCGTCACAAACAACATTCTTCTTTTTAACAAAAGATAAATCAGATATGATTACAACAGTAGTGTCACGTGCACAATGCTTCTTTGTACCGTCAAAACAGGATGATATCAGAGATTTTTCGCTTGTAAAAGAAACTATGGACGGGTATCTTGAACTTGAACGCTCTGAAGTTTTAGATTTGAATAATAAAATTCTTGAGCTCACAAAAGAACATGATCCGGAAGAAATTTTTACCCAAATCCAAAATTACATGGATGCACTTTTAAAACATAGTATAAATAATCCGGCTGTGAAACTAAAACTTATAAAAGATTTGAAATCAACCGAAATGGCAAAAAAACAATTCCGTCTGAATATGAATATTCAAACGATAGTCGAAAACCTTTGCTATGATTTAATTTTAAACAATTAACTTTCTGTATTTGTTTCAAAATCAAAAAATTTTTCAATCGGAACATCAAGGGCTTTAGCATTCTTTTCTAAAGTTTTGAATTGGTATTCTTTTTTCCTTTCTTCAATTTCTGTAAGAACTCTTTCCTGTCTGTGCAAAATTTTTGCAAGCTCAGAACAGCTCAAGCCTTTTTGAGTTCTATAATATTTTATATTCCGTCCAAGTTTTTGAAATTCTTCTTTTTCCATAATAACCTCCCAACAATATTGTGGAATAATTTCATAGAATTTCAAATTTGATTTAACAAAATTGCCAGCTTCGATTGAACAGAATATAATATTGATATGAAAAAGTTCGATTTTTTCAGGCAATTTAGAGATGCCGTTTTAATAGTCAATAAAAAAGGTGATGTCGTTTATAGAAACCATACATTTAAAAGATGGTTTAAAGATTTTGTCGATATACGAAAACTTTCTCATAACACAAGTTTCGACATATGTCCGCTTGCAAGTTATAATGTTGAAGTTTATTCACCGATATACCATGCAGTTATTTCTAAAGAAAACTTTTTTGCCTGCATTTCTTATCAGTCTAATCTAAACAGAATCTTTTACTATGATTTAACTGCAATTAAAAAAGGCAACTACACAATTATATTTTTCAGCGACGTAAGCGCACAAAACAAACTCAATGATATTTACAAAGAAAACGAAAAGTTAAAAGAAAAATATCGTAACCTGCTTGATGAAAATGAAGACTTACAAAAAATTAAACAGAAAGCACAGAGTCAAGCTATCCGTATTGCACTCATAAACAAAGTTTCCAACATTATACGAGAAAGCATTGACATATCGCAAATTCTTCAATCTACACTAAAAGAACTGATGATAATGTTTGGTGCTTATAAAGCTTATTATGCAAAAGCAGAAAAAGACGGTTTTACTATTCAAGAGATTTCAGGCAACAAAAAACATAAACATACAAAAACTATTCAATTCGATGAAAAAACATCTAAAACTATTGAAGCAAAAGAAATTTCAGTATCTAATTGCCTCATAGAATATCTTGGAGCACAACCATTTAAACAATCGGTTCTTCGTATTATAGTTCCAATACATCATATGCAAAACCTAATGGGAGTCATAGTTTTGCTAAGCTATCAAAAAAGAGAACTCAATGAAGAAATCGAAATTCTAGAAGCAATATCCTCTCAGCTTTCCAACGCTATAACACGCGCAGAACTTTATCAAAAAAATATTCAAACAGTAAAAGAACTTCAAAAAGCATTAAAAGAATTAAAAGAAACACAAATTCAACTAATTAATTCCGAAAAAATGGCATCGCTCGGTCAGCTTGTAGCAGGAGTTGCACACGAAATAAATACCCCTGTTGCATCAATAAAATCCAACAACGGAATAGTCGCAAAACTATTGCCGCAAGTGCAGGACAGCGATTTGAAAGATATGCTTACAGAGATAAATAACATAGATAAAGAAGCTGTTGAAAGAATAAGCAACATTGTAACAAGTTTGAAAAAATTTGTCCGGCTCGATGAAGCAGAATTGCAGGAAGCGGACATAAATAAAGAACTAGATTTGACTCTTGATTTAATCAGACACGAAACAAAAAACCGAATAGAAATAATAAAAAATTACGGCAAAATTCCAGCTATACGCTGCTTTCCGAATATGCTGAATCAAGTATTTACAAACATTCTAATTAATGCTTGCCAAGCAATTGAAGGTAAAGGAACTATAAAAATTACAACTGAATATAAAAAGAATAAACTAATAATTAAGATAAAAGACAGCGGCAAAGGAATACCGCAAAATGAGCTCAACAAGATATTTTCAGCCGGATATACTACAAAAGGAGTAGGCGTTGGAACAGGACTTGGTTTAGCAATTTGTTCCAAAATAATTGAAAAGCATAAAGGTGAAATTACTGTAAACAGTGAGGTTGGGCATGGCAGCGAGTTTGTTATTACTATCTGTGGTGAGTAATATTTGTTAAGTTTTGTTACATATTTGGTTAATATATTATTGAAACACATCCTTTTTTAAAAAAACAATCATCACATGAAAAAAAATAATACATCTAACCCAAGAATTGATGAAAAAAATATGCTATATTAATAGTATAAAGTGTGAGTGTTACCCTTAAAAATTTAAAATAAATACCACCCACAGTAAGGAACATCATTTTGAAACATTTCAAAAGATATTTTGTAAACAAAAATTAATAAAAGTTAGTAGAAAAGGCAATATTATATTCTAAAATTTTTTTATAAATACATAAGGTGTGTAGAATATATTATTGTAGCGTCGGAGGAAAGTAGATGACAATTAGTGTGAACAGCAAGAAAAAACAAGTTAAAAAATCTTTTGATGAGTTATTAATGGATCTTAGAACAAGTAATTCAGAAAAAGTTAGATATAACGCGGCACGTATTCTTGGTGAAATGGGCGACTCTAAAGCAGTTGAACCACTTATTGAAGTTTTAAAACACGACAAAAACGGTTCTGTTAGATTATATGCAGCCCGTGCTCTTGGTGAACTTGGCGATTCTAAAGCAACAACTCACTTGATTGAATCTTTACGTGAAGATAGAAACGTTGACGTAAGAGTTCGTGCGGCACGTGCACTCGGCCGTTTGGGCGGCGAAATTGTTGTTGAACCTCTTGTTGAGGCTCTTAATGATGAAAACCCTCAAGTTTGTATCACTGCAACTGATGCGTTAATTGAAATTGGTGATGTTGCAACTGATGCTTTGATTGCTTCTTTAGACCACGAAAAAGTTAATGTTCGCTGCGATGCAACACGCGCTTTGGGCGAAATCGGAAACAAAAAAGCTGTTGATAAAGTTATTAATATGCTTTATGACGAATGGGTTAACGTTAGAATTTACGCAGTTACTTCATTAGGTAAACTAAATGATACAAAAGCAGTTCCTGCATTGATTGACGTTATGAAAAACCGTAACGAAAATGAACTTGTTAGAGCCGGTGCTGCTGCAGCTTTAGGTGTTCTTAGAGACCAAAGAGCATTACTTCCATTAAGAGAATTGATTATGGAAGCTGAAGAACTCGGTGAATTGGAAGACACTGCTTTGAAATCTTTCAAAAAGATTATGGCAGCCAACTGGCAGTCAATTCCTGGAGCTACTGCTCAAAAGAAACCGGTTGCTACATTCTAGGATGCAAAGAAAACAAAAAGGATTAAAAAACACCTCTTTAATACAAGAGGTGTTTTTATATTAAAACTTATATTTTCAAATAGATTTTAAAGTTTACTTGAAATAGTATTCAATTTCAGCAGACAAATCAAGTTTTTTAGCAGTCTTTCTAAAAATTCTTGACTTAAGCCCCATTTTTGCAAGTCTATACTTAAGGCTCACTGCTAAAACTCCAAAACCATATTTACAAGAACGTATAAAATTGATTGATGAAGCCTCTTTAAAATATTTTGTAGGACAAGAAATTTCGCCTATTTTATAATTATTATAAAATAACAAAGCAATGATTTCATTATCAAAAATAAAATCATCATCGCACTCAGCCAAAGGCAAACTTTCCAAAACTTCTCTTGTAAAACCTCTAAATCCGGTATGATATTCTGTTAAATTTTCTCCGGTAAGGAGATTTTCAAACCAAGTTAAAAATTTATTTGCAATGAATTTGTAAAGCGGCATACCGCCTTTCAAAGCAGAATTTCCTAACATACGCGAAGCCAGCACTGCGTCATACTGCCCGAAAGCCATCATACAAACTATTGCCGGAATTAATTTAGGAGTATATTGATAATCCGGATGCAGCATCACAACGATGTCTGCTCCGGATTTCAAAGCTGCTTTATAACATGATTTTTGATTGCCGCCGTAACCTTTATTTTCCTTGTGAACAATCGTTGTTATATTTAACTCTTTTGATATGAGTTTTGTATTATCTTGAGAATTATCGTCAACAAGGATAACTTCATCGACAAAATCTTTATAAATTTCATCGTAGGTTTGTTTTAAGGTTTTTTCTGCGTTATACGCAGGCATTATTACAACGACTTTTTTATTATTAATCATGTGTTTTTAGATATAACTTACTCAGTTTCAACTGTTTCTGCTTCTTCAGGGGCATTATCAGTTCTGATTGAAGACTTGTCTGTTCCTAAACTTTTATCTTTGAATTTTTTGACCTGTCTGTCAAGCTTATCAGCAAGCAAGTCAATACTTTCATACATAGAATCAGCTGCTTCTTCACAACGAACAACACCGCCGGTACTCAATTTGCAATTAACTTCAGCCACGTGCTTTCCTGATGCTGCGGGGTTTTTAATAACTGATAAAACTACATCAATACCTTGAATTTGGTCATAGTGGTTTGCAACCTTGCCTAGTTTTTCTTTTACATAAGCCTTAATTGCATCAGTAATTTCAATGTTTCTTCCGTTAACGTAGATGTGCATTTATACCTCCTATAATACTGCTTATATAGTATAACACAATAACGGAAATTTTTAAAGGGTCAAATTAGTCTTCAATAATGAATTGTTGTAATTCAACGTTAGGAGTACCAATAACTCTTACCAATTCTAATACAGAAGCTTTCATTTGGCATTTTTGAGAAGAACCGCTAAAGAAATCTCTATAGAAACAGCCTTCACAATTACATCCTCTTTTGTAACATTCCAAAGCAGTTGGTGTCCATCTTCTTACTGCGACAGCTCTGCCCATATCCCTACTTCTAAACAATTTATATAATCTCCACTTATTTACTATCTTACCCAAGTATGGCAAACCAAACAGATAAATCTGTTCTAATCCCCTTTTTGGAAAGGTTTTCACCCCTCACATGCCAGTCCTTAATTCCATTATAAAAAATAAGGGGATTTTTTCAAGGGCACGACATGAGAATATTAACATTTGTAACAACCAGTCCAATTCCGGTATTATTAAGCTTTTTCAAAAGTCAATCATGCTGAAGATAACACTCTAACATGCTTCTCAGGATTTTAACCATGAAAAACCATGCTTGGAGCATGATTTCATGATTTATGTTTATATAAACTTTTGTAAACATTTGGTAAAAACTTTATTTTTGGCATGCCGCAAAATCAAAATATACTTTTATAGCAAGGATTTTACGGCTAAAGCAATTAAAATTAAACCGCCGGAAATTTCTAAATATTTTGAAGGAAATTTTTTAAAAAAATTCCCGCCCCAAAAACCGCTCATTGACATAAAAAATGAAGCTAGACCAATTATTATAGCTGGAACAATTAAGCTTGTTCCCGTAAAATTTAAACTAGCACCGGCTGCAAGAGCATCAATACTTGTCGCAATCCCAAGTCCCAAAAGACATTTAAAATCAAAACAGCAAATTCCTTCCTCATCTTTTTCATTAAAGGCCTCGAATATAAATTTCAAACCTAAAATCGCAAAGATAGCAAATACAATCCACCTGCTAAAAGGTTCAACATACTTGCTTATTATATCCGCTGCAACATAACCAATACAAGGCATAACCCCTTGAGAAATTCCCATGGTTAACGCGAGTGCAAGAGAATTTTTCAAGCGGTTATGGGTAAAAATTAACCCTTGTGAAAAAGATACAACAAGGCAATCAATACCTAATGCAAACGCAAGAAATACTATTTCGACTATATTCAATTTAAATTCACCTCTATTTCAAAAAGTCTGTTCCATGGGAAATTATAACTCACTTTTGCCTGAGTATCCAAAAGAGAAAAGACTTTAGCTTCATAAGGTTTCATTTTAATTGACACTTCATCAATATCCGGTTTTGATAACTCTTGCCGAACATTTGCCTGATATGCCCAATCGTCAAGAAAACGAATAATTTGTAAGTTTTTAAAATGCCGGTCGGAATAAGTATTTAATTGGCGACAACTTGAGTAAAATTTTACAACAGCAGCGCAGATAAGACTTCCCAAAGAATTTGCAGAAGTATTCCAAGCAGAATATCCATAGAAATTATCACCTAAGCCGGCTTCAAAAAGTTTATTAACAAAAGCATTATCTGCGCCATTTGCAAATCTTACATCAGCAATCATATAAGGTTTATCAGGGCGTTTCCAATTACCATTATAGACATCTGTAGGAACCTTCATAACGATTTCGCCCTGTCTTTCCTTAAAATTATTCACATACAATAAAATATCAGCCTCAGAAGGCTCGCACAGTTCGCATCCTGCAAGTTCCAACTGTCCTTTAACAGAGTTTTCTATGGAAACATCTTCGTAATTTGAAATTAGATTTTTATACTCTGGTTCTAAAAATACAGGAGCGACTTTCAATCTTGATTTTTCAGATAAAATGCCGCCTGCAAAAGCATCAGAAACCGCTCTTGCTAAAAGAGTAAGTGGAATTTCATCCGCACCAGTTTTTACAAAACCGCCTAAAGTTTTTAACTCATTTGCTTCAATTACATTAAGTCCATACTCGGCACAATCATCTTTTGAAAAAATTAGGGTTTCAAATAACCCATTTTTACAAGCATTAATAGTACTGCCTTTTTGCCATTCAAGATAGATTTTATTTATTTCAAAGTTTCTTTTTCGTGTTGCAAGGTAATCGGATAGAATTTCCTCCGGAATATCAGAATGTTTACAATTTTCTGCGCCAAATTTGTGAAGATTATATGAGTATTCAAAAATCTTTTTACCCCATTTGTTCCAATATTCTTTTTCTTCCTCATTAACATTGTTATTAGAAATTCGCATAATGCTTGAAAAGGCATAAATTTTAGCATTCTTTTTTTCAAGAATTTCACGCAACTTGTATATACGTTCTTTTATTTTTTCAAAAGAGTCCGGACATCTTCTGGACGATATCAGTCCGCCGTATGCAACCGTATCAAGAGGAAGAATTACAGCGTCAATATCTTTCAAATCTTTCAGCCATTCGAAAAGCTTTTCTGTATCGGCATATTTTGTTAAATCTCCAAGCCAGTCTCTTTCAGGCATATAAAGATTTATACTATCATTAATATCTGCAATCTGTTTTGGTAATGTATAACATACCGGCCTATTGTCAATTGGTACAAATGCTATGTTCATAACTTTATTATATGTTATCATTTAATTTAAGCAAAAAGGTAACAAATTATGACGCTTGATAAATCACCGCAAAAGATAAAACAAATGTTTAATACAATCGCAAAACATTATGATTTTATGAACAATATTATTTCATTTGGAACACACAATTTTATAAAATATTTAAGCATTAAAAATTTAGAAATACATCCTCATGATAGTATTTTAGATATGTGCTGCGGAACAGGGGATTTGTCATTGGCAGCAAAAAATATACAGCCATTAGCATGTATAACAGGAATTGATTTTTCATACAATATGTTAAAATTTGCAAGTTCAAAGTCTAAAGATATAAAATTTATCCAAGGTGATGTAATAAATCTTCCGTTTGAAGATAATTCTTTTGATTTTGTGACAATAGGTTTCGGACTGAGGAATGTTTCACAACCAGAAAAAGCTGTTGAAGAAGCTTATCGAGTTTTGCGTCCGGAAGGGAAATTTCTTCATCTTGATTTTGGCAGAAAAAATATTATAAGCAAAATTTTTGATGTAGTCGTATTGGCAGCTGTAAAAATACTTGGCGGTGACAAAAAATCTTATGAATATTTGATTAATTCAAAGAAAATATTTCCTCTTCCGCAAGAAATGATAGAAGATTTTGAGCGTAAAGGTTTTAGATTAATTCAAAGAAAGGATTATATGTTCGGCGTAATCTCATGCCAGATATTAAAAAAATAATTAATAATTAATAATTTATATTTTCACTTTTTCCCTTAATACAGTCTCTTATTGATCTGAAGGTTTCTGATAATATATAATCTATTGCTTCTTGAGAGGCATACGCAATATGCGGAGTAATAATTGCATTATCCATATTTACCAATTGTTTAATAGCTTCTTGTTCCTCTACACAATCAAGCGGAATATCATTTTTCAGCGCATGACATTTAAAGTTAATATCTTCGCAAGCAACAACATCTAGTGCAAGTCCTGCAAGTTTTCCTATCATAAGAGCATTATATGCAGCATGTGTATCAACAACTTCACCAGCAGAGGTATTTACAAAATAAGCCCCATCCTTCATCAATTTAAATTCTCTCTCGGAAAACATATGATAATTGTCTCCAGTATAAGGAACGTGTAAAGAAATAACATCAGATTTTGAGATTAAATCATACAAATCAATATATTCTATATTAATATCTTTTATTAACTCTCTTTTTGGATAAATATCATATGCAAATACTTTCATGCCGAAAAATTTAGCTGCCTTACAAACACTTGACCCAATAGCGCCAGTGCCAACAACCCCAAGAGTAAGACTCGATAAATCATGTCCGGTTAAAATTGTAATATCACATTTGGAAGTATCTGCTAAATATTTTGAAGCAGGAATAATTTTTCGCAGTAAGGCAAAAATTAATGTAATCGTATATTGAGCAACTGTTTTTGAACTGTAACCTTTTATGTTAATTACAGAAATATTTCTTGCATTTGCAGCAGCCTGAGAAATATGGTTATAGGCCGTTGAACGTGTACTTATTATTCTTAAATTCTTAAATTTACTAATCACATTAGCAGTGACTCTTGAGGTTGTAAAAACACTAATAACACTTGTATTATCCAATTTATCAAATGACAAATTTTCAACTGTTTCATCATTTAGGCTTTCACGATAAAAAGTTATGTTAAAATGCTCCAACTCATGTTCCCTAAAAAAATTTCTCTCACTATCGCGGTAGTCAAAAACCAACATATTTATTGTCATTACCCGAATTCTCCTTTAAAAACATATACATTATTAATTAAACAGCCGTTTAATCTATTACACAAAAGTACAGGCTTTCTGTTTAATAAATTAAACTCTAGCATAATGAAATACAGCTCAAAAACATTTATTCTAAAAATATGAAAATCACAACATAAAACAACTAGAATATGAAGTTTTCGTATCCCAAAGCCGAATCTGCCATGATATTTTTGGTCGCGAGTCCTCATACGAGGGCAGTTGCAAACGTAGTTTACAACGAATTATCAGCCCGCCTTGTATGTCACAGATATAGTTAAAAACTTTAATGTGAGATAAGGGTTTTGCAATATTTTGCACGTATGGATAAGATTAAGCTTTTAAGCTTGTAACACCGCGAAATTAGCGGCGGGATTCGAACGGCTGCCGGACAGAAAGCCACATTGCTGCAACTTTTTGTAAGATGGCGGTCGATACAAAGCCCGCTTATATATAGAATAAAGCGGCGCAAATAAGACGTAACGTGTATGAATAGTGGCACGTTACGTCTTTTTATTTATCATCATTCTATTTATGTAAAAAACAAACACAAAAATGTTCACGTCCGACTTCATAAGATTCAGGAAGTTGTTTAATGCAAATATCCATACACTTATCACATCTTGGATGAAATCTACAGCCTGAAATAGCCTGCTGAATAGATGGCGGCTGTCCGCTAATTGCCAGAAGCTTTTCACCGCGTTTAGAAGGCAAAGAACGCAATAATGCCAGAGTGTATGGATGTTTTGGATGTTTAAAAAATTCATCTGCCTTAGCGCTTTCAACTATACGCCCTGCATACATAACAGATACGTAATCAGCGTTTTCTGATACTAAAGCCAAATCATGCGTAATTAAAAGAATTGCCGTATTCATACGCGTTTTTATATCGTTTAACAAGTTCATAATCTGAGCCTGAATAGTAACATCAAGAGCAGTTGTCGGCTCATCAGCAATAAGTATTTCAGCCTTACACGCAAGCGCCATGGCAATAATGGCTCTCTGTTTCATCCCGCCGGAAAATTCATGAGGATAAGATTTCATTCTCTCGTCAGCACAGGGAATTTGTACCATTTCCAATGCTTCTACTGCCTTTTTATAAGCTTCTGCCCCTTGCAATCCTTGATGAATTTTAATTACCTCTAACAACTGATCGCCTATTGTATATAAAGGGTTCAATGATGTCATAGGATCTTGCGGAATTAAAGCGATTTTCGCACCCCTGAGCTTCTGTAATTCCCTCTGCGGCAAATTTAAAATATCCTTATCATCATAATAAATTTGCCCGCTAAGAATTTTTGCAGTTTTAGGCAAAAGCTTCAAAATACTCATTGCGCTAATAGTTTTGCCACAGCCAGATTCTCCAACAAGCGCATGCATCTTGCCTTTTTCAAGTCTAAACGAAACATCAAACAACGCCTGCCTTAAACCGCATTCGCATTCAAAACCCAAATTTAAATTATTTACTTCAATTATCGCCATGATTTTTATTATAATACATCATTCATCAAAAATTAATATCACCCTGATATATAAATTTTCATACCTTATTATAAGCATATTATACAAATTATTACGAAATGTTAACAGGCTTAAATTCTTTATTTCACAATACTTTCAGACTTATCAAGAGTTTAAAATACATGCAGTTCATGCAATTTTTAAATTCAAAAATTGTTTATAAAAGCATAAGGGATATTACAAAAACTAATTTTCTTACACGGGGAAATTGAAAGGGGAAAAAATGGGACTAGAAATTCAAAAAGTTCAAGCTGCACAAAACGCACAACAAACTTCATCTACTGCAAAAGTGGACAAGAAAGAACAAGAAAAAGAAAAAGTTAACAATGCAATTAAAACAGCTTTGATTGGCAGCAAATCAGAACAAGAAAAACGTCAATCAGAATTACAAACAAAATATCAAAACGAATTGGGATTAACAGAAAAAGAAGCTGAAAAAGCTGCTAAAAACAGAGTAGCAGATGAAATCGCAGGCAAAAGAATTGCAACTACAACTCTTTATTTTGACAAAGAAGCTTATGACGAAGCTAAAAAACTAAGAGATGAACAATATGATAAATTATATGACAAATACAGAGCCGAAGGTAAAAAACGCCGTGAAGCAAGAAGATTGGCAAATGCAGAAGCCGGTACAGTTAATTACATCAAAAACAAAAAAGTTCGTGAATTTGTAAACGAACATCAAGACAAATTCTTTGATGAAAACGGTAAATTTAATCAAGAAAACTATGTTAAAGAATTAAAACTCTGGTCAGGTGATAACAAACTTGATTTGAGTGAATCAAGAGCTGCAGGTGACAAATATTACGTAAAAGCAAAAACTGTAAGAAAAGCTGCAGATTATGCAAACTTTGATGTACAAAAAGATAAAACAGCACTCAAACGATTTTTACACGTAGCTGAATCTGGAGCAATCGGAGCAGGTTTAGGTTCAGCAGCAGGAGCAATTCTCGGACCGCACATGAAAACAGATGGTCTGGTTAAAACCAAAGAAACATTTGTAAGCAACGTAATAGATAAAACCACAGGTGAAGTCGTTGACCACATTGTAACAGAACGCCCTGTAAAAGTACCTGTTGAAGACAAAATCGGTGCCAAAAGAGGCGCAGGATACGGAGCTGTGATAGGCGGAATTTCAGGTATCGGCGTAGGTCTTGCAACAATGCATAAAGTTAAAGACCAGGGTGAAAAAGACGTTCTCAATGGAATTGCAGTTGAAGAAATAGTTAAAAACGGACCTAAAGGCGTTGATGGAATTGATAATGCTAAAATTATCGCCGGAATTATAAAAATGGATAACTTAACACAACAAGAAAAAATTGATTTATTGAAAAAACATTACGGTGAAAATACAGGCAAACGAGTAACTCAAAGAGAATTGCTGGCAGCATACGAAGAAGCTAAAAGATTAGCAGCAAAACCAAACGAAAACCCACTCGTTAAGCCGAATGCTGATGTAAATCCAACAATCGCAGTTAATCCAAATCAAAATGAACACGGAAATACAGGTAATTTACCTCCTGTAAAAGAAAATCCGTTCATCAAACCGGAAGCTGATTTCAGCAAATTACCAAAACTTGAAGTTAAATTTGATCAACCCTGCGAAGTAGTTGTTCAAAACGGAGAATCAATTTCAGCACTTGCTAAAAAATATGGAGTTTCAGAAAAACAAATTATTGAACTTAACAAAGATCAATTAAAGACCTTCAAAAACGCAAAAGATTGTGATGACAACAAAACACATCAAGGTTTCTTAGTTGGTGCAAAAATAAAAGTTCTCGGCGGATGTGACAAAGCAGATCAAAATAAATCTGCAAAAGAAGCTCAAAAAGAATACAACGAAATGGTTAAAAAACATTTTGAAGAATACTGCCCTGAACATCAGGTATACTCAAAAGCATTCGAAAATATGATTTTAGGTAAGAAAAAAGCGGAACCAAAAGCTGAACAAGAAAAACAAGAAGTAAAAAAAGAAGATAAAAAAGCAGCATAAAAAAAATGACTTCTCCACATATAATATCCAAAAAAGCTCTCTTTTAAAAAGAGAGCTTTTCCGTATTTCGGGGTTACACAGCAGTAATACCTCCCTTAACTGCTGTGAGGTTATTCTGTATCCAATAACCTTCTTGGGGTTTATACTCCATATTAACACCAAAATAGACTGATCCGGAGCCGGACATAACCGACTTCGGATAGACTTCTTTTATTTTCTGTAATTCAACATAATCGTCAATTACAGCCCATTCAAGATCATTTAGATAATCTTCACGTCCAGAAGCGCCTTTTATAATTTTTTGAGAAAATTTTGTATATGCTTCTTTTGCACTAATTCCTAATCCTAAAGGCTTTATCAGAGAAACATTAAATGGTTCAAAATCAAGCGGCTCAATAATTTCTCCTCTGCCCTTTGTCATTTTCCTTCCGCCTTCAAGACAAAAGTTCAAATCAGACCCGAGTTTTGCGCATAATTCATGAAGTTCTTTATGTGTTAAAGGTTGTGCAAATAATTTATTGAGTCCGTATAAAGTCCCTGCAGCATCTGTGCTTCCGCCAGCTAAACCTGCTGATACCGGAATATTTTTTTCAATGAAAATATCTATTCTGCAAGGCTGAATATTTGTGCGTTCAATAAAAAGCATTGCGGCTTTATGGCAAAGATTTTTTTCATTATAAGGGATTTCATCACTTGTACCGGAAAGTGAAATTTCGTATTTTTCAGACTCCTCAACAGAAATTGTAAGATAATCATACAAACTTATTGCCTGCATAATACTTTCAATATTATGAAATCCGTCATCACGTTTGTTTATAACTTTCAGGGTCAAATTGATTTTTGCAGGGCATTGAATTTTTATACTATTCATTTTTACCCTCTTTTAATAATGCTTCTGAAAGCATGCCAAATTGCTGAATAGAAAGTTTTTCTCCTCTGACATTTTCATCAAAGCCAAGTTTTTCAAGGACGTTTTTTACTGTATCTTTTGCAAAACCGCCTGAAATCAGACAATTTTTAATATTTTTTCTTCGTTGAGAAAAAGCAGCCTTAACAGTTTTTCTAAAATGCGAATAATCACTTAACTCTAGAAGAGGTTTTTCTCTGACATTAAGCTTCACAAGTGCTGAATTAACCTTTGGAGCCGGATAAAAAGATTTTCTACCGACAAGCTTTACAATTTCAACATCAGCCCAGAATTGCGATAATATTGTCAAAAGCCCGTATTGCTTTGATGGAGAATTTTCATCAGCAACCATTCTTCTTGCGACTTCTTCCTGAACCATCAAAAGAATATCTGTAATTTTGTTTCTATTTTCATTGTTCAAATCATCAACTTCGCCAAGCAAATGCGCAATAATCGGACTTGTAATATAATAAGGTATATTTGCGACAATCTTAACTTTACCGTCACAAAGCTCTGATAAATCTGTTTTTAGAATATCTTTATGAATAATTTCAAGATTATCTGCGTCAAGTTTTCGTAATTCCTTAATCGCTTCTTCATCAAGTTCTATTGCAATAACTTTTTTGGCATGCTTGACAAGCTGCTCTGTCACAAAACCAACACCGGGGCCGATTTCAATAACAGTATCCTCAGGCGAGATATCCGCAAAATCAATAATATCACTGATTGTCTGCCCGTCAATCAAAAAGTTTTGCCCGAGTCTTTTTTTAGTTCTAAAATATCTTGCTCTATCGAAGTAGTTCATCTTACCTATAATAATACCACACACAGGTAAATGTTTTAATAAAATATTCTTGATATTTTTGTAGATGTTATAATTAATACACAGGGGGATAAAGTGAGCAGCTTACAAACTAAGGAAAAATTAGACAAAAAAGAGATTATAAAGAGTTTTGAACGCGGCTGTAAGCCGTGCAGCGAGCACAAAACAGGTATAGAATACGAACGGCTTCCAATATTTTCTGCAACAAATAAAGCTGCAGATTATTATTCAGAATTCGGTGTTTGTAATTTTTTACGAAACTTTGCAAAAGAAGAAAATTGGGATTACATAACAGATGATTATAATATTATAGGTCTGAAACAAGGGCATGACACAATTACACTTGAACCGGGATGCCAGATGGAATTAAGCCTAAAACCTGAAAATACAATTGATGACTTAGAAAAAAAGATAAATTCTCTTGATAAAAAAATGAAACCTGTTCTTAATAAATCAGGCATTAGTCTTTTAAGTTATGGCGTTTCTCCTGTTTCAACACACAAGTCAATAAATTTAATTCCTAAAAAAAGATACAAAATCATGGCAAAATATCTCTGGGGAATTTTATCAGACGTAATGATGAGAGAAACAGCAGGAATTCAGGCCTGTTTTGATTTTGAAAGTGAAGAAGATGCAATGTTGAAATTCAAAATTGCAAATAAATTATCACCCTTTATGACAGCGATGTTTGCAAATTCCCCAATAAGAGGCGGAGTTGAAACCGGTTACAAGAGTTTTCGTGCCCTTAGCTGGCTAAATACTGACAATGATCGCTGCGGATTTGTCGGGCAAATTGACGAAAACTTTTCTTTTGAAGAATACGTAAACTATGTTCTTGAATCACCGATGATATTTATTAATAGAGAAAATACACCTGTAGAAATCAATGGAAAAGTTACGTTTGATGAATTTATGAAAAACGGCTGGCAAGGATTTGAAGCTGATATAGATGATTTTAATCTGCATGCAAATCTTTATTTTCCGGAAGTTAGACTTAGGAAATTTATTGAAATTAGAAATCATGACTGTGTAAATAAAGGGCTTCAATACGCAATTCTTGCTATATACAAGGGAATTTTGTACAACAAAACAGCAATTAAAGAAATTGAAGAACTCTTCAAAGATTTTGATTACAGAGATTTTTCCGAACTACGATATAATGTTCCAAAAGGTGCTCTTGATTCTAAAATTGGGAAATTTCAGGCAAAAGATATCGCAAAAGAAATTCTATATATTGCAGAAAAATCTTTAATTGAACAAAACACAGGAGAAGAAAAATATCTTGACAGCATTAAAGAATACACAATGAATGGAATTTCACCGGCAGACTTGATTATCAGAAACTGGAACGGTCTGTGGAATAAGGATATAAAAAAATTGATTAAATATATAAGTGCATAAAATAAAAAACCTCTTTTACTAAGAGGTTTTTTTATTCTATTAAATTAATGTTGAAAAACCAGTATTTTTCAAAACTCTGGACGGATTTTTAGTAAGTTCTTTTTTATGTGCATTTTCTTTCAATTTTTTGTTTAAGAAATACCCTCCGCCAATCAAAACAGCCGCACCCGCAAAACATAAAGCTGCGATTTTGGCAGGTTTTGAAAATTTACTCTTGTTCCAATTTTTAGTAAAGAAAATTTCTTCAGCATTATCATAGAAAATTTTATTCAATGCTTTTTCTGCTTCATCCTCTTTACCATTTTCTCTAAAATACTCCTTTGTTGTAGTTTCAATAAAATCCACAAATTTTCCATAAAGATTTCTATCTCCCATCTCGGTAATCGGAGTATCTGAACCAAAAAGAATTCTTTCTACACCTAATTTATCAATTGCCATTTTGATAATATCTTTATTTTTTTGAGTATTTTCCGGCCAGATATCAGTAAGCCATGATAAGTCCACAAATAAATTTGATTTACCGTCTTTAACAGATTGAGAAATGCTGTTAATTGTTTTTTCAAATTGATTTTTGTCACCTACCAAATCTATATGATACAAAATAACAGGAAGTCTTTTATGTTTTTCAGCGAGTTTAATAATCTGTTCAGGATCGGACTTGCCGTCTGTTATTGAATGAAAAACACATGGCAGGCCATATTTTTCTGCAACAGATAAGTATTTTGAATAAATATCAAAATTATCTTTAATTGATTGACCGGTGTTTGTAGGATGAAATTTCATTCCATAAAATTTCCCTTTAGAAAGTACTTTTTCTATGCCATTTGTATCAGATGTAATTCCAGGCTGGCAGCTCGCAAGAGGGTATAATATTCCGCCCGAATTACGACATTCTTCCAATAACTCAATATTCGCAGTCAATTCATCCTTAAAAAGATTGCTGTCCTTACTATTCAATCCTGAAAGTGAACTTACAAGAACTTTTTTAACATTGAAATCAGAGACTGTATCCATAATATTTTGTCCTGAATATGTTCTGTCCATATTTTTCATACCGTCATGCATTTGTCCTGTATGTCCCTGAACATCAATTCTTTTTCTATCAGAACCACCAAATGCTAAAGAATTATACCTGATAGTATTCATTTCTATCCTCATAAATCACCCCCATTAATAAACTCATATATTCAATTATAAAAACAAAACAAAAAAACTTCTTATCCTACATGTAAAACCATAGGATAATCTTTGCATATTTAGCTATAAAAACTGCAATAAAAGAAAACACAAAATCATAAACAATTTTTATACCGCTTTGTGCAACAATCCATGTTCTTATAAATTCCCATCCTTCATGTTTAAGGCTTGCGATAAAGAACATATATAGAATTCCAACAAGATGGATAGTCAAAACGCCAACCAATACAGCCTGAGCAATATTTCTGTTAGTATATCCGCTTTTCAAAATTGACCCGGCAAAAAATACCGCAGGAATATAAGCAAGAATATATCCAAAACTATATTCAAAAATATACCTAGGCCCTCCGCCCAACGCAAATACAGGGATTACAAATAACCCGAGCAAAATATACAACAAAATACTTGTTATGCCATATTTCCGTCCTAAAAATGCTCCGATAAACATTACAACAGGTATCTGCGGAATAAGTTTGTAAGTATGAATAAAGTCAGACAATAACAAATTCTCCCCGCTGAAAAATCCAGAAGGAAGAATAAAATGACTAACATTTACCTGCACAAATGTTGAAAGAATTAACATAAATGTAGCGCAAAGCATAAGTAGTATGCTTCCAAATGACAATCTAATCCCTTCAATTTGTTTTTTTATAACTCTGACACGAGGTTTTGCGTCTGCTGTCATAAAATTTGTATTTTCCCCTTCAAATCTTCAATATTTTTTTGATACCCTAATTTAAATTTATCGTAAAATATATTTTCTGTCCACATTATTAAGGCATCTTCATTATTATCCTGATAATATCCTTTTCTTACGCCAAGCGACTTAAAGCCGTATTTTTCATAGAGTTTTATTGCAGGATTATTGCTGACTCTCACTTCCAGTGTGATATATTTTACTTTTTCATCATAACAATATTGAATTATTGTTTTTAACAAAGCTTCACCTATATGTTTTTTTCTGAATTCAGGAGAAACTGCAATATTTGTAATATGTGCTTCTTCAAGAATCTGCCAGCAGCCTGCATAACCGAGAATTTTATCATCATCATCGACAGCTGCAAAATAATGTGCCAGTTCATTTGACAGTTCATTATAAAAAGACTCCTTAGACCAGTGGTGTTCTCCATAGGCTTTTGACTCTATATCCATTATCGCAGCCAAATCTGTTATTGACATTTTTCTTATATGTATTGTAAAAATATCATTTTTCATAAAAAAATTTTATCATACAGAACATTCAATAACAACATTTGTTTTTTACAAATAATTACAATAAAATCTGAGTTCCAAGAATAATTCTGTGACTATCTTCTGTATCTTCGTTATCGCAGAAAACATAATTCAAAATAAGCCTCAATGCCTGCCCTTTGATAAAATAATTCAAACCTGCAGAATATTCGCGGCGCATGTTATTTGCAACATCTCTATTTGGGTCAAATTGGTCGTAGCGGGCTAAAATATGCAATTTTTGAGTCAACCTGTATGCTACTGTTGTATAAAAACCAGTTGCTTTATCTGTACTGATATAAGTTCCATTATACCCGTCAGCTATTGCATATTCAAAATTTGTCATGAATTTTTTATATCTGTAACTTGCATAAGCACCGCCAACTGTATAATTTGTATCATTATGACCGGCATTTAGACCGCCGCCAAGTACAAGAGTTCCATATCTGCCATCTGTTTTACCTAACGGTTTAAAATTCACCCAGCCCGTAAATTCTGCTCCGGGAAAAAACTCTTTGAAAAATCTGTCAGAACTATTTAGTGCCAAACTGTAATCAACTAAATCATAATCTCCAACTATACGTAAGCCAAGAGCCCTCGTGTTACCAAATGTTCTTGATATTTGAGAACGCATTGCAAACGGAACTACATAGGACCCCATACCGCCTTCAAAGCCGACCTGATTTCTGGAATTACCAACTATTATTTTGTGGTGCGGAATTCGCGTATTCATGATATAAGCATCGGTGACTAAACCTTGCAGATATGTTCTGTTTTCACCCGGGCGGAAATTAAACTGCAATTTAAAATCAGTATTCTTATCCTTGAAATCTCCGACAACACCGGCTTCCATAAAACCAAAACCATAATCAGTGTCATAATCAGCCCCTGTAAAATCAAATCCCATATTCCCCTGATAAGCTCCGTAAAATTGAACTTTATCAATAGGCCCTTTTTTATATTTAAAAGTCAATTCGTCCTGAAGTAAAAATGACGGAATTGATGTTCTTTCAAGTTTTTTATGATAAATTCTGCCAAATAAAGATTCCTTCTCAATCTTAAACGGATGATCATATGAAGTATCATGATCAATCAAATTATCAAATATTGAGAATTCGGTATCAACATTATCACGGGTAAAATCTTTTTGAACCCAGTCAGTATTTTGCGCATCGTCTTTAAACAGCCTTTTAAACTTGTTCTCATGATTAGCAGACGCCTTATCGGAGGAACTATCCTTTGAAACATCAAGATGAATAATTTCTTGTTTCTCAGGCTTTTGAATATCCTGCGGCTTTGGTTTTCCAAAGGCATAAACAGGCGGGGCAAGCATTATAGCAATAATTATTACAGCTATTCTCATAAAATAATTCACAAATATTAATATATCATAAAAGTTTTGTTATTTATCTTTTTTTTAGTGTATATTAATTATTATGACAGATGTAATAAAAAAAGAAAACAAATCAACAAAAGTTAAAGCCCCAATTGTTGAAGCCCTAAAAAAAGCATATGAAAACCCCACTTATCAGTTTCATATCCCCGGGCATACAAAAGGAAACGGTTCTTTACCTGAATTTAGAAAATTAATCGGAAAAAAAGCACTTAGCCTTGATACCACTGATGAATTTGATAATTTAGGCACACTTCATCCTGCAACAGGACCTATAAAAGAAGCACAAGAATTGGCTGCAAAAGCATTCGGTGCTAAAAAAACTTTCTTTTTGCTAAACGGATCAACTATAGGTAACCTTGCGTTTGCAATGGGTTTAACTAAAAAAGGGCAAAAAATTATTATAAATAGAAACTGTCACAGATCTGCACTTGCAGGTATGATAATTTCCGGCGCCGACCCTGTTTGGGTTGTTCCTAACCGTCTTGAAGACTGGGGTATTTGGGGTAATATTTCTCCGGAAAGTATCGAAGAAGCTTTGAAAAATAACGATAATGTCGGTATGGTCTGGATTACAAACCCTACATATGAAGGTGTTATATCTGATATTAAATCCATAGCGCTTATCTGTAAAAAACATAATGTGCCATTAATCGTTGATGAAGCTCACGCTTCATTATGGAATTTTAACGACCATTTGCCGGAATCAGCGTTAAAACTAGGAGCTGATGCGGTTTTACATTCTCTGCATAAAACAGGCGGCAGTATGAGCCAGAGTTCTATGCTGCATGTGGCAGAAAATTCTAAAATTGATGTGGCAGCCCTTGAAAAAGCCTTGAAACTTTTACATACAACAAGCCCGTCAATGCTTTTACTTGCAAGCCTTGATGCTGCAAGAGCAAATCTTGAAAGCCAACGCGGCAAAAAACAACTTGAACGTGCTGTTTTAAATGCTAAATATTTAAGACGTGAAATTGATAAATTGGAACATATTCATCATTTACAGCCTGATTTTGGATACAAAACCGACGTTACAAAAGTGTTTATAAAAGCTGACGGATTATCAGGAAAACGTCTGGAATCAATTTTGGAAATTGATTTTAATATAGAAGTAGAAAGCGCCTCAGATGAAGGTTTATTGCTTCTGTCAAATATGGGCAATACAAGAGCTGATATGCAATATTTGATAAAATGCTTACAAAAAATAGATAAATCACATTATTCAGATATTTGCTATCTGGAAAATAAAAAGCATATGCCAATGCTTTCACCGATTATTAAAATGAGTCTTCGTGATGCATATTATTCAGAAAAGGAAACTCTTGCAAAAGACAAATGCATTGGTAGAATATCCGGAGAAGTTATTGCAGAATGCCCGCCAGGAATTGCAGTATTATTGCCGGGAGAACTGATTACTGAAGCGCATATGCCTTATCTTGTTGATTACGACTTTATTGAAGTAATAAAGTAAGTTTTTTACATTATATAAATGATTACATAAACCTCTTTGCAGTATAAAATGTTAACGGAGGTTATGAATTATGATTATCACAAATATTGAGACAGTTCCAGGAATGAATATTGTTGCCCAATATGGTCTTGTGACAGGAAGTACAGTTAGGGCTAAAAACGCAATTAAAGATTTTGGCGCCGGTTTAAAAAATATGATAGGCGGAGAGTTAAAAAGCTATACCGAACTTCTATCTGACGCAAGAGAAGAAGCACTAACAAGAATGAAAGCCCAGGCTCAGAAATTAGGTGCAAATGCTATAGTAAACGTAAGGTTTGCAACTTCTTCAATCACAGTCGGAGCCGCTGAAGTTTATATCTATGGCACAGCAGTGAAAGTTCAACCAAAAGGATAAAGTTACATGAGTGATTTATTACTACTACTTATTATACTAGGTATAACTTTTTTCACAGGCTCTTTTATTGAGAAAAAACATTTTGAAGATATTAAAAAACGAGAAATCGCATTAATTAGAAAACCAATAATAAATTTCGGTTCAACCACATGGGATACAAATAGAAAAATAACCAAAGCAGAGCTTGTTACGGGTGAAGTTGTAATAAGCGGTGATTATTTCAAAAATTTTGTTGCGTCTTTAAAAAATCTGTTCGGCGGCAGACTTACAACTTTTGAATCTATTCTAGACCGTGGGAGAAGAGAAGCAATCTTGAGAATGCGTGAAAAAGCAAGAGGCGCAAACTTCATAATTAATACCCGTATTGAAGCAATTATGATTAATGATACTTACTCTAAAGAATCGGTGCCTCAATGTGCAATAATCGCTTACGGAACAGCAATAACTTATGAATAATGAACTTGAAAAAAGGTATCTGAGCGTCATTGAAGACAACGTTAATGTCGGCAAGTCAAATGTCGGTGTAGAATTTCTAATCCTTATCGGCGGTATAGTAGCAATTTGTCTTATGATTTATATGTTTGCAGATAGCATTGCAAGCTTTTGTATTGACAGAATGTCGGATAAGACACAAATTCAAATTGAAAAAAGTTTTTCTATAGGCACGGAACTTCCAACAATTGATAAAAGCAAAAATATTGAAAATCTGGAAAAAGTAAAAAAACAAATTATCAGTATGGACAAAAAATTGCAAGGGAAATCATCCTTTCCAATTTATGAAGTCAAAGACAAAAATATTAATGCCTTTATTTTACCAAACGGAAGCATATATTTTACAAAAGGCCTTGCTGATAAAGTTCAGGATGAAGAAGTTCTCGCATTTGTACTTGCACATGAACTCGGACATTACGCGCACAGAGATCATTTGAAAAGTATAAGCAGAGAAATTATTGCCTCTACTATAATAGGCATATTATCTTCACAGCAGACAAATGTTGATTTGACTATAAATAGTATTTCAGACTTGAGCGGCCTAAAATATTCAAGAAAACAAGAAAAAGAAGCTGATAAATATGCAGCAAAAACAGTTTACAAATTATATGGCAGGACAACCGGCGCAGTAGAATTTTTCAAATTACTTGAAAAAGAAGAAAATTCACCGGTATTTATGCAATATTTTTCAACACACCCTGCAACAAAAGACAGAATTAAGTTCATTAAAACAGTTAAATAAAATAAAAAGACTCGATTAATAAAAATCGAGTCTTTTTCCAATACAGATTGACAAATTAGTCAAAAACGTAATTGATAATAGCAGCTTCTCTAGCGCGTTTAATAGCTTTTGCAACCATTCTCTGATGTTTAGCGCAGTTACCTGTAATTCTGCGAGGAATAATTTTTCCTGCTTCAGTAAGGTATCTTTTCAATTTAGCAGCATCTTTGAAATCGATTGCTTCTACCTTGTCAGCGCAAAGACTGCAATTTTTACGTTTTTTCTTTTCGTCATTGTTTTGTCTTGCCATTTTTCAGTTAGCCTTTCTAGCCATTTTTATTTACTACATTAATTATATACACCTGCTTGGTGAGTGGAACTACTACGTTCCTCTTTAGTTTAGACTGTACAAGTTTTTCCAGCACCTGAGTGGCGGATGGAACGGCTACGTTCCTCTTTAGTTTAGACTGTATAAGTTTTTCCAACACCTGAGTGGCGGATGGAACGGCTACGTTCCCTTTAGAATGGAATTTCGTCCTCGTTAATTAAATCATTTGAAAGATCATCTGATTCAAATTTAACAATTTCTTCCGTTCCGTAATTAGAATTTGAAGCAGCAGCTCCTTCTCCTAATTTTTCAATTGTATTAGCGTCGATTTCGTAAATTCTTTTTTCAGAACCGTCATCCATCTTAACAGTATTTGTTTGAAGTCTTCCTTCAACAAGAACTCTTTCACCTTTTGAGATTGACGAAACAATTTCATCAAGGCTGTTTCTTTTAGATATAACTCTGATAAGAATTTCTTCTCTGTCGCCAATATTAAGAACAAAAGCAGAAACCGCAACATTGTTTTGAGTAAAACGTTTTTCCGGTGCTCTGTATACTGTTCCTGTAACAACTGATTTAGCTATTGACATATTCTATCTTCTTTCCGCTAATTAAACATTAGCTGTTTTTGCAGCTTCCATAAACATCATTCTTAAGATATTATCATTTAATCTTAATTGTCTGTTGAATTCTGCAACTTTATCGGCAGGAATACTTAAAACAGAATTAACCAAAAATCCATCTCTGAAATTTTGGATTTCATAAGCTAATTTTTTTCTTCCAATTTTGTCAGTAGATTCAACTTTACCACCGAAAGCGGTAACATCAGAATTGATTTTTTCAACCAATTTATCTACTTCTTCTGCATCTAAATTTGGTTTAAATACAGTTAATAATTCATAAGTTTTCATATTACATTTCTCCTTTTTATATTTTGGCTATGTTTCGATAATATCATGAAAACAGAGATATTTACAATACATACTCTCCAAAAAAGCTGTAATTTGCAGAACCAATTAAGAAAATATCTTTATCCAGATTTTCCTTATTTCCTTGCCATTCAACGAATACAGGCCCTCCAAGAAGATTAACTTTAACTTTTTGTTCTGTTAAGTTATTTAAAACACAAGCAACAACACTTGCACAGGCACCAGTTCCGCAGGCAAGTGTAATCCCACAGCCGCGTTCATATACACGCATATCAATTTCATGTTTTGATATAACTTTTACAAATTCTGTATTAGTTTTTTCCGGAAAAAATTCGTGTTTTTCGACATAAGGCCCGAATTTCTCTGCCAATTCCATGGGATTGTCCTCTGTAAAAATTACGCAATGGGGATTACCCATAGAAACAGGAAAAATTTTAAAAGTTCTATCAAGTACAGTAATTTCTTTTTTATCTCCCCAGAAAGGGATTTTCTTTTCTTCCAAAATAGGAGTTCCCATATTAACCTTAATCAAATTTTCATCAATAATTTGAGGTTTTATAATACCTGCAAGTGTTTGAACACTAAATTCTTTTTTATCGATTATTTTTTTATCAAAAACATATTTAGCAAAGCATCTCATTCCGTTTCCGCACATCTGTGCAGTAGTTCCGTCAGAGTTGTAAAAATACCAGCCTAAATCGGCATTATCAGAATCAGGATTTAAAAGTGGTATTATTAACCCGTCTGCACCTATACCAAAATGTCTGTCACAAATTTTTTTTGCTAAATCAGACATTTTCATCCCGGTCTTTTCATATTCTTCATAATCCATTATTACAAAATCATTACCGCAGCCTTGCATTTTTGTGAATTTAATTTTTTTCATAATCAAGTTCCTTATTAACAAAATTTAAGAACATTTTAGCACAAAAAGGCAATTTTTTCAGAGAAAAATACTTTATATATATGTAGGTTAGTAAAAAGGTTAGTTATGAATTATCCATATTCAAATAATGCCGTCATGTATCAACGGCAGGTTAGAAGGCGGCCGCCAGAGGCTTTGCACATGAACCCTATTTATTCTCGCCCGCCGCTTGAAAAAATAGAAATTGCACCTGAATTTATGAGCAGTGTTGGGGCAGAAGTTTTCAAAAATCAGGCACTTGCAAATATGCTTACGAAAAACCCGCTTCGATATGGGATGACAATTAGCGATTACGGGGCTTCTCTTATGCGAATGGGGAAAGTTCCTGAAAAAGATTTCTTTGTCATGGATAATGCACTGACAGAAATTAATAAAAACGGACAAAGAATGAAAGAAACTATTTTCTATTCGGGAAAAGAAAATTCTCCACCGATTATTGAATGTAATTATTATAATTCCTTAACACAAGACAAATATAAAACAATACGATATACATCAGACGGAATTCAGACAAAAAGATTTGAGATAACCTGATTTATTTTTCTCTTAGCTTAAATTCTCTGATATAAACTTTTACGGTATGTTCTTTAAGCCCTAATTCATTAGCAATATCTGCTGTTGTTTTACCTTCTAAAAGTCCGTTACGAATTGCATTAACACGTGCTTGCTTGGTTTGCTGCCGTGAATTATTTAAAGCACATCGCATATCTTTAGCTCTTGCCAGGCTAACATTAAGTTTTTGTGCAATCTCTTCATCACTTTGTGAACTTCTAACAAGTTTAGCAACATTTTCTCTACGGGCATCTTTTAGTGATTTGCCATTGTTAAATTTTTTAAAAGCTTCGTGAACCCAAGATAATGACACATTATATTCATCAGCAATATATTTACCGAATTTGCAGTTTTCAACTGCTCCATCAATTTTTGATTTTGCTAATCTTACATCACGTCCATAAAATACTTGCGGAGTATTCGGGGTATTATAAATATTTTTATAATTGGTAAAATATACTTTCATTTTCTTTTAGCATAGCATAAAAATATAATTTTAAAATTATACTTTAGCAAATGTTTCTAGAAAATCCACAGTACATTCAAGTATTATTGAAGCGTATTCATTATGTTTGTTATAAAAAATATGTGAAGCATCTGGAATAACTATTACTTTATTATCTTCAGGGTGTTTGCAATATGAATTTATGCTTTCCATAAATTCTTTAGGATTTCCATCTGCCATACTGTCTTTGCCGCCAATAACAAATGCACCATTGATTTTTATTGAGGAAAGTGAATTTGTTTCACCATCTCCGCTTAAAACAGGACAATTTTTAAGATTATCAGCATTATAAAAATTTAAAACAGTTTTAGCGGAAATCGGAGAAAATCCTCCAAACACATAAGGTAAAATTTCCTCACCTCTTCCCTCTGCAACAAATTCTTTTGCTAATTCAAGACATTTATTTATATTTGGCATAACCTTCCACCAATAACCCAAATCCACAGGTGCAGTTACTATAAAATAATCAACGTAGCTATCGCTTGTCGTTCCTAAATAGTTGATGATTTTATTTGAACCAAGAGAATGACCGGCAAGTATTATATTTTTAAAACCTAATTCCTTTGCATATTTAACATAAGCCTCTACATCTTCATACACAAGATTAAAATCATCAAAAACAACACCTGTATAAACCTGTTTATGATTCTTTAAATCAGAATAAGCAATCATAGAAAATGCATCCATTGCTTGCCCGGCAATATAAGCAATATTATTCGCACTCAAAAGCTCTCCAGTCGCAGGGAGCAAATCATTCTGGAATACATTACTGCATATTCCGCTCATCATAATTACAACAGTATCCATCAAGTTGTTTCCCCACATAGCCCCCTTTAATTCCAAGCCTCTAGGGGTATTAACTTTTATTATTTCCATTGTTTCTCCTTATCGAAATTTTTTTACATTCGGCTATATTATATTATTTACGATTTTTATAAAATAGCAAATACTTATATAACATATTAAAAAATACTTGACAGGCATAATTAGATAATATATTATTACGCCAAGGGGGGGGTATGGAAATTCGAGTTTTAAAATACTTTCTAGCAATAGCAAATCAAGGCAGCATTACGGCCGCCGCGAATTCATTGCATCTTACACAGCCGACGCTTTCCAGACAAATTCAAGATTTAGAAAAAGAACTTAAACAAAAACTTCTTGTAAGAGGAAAATATAAAGTAACACTAACTCCCGAAGGATTGATGCTGAAAAAACGAGCCGAAGAAATTATTGAAATGGTTGAAAAAACAAAAGCTGAATTTAATTCAATTAATGACATTATCAGCGGGGATATATACATTGGCTGTGGTGAAACAGATTCCATGAAATACATCGCAGAGATTATGAAAGAATTACGGGATGAATATCCAAACATAAAATTTCATATTCATAGCGGCAATGCAGAGGATGTAACAGAAAAACTTGATAAAGGACTATTAGATTTCGGGCTGCTCATTCAGCCGATAGATTTGTCAAAATATGATTACATAACAATGCCTCAAAAAGATACCTGGGGAGTTATAATGCCTAAAAACAGTCCACTTGCAAAAAAAGATGTAATAAAAATAGATGATTTAATTGATGTTCCAATAATAGCCTCACGACAAATGTCAAAAAAATATTCTGCTGAAAGCGGTTTTCTTGATTGGTTTGGCGAAAAATTCGATTACTTAAATATCGCAGCTACATATAACCTTGTTTATAATGCGGCAATAATGGTGGATAACGGAATTGGCTATGCAATAACTTTAGATAAACTTGTAAATATAACCAATAACACAAATGTATGTTTTAGACCACTAAGCCCTAAACTTGAATCAGGACTTGATATTGTATGGAAGAAAAATCAGGTATTTTCACCGGCGACAAAACTATTTTTACAAAAGTTAAAAGAAAAATTGACAGTATAATTTATATACCTACTGAATTTAGCAAGTTTACACTTAAACCATCCTCAGATATAAAATTATTTGATAAATAACTAACAAAAATTTTATTTACACTTTTATATACTTAAAAAAGGAGAAATGACAGAACGCCTTCTATTTGGCACAGATGCTCCACTAGGAGTTTTTGGTGAAAAGGCTATAAAACAACAATGCGCTTATGATGCTAATATTAAAAATATTAAAAATGCGATAAAAGAGAATTTTGGTGATGATGCAAATAAAATTATTAGCAGAATTTTCTACAGGAATAGTAAAAAATTACTGGATAAACAAAATATAAATACATTTGGTTAATTAATAATACTTTGAACCTGAATTATGTGCAGCAGTTGGGCATAACGGAATTACATACTCGGTAAGCAAGGCTAATAATTTTCAGGGACTATTTGTAAAATTAGTCCCTTTTTAGTCCCTTTTGGGACTATTTTGTTTCATTTTTGTAGTTCGAGGACAGGGCAGAAACGCACTAAAAAAGAGCCTTTAAAGGCTCTTTTAAAATGGAGGAGGAGGTGGGATTCGAACCCACGGAACGCGTGAACGTTCGACAGTTTTCAAGACTGCTCCAATCAACCGCTCTGGCACTCCTCCATCAGTTGTTTGGATATATCTTTATTCTATATTATAAATTTTTATTGTCAAGCAAACATAAAAAAAAGCTATGTACTTTGAGGTGCATAGCTGTTGATTAGGGATATGTGTATCTTAGTCTCTAAGGAGTATGGTTTTATATTATCAGAGCTTTTGTTTTTTGAAATCATTCATTTTTATGATTGTTTTTTAAATTTTCATTCTAAAAGTGTGATGAACATTAATACATTGTTAAACTTTGTAAATTTTGTATTACGAAGGTAGCATAAAAATTAATTTTTGGACTTATAATGCATACAGAATAAATTTTAAAGGGGTGTTTTTAAGCATGCATATTCAAAAAATTTCTTATTATCAAAATTACAATAATAACTGTAATTCTTTAAAAAAAATGAATCATACAAATAATATTAAAAACCATCAAAATCAAGTTACATTTTCTGGTCAAGACTACGGAGATGATGACTTTTTAAATAGAAGCGAGGAATTATATAACCTTAGCGCCGAATGTAGAATCGGCAGCGGTAATAAGACCTGGCGAGAAATATGGGGAATTCCTATCGGAAAACAAAAATACCCCATTTATGCCGACGAGGTTGAAAGTTTGGAAGAAGAACCATACATGAAAAAAGATGATAAAGAAGATGAAGAAACAATTGATGATGATGTAGATTATGAATACTAAGTGATTATAAAAATTGAAGTTGCACAATTTTAAAAAAGGAAGTTTTAAAAAGCTTCCTTTTTTTCATGCTAAAATGGAAATAAAAAGGGATAACAATGTTTGATAGTTTAAGTGATAAGTTACAAAGTATAATAAGCAAAACTCAAGGGAAAGAATTAACTCAAGAAAACATGCAGGAAGCATTACGCGAAATCCGCCGTGCATTGCTTGAAGCGGATGTTAACCTGCGGGTTGTAAAAGCATTTATTTCGGCAATTAAAGACAAAGCCGAAGGCGAGAAAGTTCTTGAAGGGGTTAACCCATCGCAGCAGTTAATAAAAATTGTTCATGATGAACTTGTTGAACTTTTGGGAAAGGAAGCTAAACCTCTTGATTTTTCAGGCAGTCCTAATATGATAATGATGCTCGGTCTGCAAGGTTCAGGTAAAACAACATCTTCTGCAAAACTTGCAGTTAAATTGAAAAAAGAAGGAAGAAATCCTCTTCTTGTCGCATGTGACGTATATAGACCCGCTGCGATTACACAGCTTCAAACACTTGGAAAAGAAATTGAAACTGAAGTTTTTACAATAACTGAAAGTAAAGATGTTCAACAAATTGTAAGAAGTGCAATAGATTACGCTAAAGAAAATAATTATAATACATTAATTCTTGATACAGCAGGCAGATTACAAATAGACACTGATATGATGGCAGAACTGCTTTTGATAGATAGAATTTTTCATCCAACTGAAAAACTTCTTGTAATCGATGCCATGACAGGCCAAGAGGCCGTTAATGTTGCAGAGAACTTTGATGCGCAATTAGGTCTGACAGGGCTTGTTCTTACAAAACTTGACGGTGACAGCAGAGGAGGTTCTGCACTGAGCGTTTCATACTGCACTGGCAAACCTATAAAATTAACAGGTACAGGCGAAAAACTAAATGCTCTTGAAGATTTTTACCCTGAACGTATGGCAACAAGAATTCTTGGAATGGGCGATATAGTATCGCTTGTAGAACGTGCTCAGGAAGTTTTTGACGAAAAACAGGCAAAAGAACTTGAAGAAAAAATGGCTAAGGCTGAATTTTCATTCAATGATTTTTTGAAAATGCAAAAACAAATGCAGGCATTCGGATCAATGGGCAACCTGCTTGGCATGATTCCAGGGCTAAATATTGGGAAAGATGACAGAGATAAAATTTCACATGAAGGTGAAAAACAGTTTAAGAGAATAGAAGTATTTATCCAGAGTATGACTCCGCAAGAACGTGAAAATCCTTCTTTAATCAACACCAGCCGAAAAAAACGTATTGCCAAAGGCTGTGGAATGGAAATGCATGAAATAAATCAATTTATGCAGCAATTTGAACAAATGCGCATGATGATGAAAGGCATGCATGATATGAAAAGTATGTTTGGCAAAATGGGCGGCATGCCTGACATGAGTAAAATGGGTAATTTAGGCGGCCTTGGCGGTTTTAATGGAAAGCTCGGCAAACATGCCATGAATAAAGCTATGAAAATGATGAGAAGATTTAAATAAAAATTTTCTAAAAACTATTTCTTTTTTACAACAATATCATACCCGAGAATATCGAAAATTTCTAAAAGTTCAGTAACTTTTACTGTGCCATTGCGAAGTTTATTTGTCAAATTTTCTAAAGAATCTGTTTTATTATATTTATGATTTATATCAACTTTTAGTCTGGTTAAGGTTTTACCTTCAAATGCAGTTAAAAGTTTTATTACATTTCTTATATTGTCTTTTTTAAGAATATATTCATTTTTCATTCCATTACTATATATTGAGATAGACTTGACAATCTAACTATATAATTATATTATCTAATTATATAGTTAGATATCATTATTATGAAGTTTGGAAATGTTTACATGATAACTACAAATTCTAGTAATTTTTATAATATTAAATTTAAACATGGTTTTACACTGGCAGAAGTCCTAATCACTTTAGGCATTATAGGAATTGTTGCTGCATTAACACTGCCTTCACTTGTTAATAACATTCAAAACAGAGAAAAAGTCAGCGGTGTAAAAAAAGCTTATTCGATTCTCTCACAGGCTACATTATTTGCTGTTAATGAAAATGGTGACGCTAAAAATTGGTACATTGAAGATGAAAACGCAGAAGTTACAAAACAATTATTTTCTTATTACAAACCACATCTAAAAGTTATAAAATTTTGTGATGAGGGCAAAAGCGGCTGTTGGGTTAATGAAGTTAAAGATTTGAGGGGAAACAGGTTTTACTGGTACACTGCTGGAATTGTCGGTGTAAATTCTGTATCAGCAAGATTGACTGATGGAATGACATTGACTTTTGATGTTTTTAGAACTACAACAAACGATTTGGGTGTTACTGTATCAAACGATGCAATTGTATTTTTTATTGATATTAACGGCGAGAAAAAACCAAATCAATTTGGCTATGATATTTTCACATTTGTTCTTGATGCAGAACACAATGCAGTAGTTCCGGCAGGTAAGGATAATGACTCAAAATGGTGCAGCAAATCATCTAATGCGTCTTATAATTATGCCGGAATTGATTGTGCTGCAAAAGTACTTAAAGAAGATAAAATTTCATATTAGAAGTTAGAACTTCTTTAGTTTTGCATAAGCCGCATCCATAGCTTTCACGCCCTGACGGCCAAAATCTATTGTGTACATCATGCTGTCGCCAATTTGAGTTACATCTTTAATATGGCCGATTCCGAGCTTGTCATGGAAAACACGCTCACCAACATTAAAAACATATTCTATAGGTTTTGTAGTTTCAAGCTGTTTTTGGCGTTCAGCTTCTGCCTGCTGCATTGCTTTTTCTTTCTGGCGTTTTTCTTCAAGCATACGTTTTATGGCATTGTCTTTGAAAAACTCTTTAACCTTTTCTTCATCTCTTTGTTTATTAGCCTGAGACTTCACAAGGATTGTACGTGAAGGGCTTCTCATGGGTTGTGAATAGCTTGAATTTTGTTTTTGCCTGTCACTTTGCGTATTTCCGGTGGCTAACCCGCGTGTTGGGGCAACAAAATTTTTCCCAAAACCAGAAGAAGGTTTTACATAACCGTAGCTGTCAGATTGAGCTTTCGGGACAGAATAATAATCTGCCTGGCCTTTTGCACGGGATACGGCACTCTGGAAAGTTGATGAACCGCTTGTTGAGCCTTCAAATGAAGTCATATTTAATAAGTTACGCGGAATTTCTTCTATAAAACGCGACGGGTTGTAATATTTATATTCTCCCCACATTTGACGGCGTTTTGCAGAGGTAAGGTATAATTTTTCTTGAGCACGGGTAACTCCAACATACATCAGGCGGCGTTCTTCTTCCATTTCAGACGGGATATTAAATGTTCTCTGATGCGGAAAAACTCCTTCATCGCATCCGGCAAGGAATACAATAGGGAATTCAAGCCCTTTTGCTGAGTGAAGTGTCATTAGAGTAACATTATTTGCAATATTATCCATTCCGTCAATATCAGAAACAAGTGCAACCTGCTGCAAGAATTCACCAAGGATATTGTCTTCTTCTTCGGCAACGAATTCGCCTGCAACGTTAACTAATTCCTGCAAGTTTTCAATATCTGCCTGTGCATCCGGAGTATTTTGCGATTGAAGCTCCGCAAGATATCCTGTTTTTTCGATTACTAAAGTTACGAATTCCTGCAAATTATAAGATTGTATTGCGTCTTTAAATTTCAATATCAATTGCGCGAAATCCTTCAATTTAGAGCGCGTTCTCGGCGGGATTTCAATTGCTTCTTCAATTCTTTCACAGGCTTGAAAAAGGCTTATATCTTCTTTGTCAGCGAACTCTTGAAGATTTTTTATTGTAGTGTCTCCGATTGAACGCTTCGGAACATTTACGATACGTCTAAAACTCTGTGAATCATCAGGATTGTAGATTAATTTCAAATAAGCGATAATATCTTTAATTTCTTTACGATCATAGAATTTCAGACCGCCGTAAATTCTGTATGGAATACCTGCTGCCATACAGGCTTCTTCAAGCGCACGGGATTGTGAATTTGTACGATATAGAATAGCAAATTTGTTATAATCACCGCCTGATGTATTTTTTATTGTACTTATTATAAAATTAGCCTCATCAGATTCATCCTGCGCCTCAAAATATTCAACAAGGTCGCCTTCCCCCTTGTTTGAATAAAGAACTTTGTCAACACGCTCGGTGTTATTTTCAATAATCGCATTTGCCGCGTTCAAAATATTTGCTGTTGAACGATAATTCTGTTCCAATTTAATCAATTTTGTATTTTTAAAATCTTTCTGGAAGTTCAGAATAATCGTATAATCAGCGCCGCGCCAACTGTAAATTGACTGGTCAACATCTCCAACAACACAAAGAGAACGCTCTTCTGGAATTTCTGAATACAAACCTGTATAAAGCATATTAACAAGCTTGTACTGTGCCATATTTGTATCTTGAAACTCATCTACAAGAATATGCTTAAACCTGTTATAATAAAAATCTCTTACTTCCTTGCTCTGTTCAAGCATTTTAACCGTCAAAAGAAGCATATCATCAAAATCTATTGCGTTATTGTTATTGAGAGAATTTTCATATTCTTCAAAGATAGAGGCGATTTTTTGTGATTTGAAATCTCTTGCAAAAGTCGCAAATGTATAAGCATCCTGCATTTTGTTTTTTGCATTAGAGATAACAGATTTAACAAGCTTTGGCTGATAAACTTTATCATCAAGATTTAATTTCTTAATAGCCTGCTTAATTACCGCAATGGAATCGGTTTCATCGTAAATAGAGAAGTTTTTATCAAGTTTTTTCCCTGATTGGAATGAATATTTTTCAATATTTTCTCTGAGCATTCTGCCGCAGATTCCGTGAAAAGTTCCGACCCACATGTATTTAACAACATCTTCACCAAGAATTTTTCCCAGACGTTCTTTCATTTCTTTAGCAGCTTTGTTAGTAAAGGTAACCGCTAAAATATCACGCGGTCTTACTCCGGTAAATTTATATAATCCATCAGAATCAGCCTGGCCTTTTATCAGATATGCAATTCTTGAGGTAAGTAATTTAGTTTTTCCACTGCCTGCACCGGCAAGCACAAGTAATGGGCCTTTCACTGTCTGCACAGCTTCGCGCTGCTCGTTATTAAGATTGTCTAATATATTTTCCATATCCCCTATTCCCAAAATGAAATTTTTGTGATATAATCAGCATAAACTAAAAATGGTTATATTGCAATTAGAAAGTAGGAAAAATGGTGAAAACAGACATGAATGAAGTAAAATTAATGAGTTCTGAAGACGATGCTAAAGAAAAACAAAATTCAATCGTAGTACCTTTTGATGATATGGATACAGTGTCGTCAGATTCACCGGATACTGTTGATGAGCTTGCTATGGAACTTGCAACCATACAACAGTCAGCTAAAAGAATTGCAATTATTGGCAGCCGTAACCTGCCGATTACTCACCAGCAGATGATTGAAACTTTAACTACTGCACTTGTAATGCAAGGTAATATAATTATTACATCAGGCGGTTCTTCAGGAACTAACGCCGCTGCAATCAGAGGTGCGATGAAAGCTAATCCTGATAAATTAAAAGTTATTTTACCGCAAACTATTGGTCAACAGCCAAGTGACGTTCAAAATCAGCTTATTGGGGTTCCAAATATCGTTGAACATCCGGACAGAGCAATGATGACTCTTGCCGATGCTTCACGAGTTTGTAACAGAGAAATTATTGACGATTGCAACCAGTTGATATGCTTCCTCTCTCATACTAGTAAAACTCTTCATAACGCTGTTCAATACGCTGAAGAAGGTCATAAGGTTATTACTGTTTTCTATCTCGACTAGGTTATGACAGAAGAATTCAAAAAACTTACAGGCAAAAACAAAAGTGATTACGAACAGGTTGCATATCACTTGATTAACGATGCTGATGTTAATCTGTTTGCAGAACTTGTTGAAAAAGATAATTTCCTTTTTGACTTTGTTAAACAAAATGTCGCACAAAGGCTTGAAAAAGAAGTTAACGAAACAAATTACCAGAATCTTTTTCAATTTTTAAGATACTATTCACCTGCGTATGAAGACTTTATTATTAATTCTCTTGTAAAATACGCAAATGAAGATTTGACCGATAGAATGCTTGATTTGCTTGAAAAAGGCACAGATAATGAAAAAATTTATGCCGCAAAATATTTTTCCTATATTCAAGATCCTCTTGCACTATACTGCCTAAAACAAAATGCATACAGCAGTAATGAATACCTTGCAATGAACTGTGCTTCAACCCTTTCTGCTATGGGAGACAGGGAATCATACAATATTGCAATTCAAAAACTTACACACGGAGATGATTTTGAAAAACTTGCGGCAGTAAAATTTTTGATATCATACGGTGATGCTTCTGCTGTACCTGTTATTATTGATGAAATGAAACATTCTTCTATGGCAGAAAATATCGCAGGAGAAATACCTTATCTAATCAGCCTTTTTACACTTCTGGATGAAGATTATGAAAATGCATTAATTGTAATAAATCATATTATTAACGGACTCGGTGAAATTTTAGGCTTGTCCGTGGTTTTTGACTTTGAACTGTTTGAAGTTTTTGAAAGATTAATAAACAATCATAACGACAGCAAAGCGGCAATCCTGCTTTTGAATGCTATAGAAAAATTCGACATCCTGACAGAAAATGATGAATACCTGTTTGATGAAGATAAAGACACAAAAAATGAAGTTATGGATATAAAAAAGCTTCTGCATAGCGTTAATAAAAAAGACCTGGAAAAACATATTAATGAAGAATTAAATGAAAACAGTCCTTTTGTTTTTACCGCACTGGAGTTTGCGACTGACCTGCATGCAATAAGAGAACTTTTAAAATCAAACAATCAGACAATAATTCTAAAAACCGTGGAGGTTCTAAAAAATCTTGGCAATCTGGATGAAAATACAAAAACTGTTGCACTTTTGAAGGTTACTGATACAAACATAAAATCTATAATTAGAGCACTCTAAAATAAAAAAAGAATTATGCTAGCAATCATTAAATGGAGAGTATGATGAATTTTGAAGAGAAAACACTTGAGTCTGAACTTATCTATAACGGAAAAATTCTCAAAGTATACAAAGACAGCGTTGAAATATCTGACGGGCACAAATCTTTTCGTGAAGTAGTGAGGCATTCCGGCGGAGTGGTTGTTGTAGCTTTTAAGAATGAAAATACAATTCTTATGGTGAAACAATTTAGATATCCGCTTGGTAAAACAATGCTTGAGCTTCCGGCAGGAAAACTCGAAAAAGATGAAAATCCTTTACTCGCTGCAAAACGCGAACTGGAAGAAGAAACAGGATACTGCGCAAATACCTGGAAATCTTTAGGATTTATAAATACGTCCCCCGGATATAGTGATGAAAAATTATACCTTTATCTTGCGCAAGACTTGCACTATACAAATTGCCACCCTGATGAAGGGGAAATTATTCAAAGCTTTGAATATAACATAAACGATGTTCTCAAAATGATTATAAAAAACGAAATCAACGATGCCAAAACACTTTGTGTTGTTGCAAAATGCATTCTGGAAGGGGTTATAAAATATGATAAAAATGATTGCCACTGACATTGACGGAACAATTTTGAAACCGGATTTTGAATTTTCACCAAAATTAAAACAATGCATTAAATCATTAACATCAAAAGGTATTAAAGTTGTTCTTGTAACAGGCAGAATGCATAAGGCAACAACCTATATAGCAGACGAACTCGGCATAAAAACTCCGATTGTATCTTATCAAGGCGGAATGATTAAAGATAATTGCCAGAATGGAAAAGTTCATTACAGAAAAGACCTTTCACCCGATAAAGCAAAAGAAATTATCAAATGGGCAAAAGATAATAATATTCACATAAATCTTTATATGGACGATGTTCTGTATGTAGAAAAAGATGACGAGACAATAAAAAAATACACAGACGCCCGCTTTATAGAATACAAAGTTTGCCCGTTCGACAGTCTTGAAATAAAAAATGTGAACAAAATTCTTGCAATCAAATACGGTGATGCGCAAACAGTTACCGGCTGGGTGGAATACTTGAAAGAGCATTATCCTGATTTGTACATTGTCAAATCAACTCCTTATTTTTGCGAAATTTCTAACAAAGACGCACGCAAATCCTGTGCTGTAGAATACTTATGCAAAGAATGGGGGATAAATAAAGACGAAGTGCTTGCAATAGGCGATCAAGACAATGATATAGAGTTATTAAAATCCGGCGGTGTTAAAGTTGCAATGGGCAATGCAACGGAAGAATTAAAATCCTGTGCAGACTACATAACAGATACAGTTGACAATGACGGCTGGGTTAAAGCTGTAGAAAAATTTTGTAAACTATAGAAATTTGTTTGGGGTGCTACGCACGTAGAGATCTGTGTCAATATTCAAAAGATTTTGAAGGTTTTGGTAATGGGTGTTACGCACGTAGGTACCTGTATCAATATTCGAGAGACTTAAAAAAATTGTAAGTTGGGGTTTCTACCTCAACAAGTAAAATTGATGCTTCTTAGCGATTTAATGCTTTCATTCCACAGGGTAAGATTCCGAAACAAGTTCGGAATGACATTCTGTGTAGGTTGGGCATACTTGCCCAACAAAATTATGACAACAAACAATATTTGTACTTCCCCTCATCCGGCTTACAGCCACCTTCTCCCTATGGGAGAAGGGATATTATTCCCTCTCCTAGGGGGCAGGGTGCTACGCACGTAGGTATCTTTGCCAACATTCAAAAAACTTTAAAATTGTAGGTTGGGCATTCCTGCCCAACACATTAATAAAAAAATCGCCTCAAATATCTGAGGCGATTTTTGTTTAAACAATCTATGATTCCGGAATTGTAAATTTTGTACCGCATTTAATACAATGTATCTGCATTCCCGGTTCAATATTGTCGACGTCAGAAAGCCCCATAATATGATTTTTGCCGTTTTCGTCTGTTTCAAGTTTATACTTAACACGGCATTTTGGACAGAATACAAACTTATATCCATTGTTTTCAATAATTTCGCCCTTTTGAGTTTCAGGCAACGGCTTTGGCGTAAGGTCAGAAAGGTTTGAAATATTTGATAATCCTTTGCTAACCATATAAGCATCAACAAATTCAGCTAAAATATTACCCAAACCGCCCGTTGGTACGTAATTTTTGATAGGACGGATTACAACCGCGTTACCGTATGCTACAACTTCAGCACTGCCAGCATAAGGAGAAGATGCTATCTCAAATCTAAAATTAATTACAGCATTTGCGCCAATTCTTCTTGCAGATTCAAGCAGTCTGTCTAATGCTTTTTGTCTTGATTCGTCAGATAATTCAGTGTAAGAGGATAATTCCCCGCCTATAAATCCTTTGAAAATCATAAAGCAATCTTGTACAACGTCTTTTGAGCGCATGGAAATACCCCATACCATGCCCTTGTAATCCATAACTTCATACCCTTGAAAACTGTCTTTTTCTGTAACAAGAATACGATGTCCTACCTCAGGACGGGTTCCTGAAAGTAAATCTTCACGATTAATCATAATTTTCTCCTATTTTGCACTATCATTTACGTTCTTATCTGTAGTTTCTTCTAGCTGAGCACCGCAAACCTTGCAGCTCTTTGATTCCATATGCTCTGTACGAAAACTTTCACCGCATTGAGGACATCTGTAATATTTTCTTGATGCAACAGATTTTTTATACGCCCAGATACAAAACCAAACTATAGCTATTGCTATAACTATATTCAAAAATATATTGCCATAGATAAATTCTAATACTTGTTGAAATAGCATATCTTCCTCCTATTTAAATTGTAAACTTAACATTTTTTTTAATATAAGTCATCATCTAAAGACATTATTTGTGATTTTGTGCGATAATAAAGTCAGGAGAAAATATATGTATAGAATTGGTTTAGGTTATGATATTCACAAACTTACAGAAGGCCGTGATTTAATCATCGGCGGAGTTAAAATTACTCATGAAAAGGGGCTTCTCGGGCATTCCGATGCTGATGTGCTGATTCACGCGATAATTGATGCAATGCTTGGCGCACTTGCGCTTGCTGATATCGGAACACTTTTTCCTGATACAGATCCAAAATACAAAGATATTGACAGCACTGTACTGTTAAAACATGTTTATGAACTTATTAAAAGCAAAAATTATGCTATAGAAAATATCGACAGCAATATTATTGCGCAGCGACCGAAGATGATGCCGTATATTCCGAAAATGAAAGAAATTCTCTGTCAGGCTCTAGAAATTGAGGAAGAAAGATTATCCATAAAAGCAAAGACTAATGAAAAACTTGATGCAGTTGGTCAAGAACAAGCAATTCAGGCCAACGCTGCAGTTCTTTTGAAAAAAATCTAATCATGAAAACAACTTCTCAAATTATTAAACAAGAAATATTAAACGCTGCTGAAAAAGATTACAAAGAATTTTCTGCTTCATTAATTCCAAACATAAATAATGTTATTGGTGTTCGAATTCCAACCCTGAGACAAATTGCAAGAGAAGTATTCAAGAAATACGGAGAGCAATGTCTTATTCCGTACAAAACAGAATTCATGGAAGAAATTATGATTCGCGGAATGATTATAGGACTTCTGAAAAAAGAAGCAGATGACGTTCTTGATTATGTTAAAAACTTTGTTCCGCAAATTGATAACTGGGCTGTGTGCGATATTTTTTGCGGAAGCTTAAAATTTACAATTAAAAATAAAGAAAAAGTATGGAAATTTATTCAGCCATACTTGAAATCACAAAAAGAATACGAAATCCGCTTTGGACTTGTAATGCTTTTGTCTTATTTTATAGAAACTGATTATCTTGAAAAAATTTTCTCAATTTTGGATAACTTTAAACATGATGGCTATTACGCAAAAATGGGCGCAGCGTGGCTTTTGTCAATGTGTTACGTAAAATATCCTAAAGAAACAGAAATTTATCTAAAAAAATCAAAACTTGATGATTGGACTTACAACAAAGGAATTCAAAAGACCTGCGAATCACTAAGAATTGACAAAGCAACTAAACAGCGGCTTAAAATTATGAAAAGAAAATAGTTTACAAGCCGGTTTTAATGTGGCATAATATCGGTTATGGAAATCGTTTCTCAAAAAAAACTTGCAGCAGGATTATCAATAGCCTCTAACGGAATTATAATTATACTAAAATTTATAGCAGGAACTTTATCCGGAAGTATAAGTATTATATCAGAGGCAATCCATTCATTGAGCGATTTTCTGGCATCAATACTGACTTTTTTTGCGGTAATGCGTTCATCTGAACCCGCCGATGATAATCATCCATTCGGACATGGAAAATATGAGGATATGTCAGGATTTATTGAAGGCGGATTAATAATTTTTGCAGCATTTTTCATAATTTATGAATCAATAAAAAAACTTGTTATAGGACACAGTTTGGAAGTTGAAACGACTTTAGGCATAGCAGTAATGTTTTTTGCAGTTGTAGCAAATTATCTTGTAAGTGCTTTTTTGTTTCACGTTGCAAAAAAATCTAATTCAGTATCATTATACGCAGATGCAGAACATTTGAGAACTGATATTTATTCATCCCTTGGAGTTCTTGCAGGTTTAGTGTTGATAAAACTTACAGGAATTTATATTCTTGATCCTATAATAGCACTTCTTGTTGCCTTGATAATACTTAAAGCCGGTTATACAATTTCTAAAGAAACTCTGAATAACCTTCTTGACGGGTCTTTACCTTGTGAAGATTTAAAATCAATAGAGGAGATAATTCATTCTTACAAAACAGATTGCACTCTTGATTTTAAAAATCTCAGGGCACGCAGATGCGGGCCTTCTACGGACATTGAATTAACAATACTTTTCCCTAAAGACATGACAATAGAAAATTGTCATAACATTTGTGATGAGATAGAAGAATTAATCAGCAAAAAGCTCGGTCATGCTACCATTATGATACATGCTGAGCCTGAAACTTGCGAAAAATGTCAAAAGCGATAATTTTTCAAAATTTAATTATAATGCTAGATATCGCTTATAGTCATTAATAAGCTGTTTATATGAATTATATTGACCTGTTGATATATTTCTTCCTTCTGCTTTAATAGCATTAGCAAGATTTATATCAATTGTGCCTGCTTCTTTAATTAAAACATCGATGTCAGCACCGGTTATATAAGCTTCATGAGCAATCCATGGACATCCTTCAACAGCGCCTGGGAGTTCTCTTTGTGGAATACGTTTATATTTATCAGTAACAATTGCAAGTGCATCAATCATTTCTTCAGACACTGTTTCATCAAAATAGAATGTAAGTGGGTCATGACGTTTCAACCAGCTTTCCTCATCAGTATCAGTCTTATAATAACCCTTGGTAAATTCTTTTCCTTTAAGTTGATGAATATTACCTGCTGCGTCTTTATATGAACCTGTTAACATCAATTCATCTATTTCGGCAAGCATTTTCGGGTCTGCTTTAACTGCAAGCGAAATTCGATCTTTACCGATTCTTTTACAGCCATTATCTAGAGAATGCCAAATCCATCCATTTGTAGGATTGTAAAAAACATTTATACCTTTAACATTTGGATTATAATCTAAGAAATCATCAAAATTTCCTGTTATTGATTCTTCCATTGTATATTTACCAGACAATCGCAAATCATCGTAATAAGTATAATTTGCAAGTTGCCTAAATCTTTCAACAGACAACGGTTCTGCCTCAAACATATTCTTCAATTCATTGTTTGAATATTGAGTAAAACTTGAGGCTTGATTATAATCTACACCAGCTTTATATTGAGGCCGTTTAGAATTATCTATACTATTATCAGAAACTGTGCTTACTGTCTTAGAATGCTCGCCTGATACAGCATTAAGTTTTTGATACTTTTCATTTAATTGTTGTTGCAATCTTGTTTTATTGTCACAATCGGGTATTCTGTCAAGCCAAACTTGAGCTTTATTTAAATCTGCTGTAGTTCTTGCACGTCCAATATTGTTACCAATTTGAGCCATTGCCATTCTATCTTCAGAAGTAAGCTGGCGTGATGTCTCAATATCAGTATTATTTGATGAAGCAGGTTTACTATTCGGATCAGAAGGATCAAAATTCAACCACGGATCATCATCAGTTGTCATATCGTCGGCCAGATACCTACCTTCACCATATTTATCATAACGACGTGAATTGCTGTCATATAAATTGTTATAACGAGCTTTATCTTCTGGATTGCTAAGATCTAAAACTTCATCTTTTACTTTTCCTGTATTGTATTCATATCTATAGAATAATCTTCCACTGTCGCCCATTTGTCTGTCTCCGACAATATCAGAGTTTTCGGTTTGCAATTTGTTTTTACGGATTATGTAATCCAAATCCTTTGCAACCTGTTCCATATGTGCGTTATCTCTAGGATAAATTGTGAAGGCTTTACCTTGTTGAATGTCTCCATTTAAATAAGTTACATCATACATGCTATTCAATGTTTTCCACTCAATATCGTGGTCTCTTAAATAAGGAATAATAGCTTCAGACATATTTTGCCAATCTTGCTCGTCTATAGAATACAAGTGCATTTTCCATGCGCCATGATGCATATCTTGAGGATTGTATCCTGCCCAACAACCATAGTTAGTTGTTCCATTGAATAAATCCTGTCTTTGTCTAATAAACTCAATATGTTCCGGAGTTGTTTGAGTACCCAGGTCATTATTAAAAAATTTAGCATCTTCTTTTGATTTTCTTGATATTGTTAGTTGACGATTTGGGTTATAAACGTATTTATCCAATTCCGGTCTTGATTGACTTACACTTTTTGTGCTGTTTACGGATTCCGCGGAATTTGTTTCTAATGTATTCGACTCTGTAGTTTTGCCCTTAACTTCTGCTTTAACATTATTTTCAAGTGCTGCTTGATTTACCAAATTATCGACATTTTCTACTTTTGCAGCGCGTTTTGCTTGCATATCAAATAATTGAGCTTCAAGTTTACTTGTATCTTTGCCAAAACGTTTTGCTCCTGCAATTTGTTGTTCCAATCGTCTTATTGAACCATCAAGACTTTTAATTTCATCATTCAATTTTTGAATATCATCTTTTTGTAAAGGAGATTTCTTTTGTTCTTTTATAACGGCATTATTTTCTATTTTATGCATATCTGCATAATCCTTGTTAACCTGAGCTTGATGAATATCAAGTGCAGCTTGTTCTTCAGGTGTTGGAGCTTTATATTCAATTTCTTTTGAATAATTTTTCAAATCCTGCGGTGTCGGAACATCTTCCAATGCCTCATCAATCATTTTTCTTTGATTTGCATCCAGATGCTGTTGATTAATGTTTCTCGCAACTTCACCATCAGCAATTACATCACGGCTATTTGCTATTTCGGTTTTCGGGGTTTGAAGATTTCCAGCCTCCAGTTCGGGAGTTTTAGAAATGTGTGCACTACCAGACTTACCACGAAGTTTATTTACAACACCTTTAACCGCACCGGATTCAGCTGCAAAGCCCACTCCTGCCATGGCTGTATTAATTAAAGTTCCCTCAACGGTAACTTCCCCTGTCTGCATATATTCTGTTCCTGCACCTACAGCAACATCACCAGCCGCATTAATTGATGCTCGAGCAATTGTTGAGGCTGTATTTACTCCTTTTACGGCTGTAGTTGCAGCCTTTCCGATAACACCACCGGCTATAACAGAGGCACCATCAATTGCAGCATTTTTTGCAATATCACCAAGTTCACCTTCTTTAAGCCCGACATTTGATGTTAATCTGTCAGAAGTATTAATTGTAGCACTAGCCGCCGCTGTTCCAACTGCTGCTGCACCCATTGCAACAAAACCAGTTCCACCTGTTGCAACACCAATTGCAATACCTGCTGCTACAGTTGCAGTGCCCTTAACTATTTCAGCACCGGCCTGCTGGGATGCATTATAATCCATTACACGTTTATGAATATCATTTTTTGTGCCAAACGCTTTTTTATAATTTTCCTCAGTTGGGTTTGCCTCATAAGCAGCAACACTTTTCGGATTATAATCAACTCCGAATATTTCTTTAAATTTTGTATTGAATTGTGCTGCACCTTGAGATTGAGCCTGTTGTAATTCTTTCATCTGATTTTCATAAGTTTTCAAATCTTCTTCGACTTTTACAGCCCTATTATCAGAGTTCCATAAAACACTCATAGCATCTGCAGTTTTTCCGGCCCAGCCGTCTTCATCCTGCTGTTTTTGAAAAGCTTCTTTTGAATTTTTAAGTGTTTCATTCTGAGCCTTAAGTGCGGTGTATTCAGTTTCACGTCTTTCGTAGTAGTCTTTTTTAAGCATTGTACCGTCTGCCGCAAAATAGTATGTATCACCGTTTTGCGCTGTATAAGAATACCTGCCGGAACCGTTTTCAGAAACTTTACGTTTATCAGCAGAAGCCTCTTTTGCTTCGTAATAGCTTTGTTTCAATTCTGTTCCGTCTGCCGCGTAGTAGCGCGTTTCCCCGTTTTGTGTAATTGTATATCTGCCGGTTTCGCTTGTTGTCTTAAATCCCCAGTGTGACTGATCAACTTCTGCATCTAAATCTGCTAGTTTAACTTCTCTGCCGTCTTTCAAAGTCACAGTATCAGGTAAAGTAATTTCAGAAGGAATGTTGGCAGCTTTCGGGTCTACATTATTTTGTGCTTTTAACTGCCTTACTATCTCCATTGTCTGTTTATGATCAGTAATTCCATATTTTGCCTGAACTATACCGTACCATGTATCTTTATAATTGACTTTATACTGATAAGATTCCTTTTCTGCAGGGGTTTCTTCTTGCGGTTTAGGTGCAGAAATTACCTCTGGATTATCATCCTGTACAGACTGAACTTGTTCTTCTAAGGGCTGTTCAACAGGAGTTTGTTTGACAGGAAATTGTTCCTTCGGAGCATTTAATTGTTGTAAATACATATCGTTTAAAGCGGCATATAAATTTTTTGCATCTGCTCTTCTATTACCAAACAGTTTTGAGCGTTTAACTTCTCTTTTTGAAAGAATTCCATCTTCGCCTGCCAGATTGAGTAAAACATCCTTTAGATTTTCTATTTCATTTTCATCAAGTTTTCCGTCTTTATCAGTATCAAATTTTTCAAAGATTGATTTATTTTTCTCATTTTTAGTAATACCTTCTTTTAAAGTATCTAAATCAATCTTTTCGCCTCGTCTGCCGAGTTTAAGTATATGGCTATAGTCGTTATTTTCTATATTGCTCATATAGTCCCCTGATTTACTGCTAAATTCACGTATTAGCAGACGGCCTATTCCTCAAAAAGCTTTACACTCCTGCTCCCTATCCTATCCTATCCTATCCTATGAGGCATTATATCTGCATTTCAGGCATTTTAAAATTTAGTTTTACAAATCTTAACATGTAATGTATTTCTGCACATTTTATTAAATATTGTTACATTTACTTTTAAATTAAGTGTTTTTTAAGTATGCTTGGCGTGTGTGTACTTAAACACAAATACTTAATGGCCGTTATGCGCCAAAGGAGAAAAAATGTCTAAATTTAATCTTATGTCATATATTATGCCGCCGGAAGACAAAATGTTTTTTACGATGTTTCAGGACAGCGCCGAAATTTGTAAAAAATCAGCAAAACTATATAATGAAGTTTTAGAGACAAAACTTACTGATGAAAAAAAAGAATGCGCTTTAAAATATAGAAAAAAAGGGAAACTTTCTTATAAAACCGTTCTCAAACAATTAAACAAAAGTTTTATTACGCCGATTGAAAGAGAAGATATTCAATATATTGCAGTACAATTGAATAAAATAAACAAAAGAATCGTAAAAGCCTGTCTTAATCTCGAAGTATATCATGTAACAGAATATACCGAAGAAATGAAAGATCAGGCTTTAACTCTGGTTAACGCAACTGAACAGCTTGGAGAAATTATTAAAAAATTCAAAAAAGTAAGCGATGTCAATGATATTACAAAATCAAACATTGCAATGAAAGAACTCGAAACACACGGCGATGAAGTTCATTTAAAAGCAATGAAAGAACTATTTTCAGGTAAATTTGATGCTTTAGATGTAATAAAATTGCGCGATATGTACAAAGAAATCGAAAACGCTCTTGATGCATGCTTCAATGTATCAGATACAATTTTGAATGTAGTTTTGAAACAGTCTTAAGCCGGAAATACAAGGGAAATAGTTTTTATGAGCATAACAATTTTAATTTTAATAGCAGTTATAATAGTAGCTCTTGCATTCGAATTTATAAACGGATTTCACGACTGTGCAAATGCTATTGCAACAGTAGTTTCAACAAAAGTTCTGTCCCCAAAACAGGCTGTACTTTTCGGAGCAAGCCTGGAATTTATAGGCGCATTAACAGGAACACATGTTGCAAAAACTATCGGAGCAGGTATTGTAAATTCTGATATGATTACATTAACTGTTATATTTTGTGCTCTTCTTGCTGCTGTTTTATGGAATTTATTTACCTGGTGGCTTGGACTTCCGTCAAGTTCTTCTCACGCGCTTATCGGAGGATTGCTAGGGGCAACCATTGTTAAGGCCGGCTTAAGCGCTGTTCACTTTACGACATTAATAGATAAAGTTATTATCCCGATGTTTACATCACCTGTATTGGGATTTTGTGTAGGATTTACTCTTATGCTTTTGATAGCGTGGTTCATTATACTTATTAAAGATCCTCCGCAAAAAGTTAACAAACAGTTTAGAAAATTACAACTTATATCATCAGGTCTTATGGCGCTAAGCCACGGTTCAAATGATGCGCAGAAAACTATGGGTATAATTACACTTGCACTTTTAGCAGGCGGTGTACTTCACAAAAGCCCCACCGGTGATTTTGAAATCCCGATTTATGTAATTATCGCCTGCGCATTAACAATGGCAGCAGGTACTATGAACGGCGGATGGAAAATTATTAAAACAATGGGACATAAAATAATCAGGCTTAAGCCAATCCATGGATTTGCAGCAGAAACTTCAGCTGCTGGGTTAATTTTGACAGCCTCACATTTTGGAATTCCTTTAAGTACAACGCATGTTATATCAACAGCAATTATGGGAGTAGGATCTACTTTCCATGCACATGCCGTTAAATGGCGGGTTGTCGGAAATATTGTTATCGCATGGGTTGTTACAATTCCTGCGTGTATGATTTTGTCATCAATTATTTATTATTTTATCTATCATGTAATTGTAAAATAATAATTAATCAGCTTTTCTTAGATAAAACGGAGTTTCGTATTTCAACGGAACAAGTTTAGCTGAATTTATACTATCTTGAAGATGTTGTAAGAATTTTTTATTTTTAGCTTTGGTTTGTGCCGGCGATTTAATCATTCCCCATAATTCGCCTCCGGAAACTTTTTTACCTTTCAAACCGCAATAGTCTTTAAAAAGCATAAGATAAGCTTCTACATAAGGCAATTGTTCTTCACGGGAGAGTTTATCAAGCTTTGACACTGTAATATTCGGGTCAAGGCCTTGAATATCAAGCTTTTTATCCAGAGCATTCTTAACGCAAGCCTTTAAGGATGTTGAATTAAACTGTATAAGTCCGTGATACTTTCCATCTTTACTTACAGTAGAAGGTTTAAGACGCGATTCATTATACATCAAACCTATCAAATCTTCCGGATCACATTTTACTCTTTTAGAAATCTCTACAATTTTGTCAAAAAATTCTGGTGTAAAGCTGCTATCAACATTACTCCAGCTATCATAAAGCTCTTGAGCTTTTGTTTTTTTTAGTTTTGGAAAATCTAATTGTATAGCAGGTTCATACTTTTTTGTAAAAATATCAGAAAATTCCTCAAAATTCGAAGCTTTTACATCTGAAATCTTGTAAGGAACTTTTGGCGAACTGATACTGTCATTCGAAATCTTTTCAAACATATCCGTACCTCAACATATGAATAAGTATATATACGGAAAAAATTCCCAAAACTTTAATTTTTTAAACGTACTTGATACAATTTTTAATAAAATATTTTATAATAATATTTTTTTACCGAGTTTCTTAACAGTTTCAATATCTTCTTTCGGTGCTTTGCCGACAGTTGTAAGATAATTGCCGGTCATAATACCTTCAACACAAGTTAGTAAGGCTTTCTGTTGATTTTCTTCACTAAGGCGCATTCTGCCGCCACAAAAACGCAAAATTGATTTTGGATTTGCTATTTTAAAAACTGCAAGGGTTCGCAAAATATTTTCTTCATCAATTTTGTCGTAATAATTTTCAAAAGGAGTTTTGGGAATCGGCATCAGGATATTTATAGGAATTGAATCCGGCTGAATTTCAGCAAGTTCAAGCGCCATTTCAACACGCTGTTCAATACTTTCGCCCATTCCCAAAATTACTCCGCAGCACAATTCCATACCATATTTTTTCACTAAACGGCAGGTATTTAATCTATCTTCAAAACTGTGTGTTGTACAAATTTCAGGGTAATACGAACGTGACGTGTTTATATTGTGATGAAAACGTTTCAAACCTGCTTTAGAAAGTTTTTTCGCCTGTTCTTCATTCAAAATACCAATTGATGCGCAGCTTTTAATCCCTTTTATTTTGTTAACCTCATGTATCATCTCAAGCATTTTATCAAAATCGCTTTCATCTGGTGTCTTGCCGGATGTCACAATCGCAAAACGTGAAGCCATATGGGATTTTGCATCAAGAGCTGATTTTTTAACTTCTTCAATATCAATAAGTGGAAATGTTTCTATATCCGTACAATAATGTGAACTTTGAGCACAATACTTGCAGTCCTGCGAACATTTTCCATTACGCGCGTTTACAAGAGAACAAAATTCTACGCCGTCTGATAAATACTTTGAAGATATTGAAAGTAATTCATCTAAATCCAAATTATATAATCTTAAAAGTTCATCTTTATCAATTTTTACATCAACTGCCATAAATCCTCCGCAATGTATCCAATACTACAACGCCGATTGACTAAAGTCAATTCATATGATAGAATTTAAGCACAAATTGAGGTAAAATATGTTCTGTCCTAATTGCGGAAAACAAGTTAAAGATAGTGATAATTTTTGCAGATACTGCGGAGCTCCGCTTAGTGAAAAAGCAGAAGAAAGTAATGTTCAAACTTTCATAGAAACACCTGCTTATACAAACAGTGAAGAAACAACTCAAAAACAAACTGCTTGTAGTGTTGAAATTGATGAAGATAAACAACAGGATATTCAGCCTGAAATTCCTGAATACGACCTGCCATCTGACAATATGGAAGAACTTGTTTTATACGATGTAAAAAAACATTTTATGGCATTATTCTGGCCTATTGTTTTAACACCTGTATTCTTTGTATATTTCTGGCAAATATTTTTAAACACACACAGTATTTTTAGCTGGATAGTTGCTTTTGCAATACTTACTCCGATTGTTTATCCGATTTTAAGATATTCATCAGACAAAATTCTTATTACGACAAAATATATGAGGATTAAAACAGGGATTATTAAGCCGCAGGAGGTTAATGTTCCGCTAATTAGAGTGCCGCAGCTTCTTTTGGAACAGACAACTGTCGGAAGAATTCTGAATTATGGAACACTCGTTTTCAAATCAAATCTTCCAGACAGAGACAGCGATACTTTTTGTTATATAAAAGATTTTGACGAATTCGCGAGAATTATAGATAATCCAGTAGAATTCGTCAGAGAATCTTTAGATGAAAATTATTAAGTACTACTTGTTGGGCAAGTAAACTGTTTTTTTAGAATATCTGGTGAAAAATTATATATAAGTAACTAATAATAATTAAAGACTTTCAAGAACCTCATCAACATGGCCTTTTACTTTAACTTTTGTCCATGATTTTTCTATTTCACCATCAGAGTTAATAATAAAAGTTGAACGGATAATTCCCATATATTTTTTGCCGTACATACTTTTTTCTCCCCAGGCTCCGAAAAATTCTGCTAATTTGTGTTCAGTGTCTGAAAGAAGTGTAAAATTAAGCCCATGATTTTCCTGAAATTTATGATGACTTTTAATACTGTCAGGACTTACACCGATAACCTGCGCCTTTGAAGTCCAGCGGTTTATATTATCTCTAAAATCGCATGCTTCCTGAGTACAGCCGGATGTGTTGTCTTTAGGATAAAAATATAAGACGAATTTTTCGCCTTTAAAATCAGCAAGAGAAAATTCTTTTTCATTACCTTGAGCATCAATTCCCTGTAATTTTAGATTTTCAATTTCTTTTATATTCATAATACATCTCCATAATTATTCCATTTGCGCAACTGGAACTGTTTTTTTATAGTTTCTTACAATTTCCAAATCAGCTTCGTGATAAATCGCTTTGTCTTCATTGCCGGCGTTTTCAAGAACTTCACCCATAGGGGCGCAAATCATGGAATTTCCAACGGCAAACAAAGCATTATTCACAACTCCTGATTGGTTTGCTGTCACAAAATAAACAAGATTTTCTGTTGCGCGGCAAATATTCATAGCGCACCAGGTTGTGATATAATCCTCTTTTTGCTTATCAGATAACGAATTTAAAGCAATCCATGCCGAAGGTGAAACAATAATTTCAGCACCCTGCTGAATTAATTTTCTATAATGCATCGGGAATTTTATATCAAAACAAACACTTATACCGAGTTTGCCAAAGTCCATATCAACAACTAAAGTCTTATTGCCTGCAGTTGTATAACTTCCTTCATTTCCGCCAAAATAGTTATACAGATGAATTTTTCTATACGTCGCAACAACTTTTCCTTCTCTGTTAATTACAAAACAAGTATTATAACGTTTGCCGTTATCTTGCACAATAACAGTTCCGCTGACAATATTGGTGTTAAATCTTTTTGCGGTCTTACACATAAATTCAATAACATCGCCGCCGTCAATATCTTCAGGCTGTTCAACAAATGCTTTACCATCAATTCCTGTACTAAAAAATTCTGGCAAAACAACTAAATCAAGTTTTTTGTCTGAATTCTCTTCTATAAATTCATAAACCTTTTGTAAATTAGCTTCCTTGTTACCGATTACGGGTTTGAACTGTACTGATAAAACACCAATCATAACTAATTATCCTTTATCTACTTAATATTTCCGTAATCATAATATATCATAAACCATTACAAAAACTAAAGATTCTCAAATTTAATATTTTTCTTCTTAAACAGATTGTCGATAAGCTTTGCCATGCGCTCTTTTGTCCGGTCGTCTAACTCTTTTACATTCTGATAATTTGATTTTGAACAAATTTGTTTTGTTTTTGAATGATTGTTTCTGTCAAAACGCACTGTAGATGCCCATTTCCCATCCTGATTGTATTTATGAACATCTCTTACATTAACCCCGTCTTCATAAAAATACAAAGTTTTTACAGGCTTGCCGTCAGAATTATACTCAGAAATTGAATTACGTCTCCCATTGTCCCTGAAACTCGTCCATTTTACGATTTTACCGGTTTCGGGATTAAGTTCTTTTATTATGCTTACAGAATTGATATTCTTTTTATAAATAAAAATTTTTGCCACATTTTCAAATTCTAAATCGTATTCCTGTATTGAAGCAATTTTACTTTCATCTTTTAGGTTATAATTAATTGTTCTAAGTTTTTTTCCTGTTTCTATATCAAACTCGTCAACTGATTTGTAGAGAATAAAATTTATCTTTCTTAGAAGCTTGCCTGTTTCCATGTCAAATTCATCAATAGAACGGACTTTTTTATCGTTAAAATAGTCGTAGTGAGTTGTTTTAATTTTTGCACCTGTAGCAAAATCAAATTCGTGAATTTTATCAATAGACTTTCCGTTTTTTCTATAAACGACTTCTTCTCTGTTTTTTGGAATTGAAATCGGAAGAAGCTTACCATTACCCCTCTCAACAGCCTTGCACAATTTTATTTGCTGCAATAAAAAATTATTATTTAAATTAGCTTGAATATCATTAGGAATTTCCATTAATTTCACTATATAATCTCCTTCCTTTTTTCATTCACTTTTGAATGATTATATCAGAGGAAATTATAACAATTAATTGCCCGACCGGGGAAGATATAAACTATTTTCGTTTTTCAAGCAGTTTTAAAAATGTTTTGTAATCCGTTCCCCAGCTTGCCATAGAGTCCAAAACAGGAGCTAAGCTATACCCAACATCAGACAGGGTATATTCTACACGCGGCGGGATTTGCGCATAAACTTTTCTTACAACAAGCCCGTCGTCTTCCATTTTTCTCAAATTAGTTGTCAGAACTTTCTGTGAAATACCGGTTACTGCTTTTTTTAGTTCTCCAAAACGTTTTGTTCCGGTAAGCAGTTCACGAATTATAATAATTTTCCACTTTTCTCCTATCATACATAATGTTGTTTCCACAGGACATTTAGGAAGGTCTTTTAATTCCATAATTTCTCCATTAGTATATGTTAGTAACTACAATTCTTTTTTATACTAATATAAAATAGCTGCTTATGCTATAATTTAATAAAAGTTTATGAATATGGAGGGTTTATGAAAACAGAATATGAAAAAATGATTTCAGGGGAGTTATACCAGGCTTTCAGTGACAAAAATCTTATAAAAATGAGAGAAGATGTGCGTAAAACTTTCAGAGAATTCAACAGAATTGCTGACCAATCTTTTTTGGAAAAAATATTTCAAAAAAAGCTTGAAGGCGTTTTTATAGAACCTCCATTTCACTGCGATTATGGAATAAATATTGAATTAGGCAAAAATGTTTATATGAACTTTGGTGTAACAATTCTTGATTGTGCAAAGGTTAAAATCGGCGACAATTGTATGCTTGCGCCAAATGTTCAAATTTATACAGCCGCTCACCCGCTTGATGTCGAAACAAGAAACAAAGGATTAGAATATGCACTACCTGTAACTATCGGAAAAAATTGCTGGATTGGGGGCAGCGTAGTAATCCTTCCGGGTGTTATAATAGGAGATAACTGTGTTATCGGCGCAGGCAGCGTGGTTACAAAAGACATTCCGGCAAATTCCGTTGCTGTTGGAAATCCGGCAAGAGTAATTAAGGAAATTGATAATGGACAAAATGAAATTAATTAGTAATATTGCAGATGAGTTTGCGAAATTGGATTACGTTGAATCTGTAGTCCTTTCAGGGTCACAAACAGGACTTATAAATGACAAACGTTCTGATTATGACATGTACGTTTATTCAACAAAACCAATACCGCTTGATTTCAGGAATGAACTTGCAAAGAAATTTGCAGACAACTACGAGGTTGGAAATACATTCTTTGAAGACGGAGACGAATTAACAATAATAGAAGACAAAGAACACCTCGGTGTGGATATTATGTATAGAAATCCAGATTGGGTTAGAGGTGAAATAGATTGGGTATGGAAAAAACACAATGCAAAAGTCGGTTATACAACATGTTTTTTGCATAACGTCAAAACATCTAAAATTCTTTTTGACAGAAATGGAGAGTTTCAAAAATTTATAGATGAATTAAATACCCCGTTTCCAAAAGAGTTAAAAGAGAATATTATCGCAAAAAATTATCCGTTATTAAGAGAAAAAAATGCGTCATATTACGAGCAAATAGAATTTGCGATTGCAAGAAATGATCTTGTAAGCCAAAACCACAGAACAGCAGCACTTCTCGCAAGCTATTTTGATATTTTATTTGCAATTAATGACCAGACCCACCCCGGAGAAAAAAAATTAGTTGCATATTCAGAAAAACTTTGTAAACTTTTACCAAAAGACTTCAAAAATGATATTGAAAATGTAATTAAATCAATATCAACAGACAAACTTTTGAACGCGCTTGACAAACTTCTTGATGAATTAGATATCATACTGAAATAAAGATTTAATCTTTTTCCATAACTTTTGCTGCCAGACGCCGACAAATGTTGTAACTACCATTACAATTACAAAATATAAATAAGTGTTTTGAACAGGGTTATAAATCCAGTAAATATCATGATTTGCACGCTCAGTAATAGGTATTCCATGAATATTTAACAATGCTGCTGTTATTAGATACATTACAAGAAGATGATTTGCCATTATATGATAGGTGACATTTCCCATATCATTCACAAACTTTATGTCTTTAACATAAGGATACAAAATTTTGACCGTAAATAATGACGCCCAAATTCCTGTTAAAGCAGTTAAAATCGGAACAAACAACTGGTCATCAAATCTTGCCCAGACAAGAACATAGCTTAAGCCGATTCCATGTTCAGGATCATAATCTCTGTTAAACAGCCACAAAATTGATTGCAAAACAACAATCCATCCCAGCCATTTTACGGTTAATATATCATACTTGCCTTCAATATAGTGTTTATAATAGTAGCCCAAATAAACAAAAAACATTGAAAACATTGTCCTTATAACAACAAGCATTAGAGGTGTAACCGCAACGACTTTTGAAAGCGGAATTGCCCCTACACCAAGAAGCGTAAATATTACAAGATGAAAAATTTTGTTATCTTTAATCCCGCGCAGTACCCTAAATACAAACAAAAATACAATCATCGTCATAAATAATTGCGTTACAAACCACAAAGGACAAGACAAATCAAATTGATGCCCGTTTAAAAATGGAGTTATAAAGAAATTCTTAAAAGAAATCGGCATTCCCCAAAATTTTCCTGTAAGTTTTGCAATAACTACTGTTACAACAAGGTAAAAACAGTTATACCAGAAATATGGCAGCAGCAAAGATTTCATCCTTCTTTGCACAAAATTTGAGACATCATCAAGATATTTTTCTTTAAACAAATATCCTGAAATAAAGAAAAATAACGCAAGTTGAAATGAATATGGTGTAAACATTCCAAGCAATGAAAATTCCAAATGCCCTGATACCACAAGCAATATCGCAAGCGCCTTCAATACAGTAACTTTATTATCACGAATACATTCAACTTTTTCTGCCATAATAATTTAAGTCCTCAAGTCTTTAACAAACTTTATATTAGCACAGAAAAAACCGCGCTTAAACACGGTTTTTTACAAAAATCAAATAAAGATATAACTATTTTGAAAGATATTTAATAACTGCATCTGCAAACTGAGCACTTGATTGAAAATTTTGTCCGGTAATCAAATTACCGTCTTCAACAACGTTAATCGCACCGACTTTATCTGCAGTAAAAAAAGCACCGGCATCATTTAAAGCATCTTCCAATGAAAACGGCACCAAATTATTTTTCTTAGCCCAGGCTTCCTCATCGTTCGTAAAACAAGTCATTGTTCTTCCGTTGACAAATGCCAATCCATCTTTTTGTTTTGCAGGTAAAAGCCCTGCAGGCCCATGGCAAATCGCTGCAATCAGCTTGTCATGTCTTGCAAAATACCCAATAATTTCTCCCATAAGTTCACTTTTTGCAAGATCAAACATAGGCCCATGCCCGCCGGGAAGTACAACGGCATCATACAAGGTATAATCTACTGTTTCTAAAGTAACAGTGTCACCCAAAGCCTGTTTTGCACTCTGCCATTTAATATCATCTATTAAATTTTCACTGGCAGGGTCTATAGGGGCTTTACCACCTTTTAAAGATGCAACAGTTACAACATAACCGGCATCTATAAATTTGTTATATGGAACTGCAAATTCCTCAAACCACAAACCTGTTTTATGAGTTTCATCAAACCTATCTGTACTGGTTACTATCATAAGAATTTTCTTTGGCTCATAAGGAATCTCAATACTGCAGCTTTCAACATCTTCAACATTCATGTCTTGTTCTTTGTTCTTATCTATCATAAATTCCCTCCTTTTACATAAAAAAAACTTAAATTATCATTTTTTTTAATTAGAAGACAGGGTAATAAATAATGTCCGATTTTCATAAATAAAGCCTCTTCATTTTATAAAGAGGCTTTAAGGTGTGTAAGTTAAGCAGATTTTTTGTGTTGATGTTTCGCTTTCATTTCTTCGGCTTCGTCCACAATTTTATCTTTTACTTTTTTTGCATTGGCTTTAATATCTTCTTTCATTTCGTGAACTTTAGCTTGAGCCTTGTGAGCCGCATTTTCTGCTTTTTCCTTTAATGTTTCTTTATCCTTATCATGTTCGTTTTTCATAATAACTTCCCTTTCAAATTGTAACCAAACATATTATAAGGTTTACAATTAGAGTTTTAATCAACTTTTAGGGTAATACAACGGGTAAGACAATATGGCTATTTTTATTATGAAAATAATTTTGTATTTTTTCTGTCAATTCTATCTGCTAAAAACGTTGATATCAAAGGGATTATAATATAATAAATTCCGCCTAGAATTAGCGTTGATTTTGCAATCCTTAGACCTTCAATATACTTATCAAGTTTCGGTGAATTTTTATTTACTTCTGAAAAATTTTCAACAAATTTGTCAAAATGTTTTTTTATCATACCGTTAACCGCATATCCTCCAGTAAGACAAAGCCCTGTTGATATTGCGGCATTATACATAAGAGGTTTTTTGCGTTTTTCTTCAATATGCTTGCTTTGCGCAGTCTGCTGCATAAATGATGCAGTAATCAAAACATCTGTCAATGACATTATATGCTGTTCAAAATTCGTATTATGAAATTTTTCAGACATCTTTTGAACGGCCTTTGTATCAATAATTTTTCCAATCCCTTTTGACAAAGCCTCTGTTACATAAGAATTTCCACCCGTAAATGACGGTTTTGTATAAGTTTTGTCTGTTTTTTTTCTGGCATTAAGCTGCTTGTCACTGTGCTTTTCAGGGAAAAGTTTTGACATCAAAGGCGGAATCAAAGCACAGGTCATAACAGACTTTGGAACAGCTATAACAAAACCAACACCTAAAGTAAAAAGCTGGGTTGCAAAATTATAAGTTTTTGATTTTTCAAGTCCTGAACTGTCTTTTTTGAAAAAATCAATTGTAGAATTTTTCAAATATTTAACAGGTGATTTATTAATATTTTTAATTGCCTTTGATACAGGAAGAGAAGCACACAGCATTAACAAATATCCAACCGCACTTGATGAAAAAGATTTTGCACAAGCATATTTTTTATTTTCAAGGTCAGTATTCGGAGTTGCCATAATCGCAATCGGACGCGCAATCGTTGACAAAGCAAAAGATACACTGCCGGAAAACAGTGCACCGTTATCTTTTGCAAATTCCAAACTCTTTTTGAAATATTTATTATTGTATATCCCTTGTACTTTCATGTAATTTCATTATACAATGCTGATAATGAAATTAATTCAATTTGTAAAGCAAGAATTAAAAGGTTGGAAAAATTTTGAAATAATCGGATTGATTATTGTTTTATTAACAATTCTATCAACTTCAATTATACTAAAAGACAGTCCTGCTGCTGTGATTAACGCAATTTGCGGAATTTTGTACACAATAATTGCCGGAAAAGGTAAAATTTCCTGTTATTTTTTTGGACTTGCTGGTTCTGCGGGATATGTTTATCTTTCGTTCCAAAATGCGCTGTGGGGAAATCTTTTATTATACTTATGCTACTATATTCCAATGCAAATTCTGGGGATTTTCAGATGGAAAAAACATCTTAAACATGATTCCAAAGAGATTATAAAAACAAAACTATCTAAAACTGCATTGGCCAAATTAACAGCTGTTGCAATAATCGGCAGTATTACAGCAATTGTTTTACTAAAATATTTTGGGGATAAAAGCCCTGTTGTTGACGGAATTACAACGGCACTGTCAATTGTTGGAATGTATTTAACCGTTAAAAGGTGCATTGAGCAGTGGGTTGTCTGGATGATTGTAAACGGTTTATCCGTTATCATGTGGCTAAAACTTATCCAGCAAGGAACAAAAGCTTATGCTACAGTAATTATGTGGGCTGTTTATTTTATTCTTGCTGTTTATTTTTACGTAATATGGAAAAAAGAAATAAAAAGGCTTGACAATAATTAGATATTTTAAAAATGTTATAAATTTATTAGGAGAAACAATATGTGTAATGAAGAGACAATCAGATTAATCTACCCTCAATGGCAGGGCGGAAATATTACAAGCCTAATTCCGGAATTAAAATTACTTAGCACCGAAAACTCAAAATAAAACTTTTACTGTTCCTATATAAATAAAATTACAATCTACGGAAACCGAACTGACGAAGATATTCACAAACTCGGCACAGTAAAAGCAATTGATTACAATTGTAAAATTATCTCTTGACTGATAGCTGCTCTAAAGTATTACAATATTTAAGATAAAAATAGGTAGAAGTATTTTTTAGGAAAGTGATTAAAAAATGATTAAAAAAAGTTTATTGATACTATCAGGAATACTTGTAATACTGCTTGCTGGATTTGCAGTATTAAACAACTTTAGTGTAAAAGCGGAGGAAACACCAATGACAGAGAAAAAAGTATTAGTTGCTTATTTCAGTGCAACAGGAACAACAGAAAAACTTGCCAGCAAACTTGCAAAAGTCACAAATGCAGATTTGTTTAAAATTACACCTGAACAGCCTTATACGGCTGATGATTTAAACTGGATGAATAAACAAAGCAGAAGTTCTGTTGAAATGAACGACAAAAACTGCCGTCCTGCAATTTCTTCTAAAATAGAAGATATAAGTAAATATGATATTATCTTTGTGGGTTTCCCTGTGTGGTGGTACAGAGAACCTTCTATTATAGATACATTTATGGAATCTTATGATTTCACGGGAAAAACTGTCATTCCGTTTGCGACATCAGGCGGAAGTCCCATCGGAGATTCGGGTAAAAACATGCAGCAGCTTGCACCAAAGGCAAAAGTATATGCCGGAAAATGCTTCTCAGTAACTATCTCTGAGGACGAACTTCTAAATTGGGCTAAGGAATGGCTGTAATAAGTTTTAAAAGGAGAATAAATTATGAAAACAATAGAATTAAACAACGGTGTAGAAATGCCTATCTTAGGCTATGGGGTTTTTCTTGTTGAACCTAAAGAATGCGAAAGATGCGTTACTGACGCTATTGATGTCGGCTATAGAATGATTGATACGGCACAAGCCTATTACAATGAAGAAGGTGTTGGAGCAGCCATAAAAAAATCAGGAATTAAACGAGAAGAATTCTTTCTTGTAACAAAAGTCTGGATAACAAATTCCGGTGAAGAAAAAGCCGCAAAATCCATTGACGAATCTCTTAAAAAATTACAAACAGATTATGTCGATTTGCTACTAATTCACCAGCCGTTCGGAGACTATTACGGAACATACAGAGCAATGGAAAAAGCATACAAAGACGGCAAAACAAGAGCAATCGGCGTCAGCAACTTTTTCCCTGACAGGTTTGTTGACTTGTGTAATTTTGTTGAAATCAAACCAATGGTTAACCAGATGGAAACACATGTATTCCAGCAGCAAAAATTATTGCGTGAGTATATGGATAAATTCAATACACAATTGATGTCCTGGTCGCCTATGGCAAGAGGGGAAAATAATTTCTTTAACAACGAAGTTTTGAAATCAATCGGTCAAAAATACAATAAAACAGTTGCACAGGTTGCACTGAGATTCTTAACTCAAGAAAATGTCATTGTAATTCCAAAATCTACGCACAAAGAAAGAATGAAAGAAAATTTTGAAATCTTTGACTTTGAACTCTCTAATGACGATATGAATACCTTGAGAGCTTTAGACAAAGGCGAAAGTATCTTTGTAAACCACTATGATCCAGAGTTTGTGCAGAGCATTATAAACTACTAAATATTCAAAAAATATTTTGCTATAGAGTTTTGTCGGATTAGTAAATCCGACCTACGTTAGACTAATATTTAGTGTTGTTGGGCAAGTATGCCAAACTGACAATTTATTGTATTAACATCAAATCAGACATTAAAATATCCCAAAACAATAAAAAAGAGATAGGTTATTTCTATCTCTTTTTTATTAGCAAGGGAGAGATTCGAACTCTCGACCTCACGGGTATGAGCCGTGCGCTCTCACCAACTGAGCTACCTTGCCATTTCTTTTTATTTGACAAGTCTTATTCTCACATAAAAATTTTTAAATTTCAAGACTTTATTTATTACATATTTTATTTATTATTTGTAAATTTATGTAACAAACACTCTTCAAAATCTAAAGTTTTTTAAATAACTCGCCGATTACTTCATTGTTATCACAGTTAATAAGGAGTGTGTAAACATGGATGAAAAAAAAGTTTTGGATATGGAAGACTTAATGATTGATTACGGTGAAATGACTAGTTTTGATTTCGATTCACTGGATTACAGACAGGTGCAAGAGTTACAAAAAGTTACAGACAGCGAATACTCCAACAAACCTTATTCATTTAAATATGGAAAATTCGATTTAGTTGATTTATTCCACTCTTTTATTACCCAAAAAGATGCATAAAGTCTTAAAACTTTAGAAGTGTAAGCTGTTGAAAAGAAGGATATGTGCGATGGATAACGAAAAAGAACTTTTTGAAAATTTTTGTTTTCTACCAGGCTGGACTGACGACGACTACGAGTTTGAACCACGCCGGCAAACAGTAGAAAAACAAGAAAATTTTACTCCTCAACGCAAAGATTTAGCAACCCTTTTAGCTGAGTTGGAAGAAATCAAAAATAATATTGAGGACATTAAAGCCAGAGAATGGCATCTTGCAAAGTTGATGAAACTTCACAACGAAGGAATCGCTTTTCAGTAAACCACTGTTAAGAGATTTACGGCTACCCGATTTGGAGATAGTACACAATACAACCAAATATTTACAATACATTGTCGCCGAACCCCGGCGATTTTTTTTATTTTGGAAGATTTTTAAAATAATCCTTTTCATATAAAGCTTTGTATGTACATCCAGCACCATTCACATTGGCAGTTGAGTTCAATGAACAATACTCATCATTTTTACTATAGTAAAAACCTTCCACACCGCCTGGTAATAATCTTCCGCTAGTATTCAAGCTAAATATGAATAAATCATGTCCAAGCCTGTTTGGTTTTTTATTAAACCCGTTTACATCTATAGATATATATATTGGCTGAAAAGCATTCTCTATCAATAACAAACTTCCATCAGGCATTATTAATTGGCCGTCATCAAATAAATTCATATATAACTCTCCGCCATTATATGTTTGATAAACTTTAGTGTTATCAATATTTGAATTATTTGGAATACAAGCAATATGCGGTACACCTTTAACATTACAATCACGAATTACCTTTATATATTTTTTTAGCATCTCTGAAAACATTTGCGGTTCAAAATCTCCAGCCTTTGCTCTTTCTCCATTTTCGGCAGCATACATATCTAAGGCTTGAGATACCAGAGAATAATTTCTCTTTAAGCTTGTTTCCAATTGTTTTGCCCTGTGATTTGCAATTAGTGTAGGCAAAGTTATGGCAGCAACAACACCAATTATTCCTAAAGTGATTAAAACTTCAGCAAGTGTAAAGCCCTTTTGAGTAATAGGAAAAAATTTATTAGTTTTGCTATATAAAATATGACCGGAACAGAAAATTTCTAATTTAAAACAATTTTTAATAAATTGATGGAAAAGGCTTAAAAATTCGCCCCCCCCCCGCTTATACGGCTTAATGACTTTTTCATATTTTTATCCTTTCCTAATTAATCCATAGCAATATAAAATATTATACATTATCTTTATATTATTTGCAATCAAATAAAAAATTTTATATGATACAATTTTATCAGAGGAAATTTTATGATTAATGATATGACAAAGGGGAGTCCCTTAAAGCTTATACTACTTTTTTCAGTTCCCCTGTTAATAGGAAATATTTTTCAGCAATTATATAACCTTGCAGACATCGTAATAGTTGGAAGAACTTTAGGAATAAATGCACTTGCAGCGGTTGGAGCGACATCACCTTTGTTTTTCTTAATTATGTTTGTCGTTGTCGGGATGACAAACGGATTTGCCGTAATTACAGGACAAAGATTCGGAGCTAAAGATGTAGATGGTGTTAGGCGCTCTGTTGTTGTTTCTATTATTATTGGAACTCTTTTCACTATATTTTTCAGCATAATCTGCGCGTCGCTTATGAATCCGATTTTAGGATGGATGAATGTACCTGATGAAATTTATCATGATGCTTTCTGGTATATTCAAATTGTAATCATCGGGCTTATTATAAGCTGTTTTTACAATCTGCTTGCAAGTATTGTAAGGGCATTGGGAGACAGCAAAACTCCTTTGTATTTTTTAATTTTTGCTTCTGTTTTAAATATTTTTCTTGCGCTTTTATTTATCCTGAAATTTCACTGGGGTGTACCGGGGTCTGCCATAGCAGTTCTTGTGTCACAGGGAGTTTCAGCAATATTATGCGTATTTTATATCAAAAAACGTTTTCCTATTTTACATTTAAAAAAACAGGATTGGATATTTAAAAGGGAAGAAAGAAAAGAAGATTTAGCTTTTATCTGGGAACATTTGCGGGTAGGAATTCCCATGGCAGCTCAGTTTTCGATTTTAGGTATCGGAATTTTAATTATACAGAGTGTTTGTAACACTTTTGGGGCAAACGTAATAGCAGCTTTCACAGCAGCATTGAGAATAGAACAAATTGCAACCATGCCAATGATTTCATTCGGTGTAGCACTTGCTGCTTACGTTGCACAAAACTACGGGGCTATGAATTTTTCACGGATAAGGCAAGGGGTTAAAAAAACTTCTGTTATTAATTTAGTCCTGAGTATTGTTATGGCTTTGATAATGCATTTTTGGGGAAGTGATATTGTAAGAATTTTCCTTGGGAATTCTAATCAGGAAATTATAAAAATTGCAAGAAGTTATCTTTTTATAAGTACAATGTTTTACTTCTTTTTGGGTCAAATATTCATCTTCCGAAATGCCTTGCAGGGAATGGGACAGACTGTAATTCCTCTTACAGCTTCAACAGCAGAATTGCTGGTACGTTCATTTGCAGCAGTTTATCTTGCGGTTAAATTCAGTTATTTTGGGATTTTTTATGCAGGGCCGATTGCCTGGGTAAGCGCATCTGTTATAGTTGCTGCAGGATATTTCATAAGAATAGGAAAAATTATCAGAAAAGCACACCAAAAATACAAATTTCAAAAAAATTGCCCTATGTAATTACTTGCAAGAAAAGTTTTTCTGTGGCAAAATCACAACATAACAGGTGGTCTTAAATAAAAAGAAGGAGAATAATATGTCAACATTCATAGAAGATATTTATGCCCGTCAGATACTTGATTCCCGCGGCAATCCGACAGTAGAAGTTGATGTTAAATTGACAAATGGAGTTGTTGGACGTGCGGCCGTACCGTCAGGTGCTTCAACAGGAATTTATGAAGCTTTAGAACTCAGAGACGGTGATCCGCATTATTACAACGGAAAAAGCGTAAAAAAAGCTGTTGATAATGTTAACAACATTATAGCGCCTGAACTTGTAGGGGAAAAAGCTTCTCACCAAAAAGAAATAGACACATTCATGATAGATATGGACGGCACAGAAAACAAATCAAAATTAGGTGCAAATGCGATTTTAGGCGTTTCACTTGCCTGTGCAAAAGCAGCCTCACTTGCTTATGGAATGTCTTTGTACAGATATTTAGGCGGAATTAATGCATTAACACTTCCTGTTCCTATGATGAATATTATTAACGGCGGCGCACATGCTGATAACAACATTGATTTTCAGGAATTTATGATTGCACCTGTCGGAGCAGAAAACTTCCAGCATGCTATTCAAATGGGGACAGAAGTTTTCCATAGCTTAAAGTCAGTTTTGAAAGAAAAGGGACTTGCAACATCTGTCGGTGATGAAGGCGGTTTTGCTCCTAACCTTAATTCTAACGAAGAAGGTATTGAAGTTATTCTTGAAGCTATATACAAAGCAGGATACAACACTGATAATATTAAAATCTGTCTTGATGTTGCCTCATCAGAATTCTATGAAGACGGATTATACAAACTTGCAGGTGAAAACAAAACCTTTACAAGTGAAGAAATGGTAGATTTTCTTGCATCATGGCAGGAAAAATATCCGATAATTTCAATAGAAGACGGTATGGCAGAACAAGATTGGGATGGATGGAAAATCTTAACTAACCGTCTTGGAGAAAAATGCCAGCTAGTAGGAGATGACTTATTCGTTACTAATACAAGACGTCTTGCAGAAGGTATCAGAAGATGTGTCGCCAATTCAATTCTGATTAAAGTCAACCAGATAGGAACTTTAACAGAAACATTAAATGCAATTTCAATGGCACATGATGCCGGTTACACATCAATTGTTTCACACCGTTCAGGAGAAACTGAAGACACATTCATTGCAGATTTAGCAGTTGCGACAAACTGCGGCCAAATAAAAACAGGTTCTGCTTCACGTTCTGACAGAATGGCTAAATATAACCAGCTTATCAGAATTGAACAGAAACTTGGTTCTGCGGCTAAATATTTAGGATTAAAAGCCTTTGCAGGACAGAACAAACACAATATTTAAAATACTAAAGATATAATAACAAAATAAAAACCGCTTTTTCTAAAAGAAAAGCGGTTTTTTAATTCCCTTTTGCCCCGTGCATTAGCACCAGTTACTAAGAATTCAATGGGATTTAATCAATCATTGTTTTTATACTTGTAGCTTAAAAGACTGTAAGTATCAGATGAAGAAGATGATTCACTTCCGTAAAATACTGACATATCAGTTGCGCGGCGGTTATTAAATTCGTCTTCTTTCTCCATACGTGCGGCATTCAAGTCGTATGCATTAATTTCAGCACTTGTAATTCTGCCGTCATGGTTTGTGTCCATTTCGTCAAAATGTTCAAGAATTTTATTCATTGTGTCTTGAGAAAGTCCGCTTGCGCCGGTTGCGTACATCTGTGTTAATTCAGCTTTTGTTAATCCCTGTTTTGACATTATATTCGTGAGATTATTCATCTCATCAGAAGTTATTTTCCCGTCACCATTCTTGTCTATATTAGTAAAATTAGTTTGTAAATATGAAGCAAATGATTGGTTTACATAAGTATTTGTATTAGTCGAAGATCTTGCCTCATTAATATTCTCCAATGTTAAACCATCAGGATACAAAGACGCAAGCTGGGAATATGTTCCTGTTAAGCCTGCATAAATTCCTGCAAGTATATTATTGTTTGCCATAATAAGCCCTCTTAAGTTATACCTACTTCTATCCCCATGTTAATGATGTTTTTCAAAAAGTCAACCATACAAAAGTATGAATTTAAATCTTTTTCACCTTTCTCATTAACAAAAGCAAAGGTATAACAGCAAAACACAATGCTCCAAAAATTCTGAAAGAATCAATAAATGCCCACAGAGTCGATTGTTTTACAAGCTGTCCGTATAAAGAATACTGAGCCATATATTGTGCAACCGTATGTTCTGTATATCCGGCAAGAGCCGCAGCAGTTGATTGAACACGTTCAATAAAGGCCGGATTTAATTCACTTGTCTTACCAACAAGCATATACTGGTGAACCTGTGCAAAACGCGTCAGCATTGTTGCTACAAGTGATGTTCCAACTGCACTTCCGATATTTTTTAACAGGTTTTGAATCCCGGTTGCATTGGTCATCTGTTCATTTCTCAAAGTATCAACAGACAAATTCATAATAGGAACCATCGCAAGCCCCATTCCCATTCCCATAAAAAAGTTTGGAATTGCAATATTCATATTAGAAATCTGCAAGTTTAATGTCCCAAATACAAGAGTCGCACTACCTATCAACCCCAAACCGGCCATTACAATTAATCTGTTATCAATCTTATTGGAAAGTGTTGCTGTCATTAACATTGCAAGCATACTTCCAAAACCTCTCGGCATCATAGTTGCCCCGCTTAAAAATGCGGTATACCCCATCATACTCTGCAAAAATTGAGGAAGAATTACTAATGATGCATACAAAACAGCTTGAATTACCACCTGAATTATTGTTCCGGCAGAAAAATTTCTGTCCTTAAATACGCTCAAATCTATAAGAGAATCTTTATTCGTAAGCTGTGAATGGAAAAATAACACGCACGCAACACAAGAAACTGCAAATGTCCAACAAATCCATGTTGCATTAAACCAATCAGCATTATTCCCCTTGTCCAGAACAGTCTGCAGTGTTACAAGCCATATTGTAAGATAAAAGAAACCTTTACCGTCAATCTTAACATTTTTCTGTCTTCTTGCATAAGGCGGATCCTCTATTAACCTTTTAGACAAAATAGCTGCGAGACACCCGAAAGGTACGTTAATATAAAAAATCCACGGCCACGTCCAGTTATCCGTAATCCATCCGCCAAGAACAGGCCCGATAATCGGCGCAAGAATTACACCCATACCGAATACAGACATCGCTGCAGGACGCTGCTCTTTTGTGAAACTTTCAATAATTATTGCCTGAGATATAGGCAAAATTCCGCCTCCGCCAAAACCCTGCAATATTCTTGCAAATATCATAAATTCAATGTTTTTTGCCATGCCGCAGAGCATTGATGCAATAGTAAACATTAATATACTTATAATAAAAAAGTTCTTACGTCCGAAAACCTTACTGAAAAAATCAACAGCAGGAATTACAATACCTGCCGCAATCAAATAACTTGTCAAAATCCACATACTTTCATCACGTGTAGCTGAAAAGCTACCTGCCATATATGGTAATGCAACGTTACCGATTGTTCCGTCAAGTACATATATAAATACCGACAACATTACAGGAATAATCATTATCCAGGGGTTAACGGTCGGTTTCCATTCATTTATTGTTTCGTTTGCTGATGGCATTGATATCCTTTTTTAAGTGAAACGAATAGTAAAACGATAATTATACCACTTTACTATTCATTATTCTATTAATTCACTTTTGCTTTTCTCTCACTCTTTAATATAAACATAAAAGGAATCAAAATGAAACATGCCAGAGCGAATACTTTAAATGTAGTCATATAGGCACATAATGTAGACTGCTGAACAAGTTGATTATAGAGCATTTTGCCTGCCATATAAGTCGCATTCATCATATCTCCGGCCTGATGAACAAATGATGAAGCATAAGAACTTAAGCGTTCAGCATAAACATTATTTGTATCATGCAAAGATTTTACAAGACCGTTCTGGTGAACCTGTGAAAATCTTGAAATCATCGTTGCAACAAGAGAAGTTCCGATGGCGCCGCCGATTGTTTTTAACAAATTTTGAAAACCGGAAGCATTTGTCATTTGTTCATTTCTCAGAGTAATACAAGATAAAGTTGTAATCGGCATCATTGTAAATACAAGCCCGACGCCGAATATCATGTTTGGAATAACAATATTCATCATGCTGATTTCCAAATTCAATTCACTGAGTATCCAGCCGCCAAGCCCCATGCAAAATAGCCCGATAATTCCGTAAGTCTTATAACTGAGTCTACTGCCAAGCCCTCCGAAAATTGCAAGTGCCGTAAATGCCCCAACACCTCTCGGCATTATCGCAAGACCGCTGGTAAAAGCGTCATAACCAAGCATATTCTGTAATAACTGCGGTAAAATAGCCAACGATGCCAGCAATACTCCGTTTAACAAAATTAGCATAGATGTGCCGCAGAAAAAGTTTGCGTCCTTTAATACATCTAACTTTATTAAAGTATTTTTTCCTTTTACCTGAGTAATAAAAAATGCAATACAGCCTATAGCTGCAACAGCAGATAACCAGCATATCCACGGTGCATTAAACCAGTCTGCATCATTACCTTTATCAAATACAATCTGCAACGGAATAAGCCATATACAAAGCCATAAAAAGCCCCATTTATCAAGATGAACATTTTTCTGTTTAGAAGCATACGGAGGATCTTCCAAAAACTGCTTGGCAAGTGCTATACACAAAAAACCAAACGGCACGTTAATAAAGAAAATATAAGGCCAAGACCAGTTTTCTGTAATATAACCGCCCATAACAGGCCCTAAAATCGGGGCAACAACAACAACAAGACCAAAAACCGCCATTGCCTTGTTTCTTGCCTCACCCTTAAAACTTTCCATAGTAATCGCCTGAGCCATAGGCATTAAGCATCCGCCGCCAAAACCTTGCATTGCACGTGATACTACAATCATTCCAATAGAATTTGAAATCCCACACAAAAATGATGCAAGAGTAAATATAAACACCCCAAACATAAAGAAATTTTTTCTTCCCATAAACTTACAGAAAAAGTCTACCATTGGAATTACGATACTGCTCGCCATTAAATAACTTGTCAAAACCCATATAGATTCTTGGTTACTAACGGAGTATGAACCTGCAATATGCGGCAAAGCTACGTTTGCAACTGTTTCATCCAAAGCGTACATAAATGTCGCTAACATTACAGGCATAATTATTAACCAAGGATTATTTTTAGGCTGCCATTCTTGCACAACTTGTTGTTCTGTGGACATACTTCCCCTCACATATAAGAATTGAAGGAGCCTTAACGGCTCCTTTTACTAATTTCTAACCTTTACTTTTGGTACAACTGACATTCCCGGTACAATGTTGTATTCATTCGGATCTATTTTTTCAGTGAAAACAATTTTTACAGGAATTCTTTGTACGATTTTTACGAATGAACCTACAGCGTTTTCAGGCGGGAACAAGCTTGATTTTGCACCTGATGCACGCTGAATACTGTCAACTTTTCCTTTGAAAACATGATCAGGATATGTATCTATTTTAATATTAACTTCCTGACCCGGTTTCATGTGACGTAATTGATTTTCTTTGTAATTTGCAACAATCCAGACATTTTCAGGAACTATTACAAATAAAGGTGTTCCAACATTAACATACATACCTTTTTCAACACGTCTTGATGAAACTGTTCCTGTTTGCGGCGCGTAGATATTTGTATAATCAAGGTTTAGCTTAGCTTTATCTCTCATAGCTTTAATTTCTTTTAAGTCAGCATCAGCAACTTTATTTCCGCCTTGAGATAACAAAGATTCTTCAGCCTGTGTTAAGTTTGCCTGAGCAGAATCATATTTTGCCTGAGCAGAATCAAGAGTTTGTTTTGAAACTGCCCCTTGTGCATATAGATTTTGGTATCTTTCTAAATCTTTTTTTGCAACTTCTATATTTGTCTGCATTGCTTTAAAATTAGCTTTTGCATTTTTCTGATTTAATAAAGTTTTTTCATATTTAGCCTCAGCCTGTGCAAGGGCTATTTCATAATCAGCAGGGTCAATCTTTGCAACAAGATCACCTTCTTTAACTTTCTGGTTATCTGTTACATAAGATTCTATAATCTGCCCGCTTACCCTTGGAGCAACCTGAACTGTTGTTGTCTCTACATAAGCATCGTCTGTTGTTTGATACACAATTGCGTCATGAATTATGTAAGCTGCTGCTACTGCCAAAATTGCACCTATACCTATAAAAATATATCTTTTAAAAGGTTTATGCTTTTTAGGTGCATCTTCCAAATTTTGCTCTTCTGTTTGAATGTTTTGTTCTTCCATTTTTTACCTCTTTATAATAATTATTATATATTTATCTCTACAACTTTTTCTAACTCTATTCTAAAAGATTTCAATGTATCTTGAACTCTGTCAACATCTTTGGGGTCAATCGTCCTTGTTAAACTTTTTAGATACCTTTCAATTTTTGCATCAATCATATCAAGTTCTTTTAATCCATTTTCAGTAATCCCCATTTTTTTTACAAGTCTATTGTTTTTTGTGTCAATAAAACGTGTTATAAATCCTTTTTGTTCCAGAGAATCCAAAATTCTACCGGTATTCGCTCTATCTTTTAGAATAAATTTTGCTAAATCACGCTGACAAATTCCAGCATTAATAGAAACAGTATCAAGCGCAGCATATTCATCCATAGTTAAATCAATTTCCAACTTTGTAAAAAGCTGGGCGGTAATTTTCTTCATTAACCTCGAAGTCTGCTCTAATTCATAATATATACTGTCTGTGTAATGTACTTTACAATCTGATTTTGCTTTCATACTCTTATTTATAACTTGTATTATTATTTATATATATGTTGTAAAAAAAATATGTTGCATTTACAACAATATTATGCTAACATATTATTATCAAAAAAGCAAGCATTAAATTTAGAGGTTAAAAAAAAGTGAAAAAGGTTATTTCAATAGCATTACTGGCAAGTTTCATAAGTATAAATTTCATGCCCGCACTTGCCGCAGAAAATAATAATACATCTACTGCAACCCCAAAACAATTCAAGAGCATGGTCAGCAAAAACAAAAAAAATCAAAAATCCGATGATTATAAATTCGCTTATATTAATATGAATTGGTGGGACAATTTTAATGATGATTTGTTAACATCTTACATTCAAAAAGCTGTTTTAAACAATTATGATTTAAAAATGGCTACAATAAATGTTGAAGAATATTATCAAAATGTAAAATCTCAGTTTTCAAAAGAATTGCCATCTGCAACAGCAGGTTTTGGCCCCGGTTGGTTTAAGGCACCTGGAAGTACAAGTACTGATATAAATTTCGGGTTGCCGATAATTGTTCAATACGAAGCCGATATTTTCTTGAAAAACCATGACAAAACTAAATCCGTAAAAAAACTTTACGAAGGGTCAAAACTTGATGAGCGCGCTGCTTATATTTCAGTAGCGTCAGCCGTCGGCTCAACCTATTTTAATATAATTAATCTTGATAAAATGATTTCACTTCAAGAAGAAATAGTTAAAATAAGACAAGAAATTTATGATTTAATGCTAGCAAGCAACAGAGAAGGTTTGACATCAACTGCCGACACTGTTAAAGCAAACAAAGCATTAGTTCAAGGCCAAACCGATTTAATAGAGTTGAAAAAACAGAGAGAACAAATGTTACATCAAATGTGCGTACTGATTGGCGAAAGCCCTGAAAATGCAAATTCTCTTGAAAGACGCTCACTTGATGAAATAAATTACCAACTTGCAGTTCCTTCACAAATCCCGTCTGAAATTATTACTCACAGACCAGATTATATGAAAGCTGAATTAATGGTAGAAAAAGCAGGTATTGATGTAAGAGTAGCAAAAAAAGAATTTTTACCGTCAATAAATATCCTTGGCGGCGCCTTGTTTAATGCAGGCGATTTAGGAAGTTTGTTTACAACTAAAAACATGCTTCTTGGACTTGGTGGCGGGCTTATGGCACCGTTATTCCAGGGCGGTTCTTTGATTGCGAACTTACGATTGAAAAAAGCAACTTACGAAAGAATTCTGCAAAACTACTACAAAACTAACCTTACTGCAATTCAAGAAGTCAACGATGCACTCGTTGCAGCAAGATTGGACAAAGACAAAATGCAGCAAACAGAAAAACAATTTAATTTGGAAAAATCAGACTACAGCTTCAATGAACACAAATTCAATGAAGGAACTATTTCAAAACTTGATTTAATCCAATATCAAGAAAATCTTCTTACAATTGAAAAACTCGTTGCTCAACAAAAAGTTGAATGTATGACAGACGCAATAAGTCTATACAAAGCAACAGGCAGCAAACCATACGACTATGTACAGTAAATATTCATATACACACTAACACTAAAAACAACATATAATCATCACCTCTTTACTTTAAATAAAAATTTTAAAGTAATGTGCCGGTCAAGAACTCACACTTGCCGGCATTTTTTTATGAAAAAAATTTTATAAATTGTCAAAAACAGTATCATCAAGTAAAATATCATGCCCCATATTATGCATCAAATCCAAATATGCCTGATAATAAATCTGCATTGCACTTATGTATTCATTAATAACTTCCTGATGGGCATTTTCAATAATAAACAAATTTAATAATGTAGTCTGTCCGTTTTCATAACGCTTTTCTGACATTTTCAAGATATTATCGGATTCTTTCAAAATATCTTTATAATATCCCATATTTTCTTTTGCGTATTTAAACTGATTATAATCTTCTTTCAGAGCATATTTTAATTTATTTTCAAACGATAATTTATCAAGTTTCGCTCTTTCAAGAACGATTTTTGCCCTGTTAACTTCCGGCCTGTATGTATAAAAAATAGGAAGATCAAAGCCTCCTCCGGCATAACCGCCGCGGGCATTTCCGTCCCAGCTTGATGCATAACCGCCCATTACAGTTAAGTCCGGAATAACTTTATGCTTTGCAACTGCAAGTTCTTTTTCTGACTTTTCGATGTTATTATCTGCTATTCTTATTGAATAACTGAATTCCATTGCAATATTTTCTATTGTATCGTAATCCGGAAGCTGTAAATCTAAAAGTTTTGTCTGCTCTTCAAACAAGGAATCCTCATTTGTATCATACATCACGCTCGTATCTTTTAAGTTCAACGTATCATTGAGATGAAACTGAGCATGCAAAAGATTTGCTTTTGCCTTGTTTAAAAGAACTATTTGTTTTTTGTGCTTGATATCCGATTGAAGTTTATCAATTTCATAATTTGGCAATGATTTAGGTTTTGCCTCAGAAATCAACTTCATATTTCTAAAAAGTTCTTCCCTATCCTCCAGAATAGAAACAACAGATTTCATATAAACAACATCAAAATAGGCGCTTAAAACATCTATTTTCAGATTTAATTCTTCCTGCCTCACTTTGTTTTGTGTAAGTTTTAAATTAGCCAGAGCAGCTTTTTTTCTAACACCTCTTTTGGCAACTTCAATAGGAAGAGAAATTCCTGCCTGACTGGCATTAGATTTTCCAACAGAACCCATTAGAATACTTGCCTGTGCTTGAGGATTTTTAAGAGCATTGGCGATTTTAACTTCTTCCTGTAAAATTTGTATTTCCTTACGCTTTGCCTGAAGAGATAAATTATTTTCCAGTGCAAGTTTTACAGCATCCTCTGCAGAAATTTTCACAACATTTGCGCATGAGGGTAAAATTGTATATGTTAATACAAAAAATAATACAATTACCTTTTTCATAACGATAAATATAATACACTAAACAAAATTAAAATAAAGAAGGCGGAAAATTCATTCCGCCTAAAAACACTTAGTATATATGGTACACACACAACCTTCGGGGGCTGCATAGTTAAAAGGAGCTGTTATGCCGGGTTAATTTGAGGTTTGCCAATAACACCTATCAAAATATCTATTACTTTAGGCATCTGGCATTTAAAAGAATAATTCCCTTTAGCAAGTGAACATTTTTTACAGTCACAGCCGATAGAATAGCATTCCATAGCCTGCTGCGTCCACGCCTTTGTAATTGATTCTGATATTGCGCCATTGGTCTGCGGATAAAATTCTTTCTTATTTGCAGAGGCTTTTTCTACTTCCATAAGACTCTCCTGAAAAAATTTTGATAACTAACCCATATTCATTATAACAAGAGCAATTAACGTTTTAATCCTCTATTTAGAGGACTTAAAACTTAAAATATGTTCAAAAATCTTTTCATTATACCTGTTATCAATAGCACTAAAAGGTAAAACCACTCCGCCCAATTCATTTTCTACCTTTTTTATCACATTTAAAGTCTTGGATTTTGGCACATAATCCATTTTAGTAACGACAGTAAAAATCGGTAAATTATAAGCAGAAACCCATTCACGCATTTGAAAATCATTTTTTTGAATATCATGTCTTGCGTCTATAAGCTGCACTAATGAAGTAATTTGTTCACGTTTAAGAAGATATTCTTCCAAATATTTCTGCCACCTGTTTTGAGCTTCTTTTGATACTTTAGCGTAGCCGTATCCGGGTAAATCTGCAATCATAAAATCATTACTAAACTGAAAAAAGTTTATTAGTCTAGTTTTTCCCGGCGTATTTGAAGTTTTTGCAAGTTTTTTATTATTTGCAAGCCCGTTAATAAAAGATGATTTTCCTACATTAGAGCGTCCAAGAAGCGGAAATTCTGGCAAAGTATAATTAGGGCACTGAGATAACTTCTCAGCGCTAATCAAAAACTGTGCATTCATAAACTTTTTTGCCATAAAAAAATAATATCATAAAAAATCAGTATTATGAAATTTGATTTTTTAGCCGCATGGATTAAATTTAATAAAAATGTAGATTGTAGGTTGGGCATACCTGCCCAACAAAAAATTTTATCTAACAAAATTCCAAAAATATCTCTTTATTTTCTGAATTAATGCTGGTTTTCTAAAGTCTTTCTTTTTCACTGTTGTAAATTCAAAACTTTCCGGCTGAATTGTTCTTTTGTATTTAACGTCACTGTTACCAAAAAGCATAACATAAGCAGCTTTGTAACCTTGAGGAATTTCTAAATATTCACAAAGTTCAGGAAACATCTTCAAACAGTATTCTGCAAACCCGCACCACAAAGTTGAAACACCTAAACTATTTGCGTACAACTCAAAATAACTTAAAGCAATAACCGGATCAATATCAGCACAAGGAGCGTTCACAGGGACAGAAACAACAACCATATGCGGGGCTCCTCTAAAAATTATATCTTCTCCGTTTAAAAAAGCATCCTTATACTTGGAAAACTTATTCATAATCCCTCTCACGGGAGTTTTTGTTAGGATTTTTATTAGTTTTGAATTCACATAATTTCTGAATTCATCCATAACCTCAACATCTTCAATAAATGCAAAATGAAGTTTGTGGAAATTACATCCTGTAGGCACCCAGTTAAGCATATTTTTTAATTTTTCAAGGTTTTCTGATGAAATATTTTCACGTTTGTAATTTCTGACACTTCTCCTACTCTGAATTAGATTTAATAACTCATCTGAATTGTAATTATTCAAAACAGCCGGCGAATTTTCAGGATTTTTGTCCAAAATAGACAAAGCCCCTACAGGACAAATTGCAAGACAGTGCTGGCATTTAATACATCTTTCCTCACCCTGATTTGCAAAAGTAGGAAATTTATCGCTGTCAAATTCCAAACATCCTGAAATACAATCTTCTATACACAAACCGCAATGAACACACTTTTCTTTATCTATAACCAAATTTTTATTTTCCATTTTCAACTCCTTATTCACACAAATTATAACAAAATAAATCTAATATCTCAACGGAATTTTTGAACGATTAACCTTTCTATTTCCATAGCCGAAGTTTGCAAGCATTCTGCAGGTGCTTGTGTAAAAAATATTCTCTTCCAGAGTAGGGCCAATGTTAATAGAATTCACTGTTTTTTTCAAGAATTTGTATTCTATGTAAGGTACAAATAAACCGTTTTTCTCACAAATTTTTGTCTGCTTTGTAAAGTTACTTCCATAGTTGTTTATAAAAATAATCCTGTATTCTTTTTCGTCTTTGAAATAAGGATTTTTAAAGAACAGACTTATAATACTCAAAATATTTATTAATTCTATATATGTATCAGTAAGTTTATCTGTAGCATTTTTCTTTGTTATATTATCCAGCAGCTTTTCATATTGCTTATTCCATTTTTCAAAAATGAGTTTAAGCACAGTAATCTGTTTTTCTTTATCATAAACAGTATTCCCATAGACAGACTTAAATCCGACCTTAACCATGTCTTCAATCAAATCTTGTTTGCAGAAACCAATATTATATCCGGTATAATTCTGTCCTTTAGAATAGTTATTCCAGAGTGTAAGGTTATCTCCGTCTGTTGAAAATGAAATTGTATAATATTCAAATTTGTTGTTAAAATCGTCAGTTCCATTAATTATATTTGTGTATTTTGAATAAAAATAATCTCTTATCCTGCCAAATAAACTTTTATTCAGACCTGACATTTCATCAATAAGGCTGATTATGAGTTTATAGGAATATGTAACCTCTTCTTTATCGTTAAGATAGAGAGCATTAGAAAACCTTATTGTACCGGATTCAAGAATACTCAAAAGTTTTTCGGGTTTTGTGTAGTGGTATAGAATACTATTCGACCCATCATCAAGAATTTTTCTTACTCGCGGGATTTTTTTCAAAAGGCTGTCGTAATCCATAATTCCTTAAAACCTCAATACAGAATAACTATTTATATTACTATTATAACATATTTTTGTAAAATAATACTTTATTGAAGAGAAAATATATTTTTGATACTATACGGGGTGTGAAACGGGGTTAAAACTTCAAACATAATTATTAAAAAAACAACTACACAATATACAGGATGAATTAAAAAATGTTTTTCTATGCAGATTTACATATACACTCAAAATATTCACGTGCTACAAGCAAAGACTGCAACCTTGAACAACTTGCAATCTGGGCACAAAAGAAGGGTCTCAGTGTAATTTCAACAGGAGATTTTACACATCCGGCGTGGTTTAAAGAAATTAACGAAAAACTGATACCTGACGGAAACGGTGCGTATAGACTTAAACCGGAAATAGAAAAACAAATTTTTATAAACAATAATCCTGTACGATTTTTACTCTCTGTAGAAATTTCAACAATATACAAAAAAGGAGATAAAACAAGAAAAGTTCACCATGTAGTTTTCACACCGGATTTAGAAGCAGCAGGGAAGTTCAGACAAAAGCTTGATGCCATAGGCAATATAAATTCCGACGGACGTCCTATTTTAGGACTTGATTCACGCAGCCTTCTTGAAACCACACTTGAATCGGGCGAGGGTTCTTATATAATTCCAGCCCACATTTGGACTCCGTGGTTTTCTGTTTTAGGGTCAAAATCAGGATTTGACTCAATAGAAGAGTGTTATGAGGATTTATCCGATTACATTTTTGCAGTCGAAACAGGACTTTCTTCTGATCCTGAGATGAACTGGAGAGTGTCAAAACTGGATAAATTCAGACTTGTATCTAATTCCGATGCGCATTCGCCGTCAAAACTTGCCCGTGAAGCAACTATATTTGATACAAACCCTGATTATTACAGTATTATGAACGCACTTAAAACCGGAAACGGATATGTCGGCACAGTAGAATTTTTCCCTGAAGAAGGAAAGTATCACGAAGACGGTCACAGAAAATGCAATATCTGCCTGACACCCGAAGAAACAAGACAGGTAAACGGAATTTGTCCTGTTTGCGGTAAAACTTTAACAATAGGTGTTTTAAACAGAGTTTGTGAACTTGCAGACCGCGGCTGCAATAATTCGTTCAAACCAGCAACAGCAGGGCAAGTTTTCAGCCTTGTACCGCTTCCGGAAATTATTTCAGAAATAATGCAGGTTGGCCCTTCAAGCAAATCAGTGACTAACGAATATGAAAGATTAATTCATAAATTCGGCTCAGAATTTTCTATTCTGAGAGAAGTTCCTGTTGAAGATTTATCAAAAGATTTTCCGCTTCTCGGTGAAGGTATTTCAAGACTGCGTGAAGGGAAAGTCATAAAACACGCAGGCTTTGACGGTGAATACGGTGTTATTAAACTTTTTGAAGAAAACGAACTTGTAAAAAAAAAATTTCGTAAACCTAAAACTTAATATAGAAATTCCAACAGAAAAGAAATCAATTGGAACAACAAAAAATTATGATATAACAGCACATAAAACGGGTTCTCTGGAACAAGCAGAATTCAAGACTGAAACACCTCACAAAACTTACGGACTTGATGAATACCAGAAGGCTGCTGTTGAAAACACAAATAATCAGCTTTTAATTGTAGCAGGCCCGGGCTCAGGTAAAACAACTGTCTTAACCCGCCGTATAGCATACCTTATAAAAGAAAAAAATGTTCCAGCCAATAACTGTCTTGCAATAACATTTACCCGCCGTGCAGCAGAAGAAATGCGGCAAAGACTTAAAAAATTACTCTCTGATAAAGCCGATTTAATCAATATTCACACATTCCACTCACTTTGTCTTTCTATCCTAAAAGAAAATACAGAAAAAGCAGGGTTATCAGAAGATTTTAAAGTAATCAGCGAGCAGGAAAAATCTCTCTACAAAGACGAAAATATTCCTGATGATATGCTGGAATTTGATGACTTAATCAAATATACCGTAAAACTCTTTGAAGATTATCCTGAGATTGCAGAGTTATACCGTGAAAAATTCCAATATATCTCAGTAGATGAATACCAGGATATTGACGAAAATCAGTATAAATTAATCAGACAACTAGCACCTTCTGACGGAAATCTTTGCGCAATCGGAGATCCTAATCAGGCAATTTACGGGTTTCGCGGCGGAAGTTCAAAATTCTTCAACAACTTCTCCGAGGATTACAAAAATGTCCAAATTATAAACCTGAAAAATAACTACCGTTCAACAAAAAGCATTGTTAACGCTTCCAATCAGATAATTGATACATGTAACATTGTTTCGCAAAATAACAGTTCTTATGAAAAAATTACAATCCATACCGCGCCGACAGACAAAGCAGAAGCAGAATTTGTCGTAAGTACAATAGAAAATCTTATCGGCGGCCACAGCTTTTTTTCAATAGATTCAGCAAGATCTGACGGAGACAAAAATAATCTGTCTTTTTCCGATTTTGCAATTCTATACCGCACATCAGCCCAGCTTAAACCAATTATTGAAGCACTTCAAAGATCCGGTATGCCATTTGTCAAACTTTCTGATGACCTTTTGTGCGACAAAAAACCAATAAAAAATCTTTTGAAAAACTTAACTGATGACATGCCTGTAAGTGAACAGCTTGAAAATCTTCCGGAAGATTTAAAATCAGAAATAGAGGATTATGTGTTGAAATATCTTAAAAGTATGGCAGTACAATACCCGACACGTATTGAATTCATTCATGAAGTTTCTCTTCTAAAAGAATCCGACACACTGGATGAACGTGCTGACAGAATTTCTTTAATGACTCTGCACGCTTCAAAAGGACTTGAGTTCAACTGTGTTTTCATCGTTGGTTTGGAAAATGGCATAATGCCGCTTTATCGCGCAGAAACTCCGGAACAAATTGAAGAAGAACGCCGTCTTTTATACGTTGGAATGACAAGGGCAAAACAACAATTATTCCTTAGCCGCGCAATAAAACGAACACTTTTTGGCAAGCAGGAAAACCTTGAAATTTCCCCGTTTTTAGACAAAATAGAAAAAGATTTAATCACACTTTCAAAATACGAAAAAGAACAAAAAGAACAGGAAAAATCAAATCAGTTAACCCTGTTCTAAACAAAATCAACATACTAAAAGTCTTGCAATTTTACCCTTTTAGTTAGAAAATTTTCTATATGAAAACCGGATATCTAAAAATAGCAAGGATTGAACGATATTTATTTGGAATATTACTAGCTCTTTCCATGGTTTGGGTTGCAGAAATAAGCGGAGAAAAAGAAATCATTTTCCCGGAAATTTGTGCACTTACAATCGGTGCCTGGGTTGCAGAATTACAGCCCTGGGCTACAAATAAAAGAAGAATATTTTTTCTTATGTCCATAGCAGCATTATTCGGTGTATTAGTAGTAAGATATGTTCCTTTACCACTAATTTTTCAGGTTTGCCTTTGCTTTGCCTTTACCGGATTTATTTTAACACTTTGTAAATCAAACTTTGTTCCTATAATTTCTGCTTGTATTTTACCGGTTTATCTCAAAACAACAAGCTGGATTTATCCAATTTCGGTTATAATAATGGCTCTTATAATAATTACTGCACAATGGTTAATGGAAAAATTTCATTTACGGCCTGTCAATAGATTTGTACCTTGTGATTTTGATATAAAAAAACAAATAATAAAATGGTCAAAATTATTAATTGTTTTCTGTATTATAGCCCTTATTCCATTCAAAGTACATCAGATATATTTTTTAGCCCCTCCACTAATCGTAATGTTTACAGAATTGTCTAACCCGAAAAGTCCTGCAAGAAAAAAACCGTTTTATATAGTAGGTTTAATGACCTTTGGGGCATTTGTCGGCAGCACTTTAAGACTTGTTTTAAATGTTCATTTGGGACTTCACTTATATATATGTACTGCACTAGCCTGTATAATCTTGTTTATTGCACTAAACAGAATTAAAATAAATTTCCCTCCTGCAGGTGCTATACTTTTAATTCCGATGATATTGGACGAAAAGTTATTATTAATGTTTCCGGTTGAAATTTTTATCGGAGCAGTAATTTTAAGCTTTGTTGCAATAATTTTATTTAAAAACGAAAAATAAAATTTTAAAGGCAATTTTTTTTGTGTTTTGTTTTTACTCTTGTATGGATAAAAAGTCAATTACGTTTACATCAAGAATTCAATTTGTAGACAGAATTACATATTCTAAGCTTCATAAGAAGAATAGAATAGGTTTCTGGCATGATGTTCCTAATATTTTAAAAGCGGATGAATTTTATTCTGAAGGGATAAGAACCTGTACAGGCGGAGGTATTGTTGATCCGCTTAAAGAGGCAGAAGGATTTCATTTTTGGGATGATATGACAAATAAAAAGAAATTCCCTCAAATAATTAATTCATTATTCAGATTTGTAAAAAATCCTCAAAGAGCAATCCTTATAGGAAGTAAAGATATTGATGGAAATCCGTATTCTATAGAACAGTTTGAAAGATTAAAAAAAATATTTATAGATAGAATAAAAAATGTCTCTCTTTTTGAAAGACATAGATATGACAATTCTCAAACACATTATCATTATTCTGTTGACACAGATACCTGGACACTTTTTTCGGAATACCAAAAACGACCTAATGGGCGATATATTCAGGTTAAAGATTTAAAGACATTACAAGAATGTTTCAATAATATATTAATTGCGGACGGTGACAAGCTTTTTGTCGGCGGCAAAGAAATAACATTAAAAGATTGCCCAGAGATATTCTCTAAAAAATATATTTGTGATAAAATATAAACATTACGGGGCGCTAACAGTAGTTCCACCAAAAGCTTGCTTTTGTCAGGTTTTTGAAAGGGTATAATACGATAGATTCCCCAAAATAATTAAATAGAGTATAATAATTATACGGGGCGTTAGCAGGGACCCCGCAAAAAGCTGACTAAATGTCAGGTTTTTGAAGGGGGATACTGCGATAGACCCACAAGATAGTTAAAATAGAGGTATAATAGTTATAAGGGGCGTTAGCAGGGACCCCGCAAAAAGCTGACTAAATGTCAGGTTTTTGAAGGGGGATACTGCGATAGACCCACAAGATAGTTAAAATAGAGGTATAATAGTTATAAGGGGCGTTAGCAGGGACCCCGCAAAAAGCTGACTAAATGTCAGGTTTTTGAAGGGGGGATACTGCGATAGACCCCAAAAATAGGTAAATAGAGGTATAATAGTTATACGGGGCGTTAGCGCAGTTGGTAGCGCACGACACTGGCAGTGTCGGGGTCAGGGGTTCGAATCCCCTACGCTCCAGATTTTACAACAAGAGCCCAAAAGGCTCTTTTTTATTAATTCAATGCAGGTTCTGAACTTGTTTCAGTATCTTAAAAATTTTGTGTGAGTATGATAAAGGCTGTATCTCATCAACTTGAAGTATACATGACTGTTTATTTTTTGACGTAATATTGTTTGTTTAAAAAGTTTAGTTGACATAAAATAGATATTAATTTACTATTAAGGTAGAAAAATATACTGGAATTATATCCGGAAAAATATTGGGGAGAAGTATGAAATATCAATTTACAAGGAAAAAACTTGCAATTTTAGTATTGGCAATTATAATTGTTCCTATTGTTTATAATAAAATTTCTGGCGTTGTATCAGCAATCATTCAAAGGCAGGCTATGAAAATGCCTAAAGAAGTTGAAGTAGGATACCCTCATATAGAGGCTATAAATGTCTCTGCAGAATCAACAGGACGTGTAGAGGCAAAATATTCAATAGATTTAGTGGCACGAGTGCCTGGATTTTTATTAAAGAAATACTTTAAAGAAGGTGATTTTGTAAAAAAAGGCCAGCTTCTTTTCCAAATAGATCCGCGAGAATATCAAATTGAAGTTAATAATTCCCGTGCAAATGTTAATCAATATAGTGCACTGTTAAAAAATGCTCAACAGGAACTAAATAGAGCAAATGCACTTGTAAAAGAAGATTTGATAAGCCGTTCTGATGTAGACCAAAGTTTGGCCGCAAGAAATCAGAATAAAGCATTATATGACGCTGCAAAACAACAATTGGAACTTGCAAGGGTAAATCTTGGATATACTTCCATAAAATCCCCGATTGACGGCAGAATTGGTAAGGTGAATATCACAGAAGGTAATTATGTTACTCCGACTTCTGGTTCTCTTGTAAATATTTCCAGCGTTAATCCTGTTTATGTTTCATTTAGTTTGAAAACAGATGATTATGTTAAACTCCTTAAAGGAAGTAACCGTTTTAAAGACGCAGAAGTCAGAGTACAGCTTAATGATGGAACATGGTATGACAAAATCGGTAAGGTTAATTTTGTAGATAACAAAATTGATAAAGATTCCGGCTCAATTAGTATGCGTGCAACTTTCGACAACTCAAGAATGTGGCTTACTCCAGGAGAGTATATGAAAGTTAAAATTACTGCGCCTAAACTTGTTAAATTTATGACCGTACCGCAATCTTGTACAAAAGGTGATGCAATGAGCGGATATTATGTTTGGGCTGTCGAAGATAATAAAGCTGTTAGAAAAAATATTAAAGTTTCAGATGTAATTGATAATAACTGGATTGTAGAAAACGGGCTTAATCTCAACGATACAATTGTTTTGACCGGCATACAAAATATTGCCGCTGAAGGACAAAAATTAAAACCTATAAAAAAAACTAATGATGATACTGATAAATAGCAGGGAAGTTTAATGAAAAAAATATTTGATAAAGATAAGCTGTTCTTTTTTATAAGAAAACCAAGATTTGCTTTAGTAATTTCCGTATGTATAGTTATTCTGGGTTTAATATCGTTATTGAGTCTAAAACAGGAAAGTTATCCGGATGTTACACCTCCACAGGTACGTGTATCAGCTTCTTATCAAGGTGCGAGTGCTGAGGTTATAGAATCTTCCGTTGCAACTGTACTCGAAAATAAACTGAACGGTGTTGAAAATATGACTTATATGACTTCAACATCGACTGATGGAAGTTACAGTTTAACAATATATTTTAAAGTTGGAACAGATAAAAACATCAATTTGATGAATGTTCAAAACCTTATTCAAAGGGTTCAATCACAACTTCCTGAAGAAGTACAAAGAACAGGTGTTACCGCAATAAGCCGAACATCAGGTTCCGGTGCGATAATTTTAACCCTTTATCCGGAATATGGTAACTGGTCACAATTAGATCTTACAAATTATGGTTCAATATATATTAAAGATGAATTGAAGCGTGTGGAAGGTGTTGCAGATGTAAGTGTATTTGGCGGCGGTAATTATTCCATGAGAATTTGGCTTGATCCACAGAAAATGGCAGGTTTGCATATATCAACAAGCGATGTAAAAAATGCCATTACCAGTCAGAATACACAAGTCGCAACCGGTGCTCTTGGCGCACTTCCAACAGATGAAGCTCAAGCTTTACAAATTACATTAAAAACGCCTGGCAGATTGGATGAAGTTAAAGAATTTGAAAATATAATTATTCGCTCAAACATGGACGGCTCTAATGTCAAAATAAAAGATATTGCACGTGTTGAACTTGGTGCAGAATCTTATTCAAACCTTGGTCTTGTTAACGGTAAACCTTCCGCGGTTGTTGTTATATCTCAATTGCCTGATGCAAATATTATCAATTTGTCAAAAGCTGTTAAAGAAAAAGTTGAAGAGATTAATGGAAGATTAACAAACGGGATTAAAATTCTTTATGTAAAAGATGATGCGGACTTCATTCATGAATCTATGAAAGAAGTTGAATTCACAATACTTTTAACAGGTTTGATAGTTGTTATAATTATTTTCCTTTTCCTTGGAGATGGCATGGCAACACTTGTACCATGTGCAACAATTCCTGTTTCTTTGATTGGTACATTCTTTGCACTGAAAGCAATGGGGATGACAATAAACCTGTTAACGTTATTTGCCCTTGTTCTTGCAGTAGGTGTTGTAGTTGACGACGCCATAGTTGTAATTGAAAACGTTAAACGGCATATTGAAGAAGGTAAATCAGCGATAATAGCAACTCAGCTTACTATGCAGGAAGTTGGATTTGCGCTTGTGGCTATGGCACTTGTCTTAATGGCTGTTTTTGTTCCAATTATATTTATGACAGGTATGACAGGTGTTATGTATAAACAGTTTGCTGTTTGTATTGCTGTATCAATTGCTATCTCTGCAATATGCGCATTAACCTTGTCTCCTGCAATGTGCTCTCACTTCTTAGGGCATAAAAAAGAAGAACATGATTATTCAAAACTGCCTTGGCTTAAACATATTGACAGGATAAAGGAGCGTATAGGAAAAAGAACTTCTGTAATCGTTGAAAAATTCAACGAAATCTTTACCAAGGTAGAAGACTTTTACATGGAATACGTAACAAAATTTGTTTATAACAAAAAATTAGTTGCCATTTTCTATGTAAGTATCATTTTATTGACGCTAATCTCATTTAAAACAATTTCAACAGGTTTTATACCTGACGAAGACCAGGGTGTATTGATTGCAAGTATAACCCTTCCCGATGGAGCTTCATTATCCAGAACAGAAGCGGTAGCAAGAAAATTTGTCGATGAAATTCGTGATATTCCAGGTATAAACCCTGAAAAATTAACTGTATTTGGAGGCGATGGTGCTGTAAATTCAGCAAACGTAATTATTCAGCTTCTTGACTACAGCGAAAGAAAAATGAATCCTGCAAAATGGATTGTGAAAAAAATAAAAGGCGAACCTACTGACCTTACACATACAGCAGTATTAAATAAAGTTCGTAAAGTCGCTGCAAACACAAAAGAAGCACAAATTCAAGCCTTTTCACCACCTGCAATCAATGGTATGAGTATGATGGGCGGTTTTGAATTCCAAATGCTATCTCAAGGTGAATATACTCCGCAAGAAATGGAAAGCTGGGCTAATAAACTTGTTGCAGAAGCAAATAAAAATCCGACTTTATCAAGCGTTAATACAACTTTCCAGGCAAACGTTCCTCAATATATTGTGGAAATTGACTATGAAAAAGCACTTGCTCAAAATGTTGATTTACAAGAATTGTATTCAACACTTTCTTCAATGCTCGGTACATATTATGTTAATGACTTCAATAAATATGACAGAGTATTCAAGGTGCAAATGCAGGCAGAAAGCCGTTTTAGAAACAAAGCTACAGACTTATCAGGTATTTATGTAAAAAACAATAACGGTGTAATGGTGCCTATTATGTCAATTGTTAAATTGAAACAAACTGTAGGTACAGCCTCAATTACCCGATATAACCAGTATAAATCTGTACAAATTCAAGGTCAGCAGGCGGCCGGCAAAAGCTCAGGAGATGCAATGAATGCAATGGAACAAGTTGCAAAACAGGTACTTCCGGCAGATATGTCATTTGACTGGTCTGGAACATCTGCTCAGGAACGTGAAGCTTCAGGACAAACTGTAATGATTGTTAGTATGGCTTTGATATTTGTATATTTATTCCTTGTTGCTTTGTACGAAAGCTATACAATTCCTGTTGCAGTTCTTTTAATATCACCTATTGCAGCATTAGGTGCTTTAATTTTCCAAATGATGATTAATCAGTCATTTGATATTTATTCTCAAGTAGGTATGATTACTTTGATAGGTCTTGCGGCAAAACAATCTATTTTGATTGTAGAATTCGCGAAAGAAGAACATGAAAAACACGGTCTTTCTGTGAAAGAAGCCGCTGTTAAAGCTGCAAGATTACGATTTAGAGCAATTATGATGACAGAACTTGCGTTCATTATAGGTGTTTTACCTATGCTATTTGCATCAGGTGCCGGCGCAAATTCAAGAATTTCTGTAGGTTCTACAGTTTTTGGCGGTATGATTGCTGCCGCAACACTCGGTGCCGTTTTGACTCCTGCATTTTATGTTATTGTACAAGAGTTTGTTGATCTGTTCCCGAAAAAAGAAATTACTGAAAAAGATTTGGAGATGTAAATGAAAAAGATACTAAATCTGTTTTTAATATGTTCACTTCTAACCATTGGCGCAACTCCAACAATGGCAAAAGGCTGGTTCGGTAAAAATAAAACTGACAAAAAAGAAAAAGTTGAAATAGTTAAACCTGATAACGAAAAACCAAATGTCAGACGTGAACTGAAAAAAAGCAAAGAAAATGAAAAACATAAACAAGAATCTTCAAAAGAAGCAGAAGGAATGTATGAAACAAAATTCCCGGTAATCAATAGCCAGATAGAATACGCTGATATGAATGGAGAAGTTTCTCTTGTTGATTGTATAAAATTAGCTATCACACATCATCCAACAATCATGTCAGCAATTAGCAATGCAGAGATTTATAAAACAATGATAGGCCAAGCCTGGTCTAATTATTTTCCGACAATTAGCGCAGGTGTCAGCTATTCAAGAAACGACACTTTAATGACAATGAATAGTGCTTATGCAAGAATGATGTCTCAAAAATATAATATGTATTATATGCCGACACTTTCAGCAAATTTACTTCTCTTTGACTTTGGAAAAACAAAGTCAACAGCAGATATGGCTAAAAGAACTTATGAATCTTCAAGATATGACGCAGAAACAAGTATTGAACTTGTAATATACAATGTAAAAGTAGCTTATTATAATCTTATTTTTGCAGAAATTCAAAAAAGGGTTTATGAAGATACCGTAAAAGATTTCGAACTTCAATACAAGCAGGCAAAAGCTCAATACGATATAGGGCGTAAAGCTAAAATAGATGTAACTACTGCAGAATACAACCTTGGAAATGCTAAAGTTAACTTAATTAAAGCAAAAAATACGCTGGAACTTGCAGCGGCAGAACTTGCAAATGCTGTAGGTATTCCTGAATTAGAAAATGTAGTTCTAAAAGATAAACTTAATTCAAAAGCATATAATGTAGATTTTCAAGATTTATTAAAAACAGCAGAAGCCTCACGGCCAGCTCTTTTGTCTGCTAAAAAACTTAAAGATGCCGCAGAATTAAATGTTAGAAGTGCTAAACGTTCATTTGCACCTGATATTAGCGCCTTTGGGTCATATAATCAAGGAGGACGTCAAATTGACAGTGATTACGGCTACCAATTTGGAGTTCAGTTAAACTACACGGCCTTAAACCTTATGCTGCTAAAAAAACAGGTAGACCAAGCCAATGCAGAATATAAAAAAGCAGTTGCAGATTATGAACAGCAAAGGCAAGACGTTTATTTGGAAGTAAAAAGTGCATATATTAATCTGTTGAATTCTCATGACAGTATTGAAGTTTCAAAACTAGCTCTTCAACAGGCAAAAGAACGACAATATCAAGCATTCCGCAGATATCAAGTAGGCCTTGGTGATGCAATCGAATTTAAAGATGCAGAAAACTCATATCTAAACGCCCAGCTAGATTATTATTCAAACCTGCTAAATTATAATATAAATGCCGCAGAAGTTGAACGTGTAATCGGCGCCCCAATTAAAGAATCAGATATTGACTTATAATTTAATATTTAAAATTGTGGAAAAAACGGTGGAGTTTTTGTATCTTTTCAACACAATTATTATCATTAATAAGTTATTATTTTAATTTGCCTTGAATTCTCCGTTTTCTATTCATGGATTAAAGATTGTCAAATTATTTAACTATTTTAAATATTTTTTAATGCCTCTATACAACATCAAGTAAAAAAGCAAGATTCCTCCTGCGTAAAATAGTATATATGCAATCAATGTAAAAATAACAGTCCATATAAAAAAATAGTCAATATATATATATATACAATAAATCAAAAATGGTAAATCATAACAAAAGGCTATTGTTAGAATTTTCTTTTTATTTTGAGGTGTGTTTTTTATAAATTGAATAAACTCGCTTGTTATCGATTTCGTATGCTTTTTTGCAATATTTATCAACAACTTTGGCAAATAGAGTTTTACAATAATATACGTAATCTGCAAAAGTAATCCCAAAAGAAGCATTATATTGGCATTTTGGGAAATATCTGAAACCAAATCCAGACTAATATTCATACATAATATTATAAAACCTATTAATAATATATTGAAGATATTAAAAATTATATAAAACTTTGAACTGCTCATTTTTATCCTTTATATTTTATACCTACATTTTACAATTGTAAAGTACGGATGTAGCAATCCTGCTTTTTGTGCTGAATATCCCATTTGTACTTTCCAGTTATAAATATTTTAGTTTACATTTCTACCTTTTATCTTATCCTCTAT